>NBMY01000026.1 GCA_002212985.1 Sphingobacteriales bacterium TSM_CSS
TATCATCATTTTAAACCAAAAAAACATGAAACAGTGGGTAAAAATACCGCTTCTGGTGCTTATTGTAACCTTTGCCGCCTGCAACAGCGCCGACAGCGCCAAAAAAAATATGCAAAAAAATATTGTCAGCGCCGAAAGTGCGTTTGTTAAAGAAGGCAATGCCGTAACCTTCGACCCCAAAGCGGCGCAAACTGCCGTTGAATCTTACGAAGCCTACGCCACCGCTTATCCCGATGATACACTTTCTGCACAATACCTCTTTAAAGCAGGCGAAATGTACCGTTCGCTGCGCCAGTTCGACAAGGCCATTGCCACCTATGAGCGCATTTTAAAAGATTACAACAGCTACTCAAAAGCGCCCCACAGCTTGTTTTTAATGGGTTTTACCTACGAAAACGACCTGAAAGACTTAGAAAAAGCCAAATTAACCTACGAAAAGTTTTTAAAAACTTACCCCAACCACGAGTTGGCCGATGATGTGCAGTTTTCGCTTTCCAACCTGGGTAAAAGCCCCGATGAAATTATTAAAGCCTTTGCCGAAAAAAACAACCTGCCCCAAGGCGGCGCACAACCCAATGCCGGAAAAGGCAAACAGCCCGAAGCGGATACCAAATCATCTATGAAAGTGATTGAAAAAACAACAACGCCCCAAACTGCAAAACCCAATGCCGGGGCAAAAAAATAGGGCATGGGTTCCGATGTTTCGGTTATAGGGTGCGGGTGGCTGGGTT
The DNA here is from genome assembly GCA_002212985.1 of Sphingobacteriales bacterium TSM_CSS. Taxonomy (GTDB): domain Bacteria; phylum Bacteroidota; class Bacteroidia; order Chitinophagales; family UBA2359; genus UBA2359. Next base: position 732 of record NBMY01000026.1, read on the forward strand.
TTCCGCTGGCGCAGCAATTGCTGGCGCAGGGGTATGCGGTAAAGGGCTCTACCACCACAGCCGCAAAACTGCCTGTGCTGCAACAAGCCGGCATAGAGGCATACCTGTTACAACTTAACCCCTTGCCGCAGGGCAATTTACCTGCGCTTTTACAGGCACGCACCTTGGTAGTAAACATACCGCCGGCAGCAAAACAGTTTGCAGCAGAAACCGAAACCCGCCACCTGCAGCAAATGCAGGCCTTATGCGAGGCAGTTGCCGCATCGGAGGTTCAGCAGGTAATTCTGGTAAGTTCCACATCGGTATATGCGCCGTTAGGCAGGCTGGTTACAGAAGAAGATGCCGCCCTTGGTACACCCGCAACTGCCGCCGGCCGGGCGCTGCGTGCGGTAGAGCAGTTGTGGCAGCAACAAGGCCGGTTTGGCGTTACCATACTGCGCATGGCCGGTTTGGCCGGGGGCAGCAGGCATCCCGGGCGTTTTTTGGCGGGCAGGGTAGAGGTAGCAGGTGGCAATGCGCCGGTAAATCTGGTTCACCTTGATGATTGCATTGGCGTAATTTGCGAAGTGCTGCAGCAAAACTGCTTCCCTGCCGTTTTTAATGTTTGTGCCGATGAACACCCCACTCGAAGGGAATTTTACCCCTTTGCAGCCCGGCAACTGCATCTGCAGCCACCGGTGTTTTTACCCCCCGAAACCGATACCGAACTGGCCGGCAATTATATAAGCAATACCCGACTTACAACGCAGTTGGGTTACCGGTTTAAGTACCCCGACCCCTTTGGGTTTGCCTATTCGGAATAATTTCAATCCGCTCATAACTCCCGCCCGCGCATGGCTGCGCCGTGCCCCTTCAGAGGCTGCACGAAATGTATTATTCATGCTCTTTTGGCTAACCGGTTTAGTTCAACAAACACACTCACCAATTAGCGAGCTTGCTGAACCAACTATTTGCTGCATTGCTACACAATACATTAGGCATTGAACTGCAGTTTGGTGCCAATATTGCAGCCCTACTGCGGGCTTTTTACCACCGGTTAGCTTACTTACTGTATTACAAGTTTAAACACTTGTTTTTCGGCGCTGCTTTGCAGGGTAAGGTAATAAAGGCCTTTGGCAAATTGGCTAAGGTTGAGTTGCAGGGTGGTTTCTCCGGCGTTTATGGCTCCGGTTTGCAGCAGTTGCCCGCCCATGTTGTACACCAAAGCGGCAATGCCGTTTACACCGGCTGCCTGTTGCAGTTGTATGGTAAACACGCCATTGCCCGGGTTGGGGTAAATTTGGCTAAGGCGCAGTTGCCCGGGCGTGGTTATGCCGGTACAATCTTCAACGGTAAGGGTTATTTGCGAAGTACCGGTGCAGCCGTTTGATGCCGTGGCAATAACCGTGTAGGTAGTGGTTTGGGCAGGGGTGGCCGTTGGCGCATTTACCATCGGATTGCTTAACCCTGTTGCAGGACTCCATGCAAAAGAACTTGCACCGCCGGGTACTATGGCCACCATTTGGGTGCTTTCGCCCTGGCATAAAGTGGTATTCCATGCGCTTATAGAAGGTTGGGGTGCCGGCAGCACATTAATAACAACCGATGCCGATGCAGTGCAACCCGCATCTGTGCTTACCTGCACCTGATAAATGGTAGCCTGTGTAACAGTAGCCAAAGGGCTGGCGCTGCCGGGGTTATCTAACCCGGTTTGGGGCGACCACGTGTAGGTATTGCCGCCCGATGCGCTTAACTGCATGGGTTGGCCGGGGCAAACAGCCGTTGCCGGGCCTGTAACCGTAACCGGAAGCGCATCTTGCCCCACCGTAACCACATGGTTTTGGCTGCAACCGTTGCCGTCTGTTAGGGTTAGTTGGTGGGTACCGGGCGCTATATTTTCAATTTCGGTGGTGTTGGTTATGGGCAAACCGTCCCAAAGGAAGGAAACGGGTAAAACTGCATTGGTAAGAGCAATTGTGATGCGGCCGTTGTTGGCGCCAAAGCAAGCGTTTTGCACATTTATTTGTGCTGTGGCCTCGGGAAAAGCTTCAACGGTAGCCGAGGCGGTGTGTTCGCAACCGTTGGCATCGGTAACCGTAACGGTATAAGCGCCGGCAGCTAAATTTGCGGCCATGGCGTAGGGGCATTCGGCAGGGTCGTTCCAGCGGTAGGTAAATGGCGGTGTGCCGCCGCTTACGCTCACGGTTGCGCTTCCGCTGCTGGTGTTGGGGCAGGTTTTAAGGGCGCTTACCTCCAGAGTGGGTTGCTGTGGAGGGTCAATGGTAATATCGGTAGTATATTGGCAGCCAATATAATTGGTAACCGTAACGCTGTAATTGCCGGCAGGTACTCCGTTAAGCATGGCATCGGTACTTCCGTTTGACCAAAGATAAGTGAGCGGCCCGGCAGTTGCCGATGGAATAACCTCTGCGCTGCCATCTTCTGAATCGGGGCAAAGCGGACTTACGGCAGTCACCCCGCTAACAAAGTTTTCGGGTTGGCCAACCACCACTACCGTATCCATTACACAACCATTGGGGTGGGTAATGGTAACGCTGTAGGCGCCTGCTGTAAGATTAACGGCCGTGTGGGTTTGCTGCCCGTCTTGCCACGTAAATACACAACCGCTGAAAACACAATTACAGCCCGTGCTGGCTACCGTGGCAGTGCCATTGCTGGCGCCATAGCATGTGGCATCGGTAGCGGTAGTGGCTAAGGTATAACCAGCCGTTACGCATGGATCTTCGGTTTGGGCTTGCAGGTGCAAAATGCCGCCAAATAACAGCAAAATGCTAAAAGCAGTAAAACATAATGCAGTTATGCAGGTGATGTTTGTTTTTTTCATACAAAAATTATTTAATTTATCTTGTTGTGTGTGTTCCATTAACAAAGGTACAAAAAACGAGCCAAAATGAAAACCTGCATGGCTGAAATTAATACAGAAAACGCTCTATGCCACAGCCAACACCCTAAGCAGGAACTTTAGGATGATTTTAATGCACGTGCCCCGCTGTTGGTATTGGCAACAATACCAAAAAAGGTAAGGTAACCTTGCAAAGAATCTCCCCTGCACCCTCTCAGGAGTAATATAGGTGCGCTCATTTACCGGTACACCATAGAAACAAAGCGTCCGTTCAAAAAAGCATCGGGGTTAAGGTGGCTTTGGTGTACCACACCGCGGTAATTGCCGGTAAGCAGCAGCCGTGCGGCTTCGGCCAATGCCGAGGCCGTGGTGGCCTGTATGGCGCGCAGGGTTTTGTTGCCCACGGCAAAGGGTAAAATTCGGTACGATTGCTCTGTGAGGTGCAACTGCCCGCGCTGGTCTTTTCCCTGTACCGATACATAAATAACCACCACATCATCTTCCAGCATAGGCACGGTTTGCAGCATTTCTGACTGTAACAGTTGGGTTTTGTTGGGGGCATTGGCATCAAAACCGGCCAAGGTTTTCTCAACCCAGGCGTAATGCCCCGGATAGCGCAGGGTTTTGTAATCGAGCAATCGGGTTTTGTTTGCCAGAGTATCGGGCAAATCGGCTGCGCCACCCGATGTAAGGGCTTCTTCGTACCAAACACCATCTATGCATACAGCCTTCCGTTCTGTTAAAGAAGGTAAAACAGTTTTTTGATAGTTGCGTATAGCTACTGCCGGCTCTAAGTATTCGGTGGCAACACCAATGGGGCTCCAGGTAAAGCCGTAGTAAGCAGGCGGCATGGCATGTTTGGTAAGCGCACCCACTTTCATGGCTATGGAATCAACTTGTTGTACGCCAAATTTTAGGCAAAAGTTGTTAAACAGTTTCATGGCCAGCACGTTTACAAAGCCGGGTGCCAGTCCGGTTTGCAAGACAAAACCGGTTTGGGCATCTTTGGCCAGGGCGCTCACTTCGGCGGTGGCTTTTACGTACTCGGTGAGGTTGGCGTAGTGCAGCCCGTACTGTGCTGCAAGCGTTGCAATTCGTGCGGCCTGGCTGCCGGGCAGGCAATCCAAAACAATATGCCCTTGTTTAAAAATTTCCAGCATTTGGGGGCTGTTTTCGGTGGCGGGCATTAAAAACGGTTGCACGGTTCCGCTTTTACCGGAGCCGTCGGTTATCCATTGGGCAGCTTTACGGGCGCTGTCTTCAAACTGGTCGCCAAGATACAGGTGTACGCCAAAATCGGCAAATTCTCGCAGCAGCAGCCCGGCGGCGCTGCCAATGCCGCCGGCGCCGGCAATAATAATGTTAAATTGCTTGTTCATAAACAGCGTTTAGGAGGTAAAAAAACTGCCTGCCCCGTTTTTTTGCTACCTTTGGGGCATACTTTCCAAAAATATAAACCTCTTTTCAGATGTATAGGTTCTTTGCATTTTTACTATTTGCGTTGTTTTGTTTTGGCAATTGTTCCGAAGGTAAAAAACTGCCCGATGCCAAAATGGCCGGCGGCAAAATAAGCGGTATTGTGGCTTTTTACAACGTTGAAAACCTGTTTGATACCGAAAACGACCCCAGCATAAACGACGAAGAATTTTTACCCGGCAGCAAGCAGGAGTGGACTCCCGACCGCTATCAGGTGAAATTGGCCAAACTGGTGCAGGTGCTCGACAGCGTTGGACAGGGTAGTCTGCCGGCGCTCATAGGGCTTGCCGAAATTGAAAACGAAAAGGTGCTGAAAGACCTGCTTGTAAAGGCAAAAGCACAGCAAACCTATGGCATAGTGCATTACAATTCGCCCGACCAGCGGGGTATTGATGTGGCATTGCTCTACAATAAAAGTTTGTTTACCCCCGTACAATCGGAGCCTTTGAAAGTGGTGTTTGATTTTGACCCCCAGATGACCACCCGCGATATTTTATATGTAAAGGGCACCTTTAAGGGCGAAACCCTGCATCTGCTGGTAAACCACTGGCCCTCGCGCCGCGACGGAGAAAAGGAAAGCGAACCCAAACGCTTGGCCGCCGCCGCCGTTGCCCGAAAAAAATTAGACCAGATTTTTACCGCCAACTCCGGGGCAAAGGTGGTGTTAATGGGCGATTTTAACGATGAACCACACAACAACAGCATTACCAAAGGTTTGCAGGCAAATATAACGCCACCCGCCGCCGCCTTGCCCAATAATGCCCTGTATGACCTGATGGGAAAACTGGAAACAAACGGGCAGGGAAGCTACAACCATCAGGGCGACTGGAACATGCTGGACCAATTTATTGTTTCTGGCGCATTGCTTAATGCCGGTAAAGGGCTGCGGCTGGGCTACGATGATGCCCATATTTACGATGCCGACTGGATTATGTACACCAACAGCAACGGACAAAAAACGCCCAACAAAACCTATGGGGGCACTAAATACTACGGCGGCTACAGCGATCACCTGCCTGTGTACCTGTACCTGCGGCAGTAGCACATGCCGGCCGGCTGCGGCTTGCTATAAACTGTTAAAACTAATGCCTACCTGAAAAGGCGTGATATCGGGACCTTTGTCTTTTTCAAACAACTTAGACAGGGAGTAATAGCCAAAAAGATTAATATTGGCATAACCTATACGGGCAGTAACACCATACCTGAAACGGTTCATGTTGGGTATGAGTTTTGTTTTTACGAACACCTCTTGCCCCGAGCCGGCAAGGTCGGTGCCGCGGTATTTGGTATGCGCATCAAGGCGGTAGCCGGCGCGTGCGCCAAGGGCAAATTTTACCCGCTTGTTAGATTTGTTGGGGTTGGTGCGGAAACGCAGTTCAAAGGCAGCATCTAAAAAAGTGGTGCTGAGTTTGTTTCTTTTGCGGTCTAAGGTTACAGAGTCTGTTCCGCTTAATACCTTATTGGGCAGGGGCAGCATTTGGGTAACCTCATTGGCATCTAAGGCAAAATAGCCGTTGTGGTAATAGTTGGAGCAGGAAAAGCCGGCACCCGGCGCTATGCTCACATTATCGTCAATAACCGGCACATCGTACATAAAGTAAAAATTAATGCCCCGGTTATACCATCGCAGTTGAATGTCATCAGGTTTTTCCAGCCAGTTGTCGTGTGCAAGTTCAATAATAAGGCGGTCTTTAGAGCCTTTCAACTTGCTTTTTGCTGCTTCGCCCTGTGCAAAAGCAGTTGCCGGTAAAGAAAGCAGGATAACTAACAGCAGCAAGATGTTGTTTTTCATGTTAAGAGTTTTTCAAAATTATTAAATAACGCAAAGGACAGCGCCATATTGCAGGGCAATGTGTGGCGATGCGCGGCCAAATTATGGAATATTTTTGGCTTACCCGAAATTTTTTACCCCTACCCGAAAGAAAAAAACCACAAAAGCCGGTTTTTGCTTTTGTGGTTTTTAACAAATGGTTCTTTTTTTCTTAGAACAGAATACCTACACGCAGGCCGGCAAAAGATTTGCGCACTTTGGCATCGCCGTTGTCTTTTCCAATATCCAGCAGGCCGTTGTCTATGTGAAATGCAACAAATGCGCTGGTTTTATCGGCAATTTCAAATTCGGTGCCGGCATTTGCGGTTAAGGAGAGGTTAAAAATGCCAATTTCATCTTTGGCATCAATGTCATTTACTTTTCTTTGCACGGCCACGCCGGGGGTAAAACCCACCTGTCCGTAGGGGGTAAACTTGCCAAACTGGTTGGTTTTGAGTTTAAGCGTCAAAGGAATGTTTACATAAGTAAGATTGGTGGTAACATCGCCCAACAAAGTTTCCGATTTTGCGCCGCCGTGTTCGGCAAAAATGCCGGTAGAAAGGGCGTAGCGGTCGGCAAAGCCAAGGTCAACGGTAAGTCCGTAGTTTACCCCAAATTTGCTGTCGCCATTGGTGTTTCCCTGTCCGTCGTCAAATTTCATCCAGCTAATGCCGGGCGTAACAGATAAACCCAGCCGCACGTTTTGCGCTTTTACCGTGGCAAGCGCACCGGTTGCCAGCAGCAGCGCGGTCAATAAAAAAAGTCGCTTTTTCATGTGTTATTTGCACGTTTGGTTATAAAAAATTTTTTCAGTAACAGGAACAGCTAAAACGTCCGTTTTTCCCTACATTGTTTGGTGGGGTAAATATCGGGCAAATTTCGGTAATTTTTAGACTGAAACCGGTTTTTAAGTCACAGGTGGCAATATTGTTTTCGGGGCAATTTTTTCAGTTTAATATCGCTTCAGCACCGTTACCGGATTTCTTAAGCTTTCAACGTGGGCGTTTACCGGCTTAATTTCCGGTTAAAAAACTTTATATTTATTCCATTTTTTATAAATTTAAACCAAACAAGGTATTGGCTGAGGGTGTAATTTTTTTTACCACCAAACAACAAATGAAGCAGGGTAAATTGTTGTAACCACAATACCGTGCCACAGTTCATGAATTTAACCGATACCATACTGCTTGCCTTTAATGCCATACGGGGTAATTTGCTGCGCATGGCCCTAACCTGCCTCATTATTGCCTTTGGCATTATGGCGCTGGTGGGCATATTAACCGCCGTTGACGGCATACAAGCCTCGCTCAGCAGTAATTTTGCCACCATGGGCGCCAACAATTTCGACATCAGGAAAAAAGGAACCGGCATACAGGTGGGGCGCCGCGGCAGGCGTCCAAAAGAATTTAAACCCATTGATATAAATCAGGCGCTCGATTTTAAAGAGCAATTTACCTACCCCGTAACCACCTCCCTTTCGCTGAATGCCGCTTTTGCTGCTACCATAAAATACCAGTCAGAAAAAACCAACCCCAACATTTCTATAACCGGCGCCGACGCCGATTACCTGAGCGTGGCCGGCCTAAACTTGGAATACGGACGCAATTTTACCGAGCAAGAAGTTTTGAGCGGCCGCAACCTGCTTATTCTGGGCAACGGCATAGCGGTGAAACTGTTTAAAAAACCCCAAAATGCCATAGATAAAGTGGTATCGGTAGATAACCGCAAATACATTGTGGCCGGAGTACTCGAAACCAAAGGCGCCAGCAGTATTTTCAGCAGCGATAATCTGGCTGTTATTCCGCTTATGAATGCCCGTTCGGTTTATGCCACTGCCGAAAGTACCTATATTATTACCGTAAGCGTAAACGACGCCTACCAAATAGAAGAAGCAATAGCCGAAGCTACCGGGTTAATGCGCAGCATACGCAAACTGCGCCTGTCTGAAGATGATGATTTTGAAATTTCAAAAAGCGATAAGCTGGCCAGTATTCTCATAGACCAATCGGAGTATGTTACAACTGCTGCCACAGTTATAGGGGTTATTACCCTGTTGGGCGGCGCTATTGGATTAATGAACATTATGCTGGTTTCGGTAGCTGAGCGCATACGCGAAATTGGCATTAGCAAAGCGCTGGGCGCTACCCGAAGCACGGTTATTACCCAATTTCTGGTAGAGGCCATTGTAATTTGCCAGATTGGCGGCGTTTTGGGCGTATTGCTGGGTATTTTGGCCGGCAACGCCGTATCTTTGCTTATTAAGGGTCCTTTTATTATTCCCTGGTTGTGGATGCTGGGCGGCATTGCCATTTGTTTTATGGTTGGCATTGTTTCGGGGTTGTACCCGGCCATTAAAGCTTCGCGGGTTGACCCCATAGAAGCCCTCCGGTACGAGTAGTTAAACAGTTTATGCCCTACACTGCACTATTTCTCATAACCGGTTCAGCTCAGCAAGCTCAATAACCGGTGAGTGTTACCATGGAATGCAAAGAAATACCGCAAAGTAATTGCGTACTTTGCCAACCCTTGCGGTTTTTGCGGTAAAATAAAATCCTAACTCTAAGTCAGTTTTACGGAATATACAATTAGTTTCGATAGCATTTTTAGTACTTGTTTGGGCAGGGCTTCTCCAAAGACAGTCAATTCTGCAACAATTGTTAGGTAGTAGTTGG
>NBMY01000025.1 GCA_002212985.1 Sphingobacteriales bacterium TSM_CSS
TTATAAAATTTAACGAGCGTTGCTTTGTTAAACTGCTGGGCGATATGCGTGCCTATAATTTTGTAATAGATGTTACGCCCGATTTTGACGATACCCAATACCGCATACGCGCCATAGATTTTGACCAGCAATGTTACGAAGGGCATAAAAATGTGTATATGCCTCACTTTTTTAAAGAAAACCGCCCTTTTGTGCAGTTGTGCATGAAACGCATTAATGCCGAAACTACCCGCCAATACCAGCACGAAGAACATGCACTTATTGCCAACCGAATGAAAACTTCCAAATTCAGACTGAACGAATTGTTTGATGTAATGGTGCATGACCATATTTCAACCCCCGATAAAATTGACACGCTAAAAAGCGAACTGGCACAACACTACCAATCTGACCAGTTTTTGCGCTGCCATACCATGGGGCAAATTGTAAAAACCAGCCTGCTTTCAATTATAAAAAAATCTAACATTCAATAACTCAGCAAATAAATTACCGTTAATTGTCATGAAAAATATTTTGCGCTTCACAGCTTTTGCGGCACCGGTTTTGGCCTTGCTGCTCTGCACAGCAGTTTTACAGGCACAAAATGCAGCGCCTGTTATCAGCAATATTTTGGCTTTTCCCGATGAGCTGAACAACCGCGTAACCGTTACCTTTGATGTGGCCGATGCCGAAAACGATGCACTGGAAATTGAACTGCGCGTATCGGACAACATGGGGCAAACTTACTTAGTTGATGTATCGGAAACATGGGGCGATGTGGGTTATCCGGTGTCCGCGGGAAGCGGAAAAACGCTAACATGGCAATACAATCCGGTAGCGCTTACATCGGGTATTTATTTTTTGAAAATAATTGCCGATGACCGGCAACCCATTGATATTCAGGCAATTGTAAATGAAGTAAACCCCAATAACCTTTACAACGACCTTGAATTTGTTCAGGGCATTCGCCACTACGATGCCGGGCTGGAGCATATTCAGGAGGTGAAAGATGCCATTGAAACCCGCTTTACCAACGCCGGACTGCAAACCCACCGGCAAGACTTTTCGGTTGGCGCTTTTTCGGGGCAAAATATTATTGGTAGGTTGCAGGGGCAGGGAAACGAAACCCAAACCGTAATTATTGATGCCCATTTCGACTCGGTTGCCGTGGCGCCCGGTGCCGACGATAACGGTTCGGGTGTGGTGGGCGTACTGGAAGCCCTTCGGGTTTTAAGCCCCTACCAGTTTAGAAACAACATTAAATTTATAGGCTTCGACCTTGAAGAACTTGGCCTGCTGGGCAGCAATGCTTTTATTAACAGCCCCGGCGGCAAAGATGCTTTTGAAACCATTTCCGGCGTTTTAAACTTTGAAATGATTGGCTATTATAGCGAAGTACCCAACTCCCAAAGCACACCCATAGGGTTTAACCTGTTGTTTCCCGATGCGTATGCCGAACTGACCGCCAACCAGTTTAGAGGAGATTTTCTCATTAACGTTGCCAATGCTGCCTCCGCTCCTTTGCGCAATGCCTTTGACAGTTGTGCCGCCCTGTATGTGCCAGCGCTTAAAGTAACCTCGCTTACCGTACCCGGCAACGGCGAAATAGCTACCGACCTGCGCCGCAGCGACCATGCCAAATTCTGGGATGCCGGTATGCAGGCGCTCATGCTTACCGATGGCGCTAATTTCAGAAACATACACTACCACACCCCTACCGATGTACTGGATATACTTGATTTTAATTTTATGTCCAACAATGTAAAAGCTACCGTAGCCACCGCAGCCCACCTGGCCGGCATACGTCACTGTAGTACCGCCGTTACTGCGTTTAACCTCATTACGGGCATTGAAAACCCCGTGCACCACAATAATATAAACTTTACCCTGCAACCCAACCCGGCCGGCAACAGTACCATGCTCATTTTAAATAACATTTATACCAAATTTTTGCAGGCAGATATATATAACGCCTGCGGAAACCTGATTATGAGCAAACAAATTGCCCCCGATGCCGGTAATGCTGCTAATTTACTGCGCACCGATGCCTTGGCTAACGGCGTTTATTTTGTGGTATTGCACAATGGGCAACATAAAGGTGTACAAAAGCTCATTATAAACAAATAAATTACATATAAACATATTTTAAGAGTGCCTGTATTCCTGCTTACTGATGACTTGGTTTTTCCGCCGCCGCATTTGGCATCGGAAGAAGGCTTGCTGGCAGTTGGCGGCGATTTATCGGTAAAACGGTTGCTGCTGGCCTACCGGCAGGGTATTTTTCCTTGGTACAGCAGCGGCGAGCCGTTGCTGTGGTGGTCGCCCGACCCTCGGTTTGTACTATACCCGCAAGCATTGAAAGTATCGAAAAGCATGAAACAGGTATTTAAAAAACAGCAATTCAGCATTACTTTCGATACGTGTTTTAGCGACGTAGTAACCGCCTGCCGCCGCATATTGCGCCCGGGCCAATCTTCAACCTGGATTACGCAGCCTATGGTGGCAGCTTATTGCCGGCTGCACCGGGCGGGTTTTGCCCATTCGGTAGAGGTATGGGACACCCAAACCGGCCAATTGGCCGGCGGTTTGTACGGCGTAGCGTTGGGCGGCCATTTTTATGGCGAGTCTATGTTTAGCCACCAAAGCAATGCCTCTAAAGCCGGGTTTATTGTATTGGTTAAGCAATTGCAAACCTGGGGGTTTACCCTCATTGACTGTCAGTTGCATACACAGCACCTCGAAAGTTTAGGCGCAAAAAACATACCCCGCAGCCATTTCTTGCAATTATTAAAAGAAAACCGGCAAACGCAAACTCTGCGCGGCAACTGGCAGTTGGAACTTACCCCGCAACAACTTTCTTTTTTATAACGCAAGCACACAACCAAAACATGGCTTGTTGTGTTTAACATGCTGTAACATGGTGAAACTATATTATTGCAATGCCCGTTGCTATTGATTATTGACAATTACGACTCGTTTACCTACAACCTGCTTGATTATTTTGCCCAACTTGGGCAGGAATGCCATGTTGTAAGAAATGATGCCGTTACCATTGCCGACATTGAAGCAATGAACCCCGCCGGCATTGTTATTTCGCCCGGCCCCGAAACACCCGAAAAAGCCGGCATTACACCGCGGGTGGTAAAGCATTTTCATAACCGCACCCCGCTGCTGGGCATTTGCTTAGGGCATCAGGCAATAGGGCAGTTTTTTGGGGCAAAGTTGGTAAGGGCAGCGCAGCCGGTACACGGGTATGTTTCGGCCTTGCTGCACAATGGTCACCCCATGTTTACCCATATACCGCAACAAACAGCCGTCATGCGGTACCATTCGCTGGTGTTGCAGCAGTTGGAACAAACTCCATTGGAGGTAACTGCACACACCCCGCAGGGCGAGGTGATGGCGCTGGCACACCCACATCTGCCGCTCTTCGGGTTGCAGTTCCACCCCGAATCGGTACTTACCCAACACGGCTTGCAAATGTTAAACAATTGTCTGCAACTCATGTCTAATTAACCAACGGTTGCCATGTTGCCACCCCCTTTTTCTGTATATCAGGCAACTTTTATGCCCTAAAAAACGTCATGTACAATTAAAAAAGTTAAAAAAAATACCGCAAAGCACTTACAAACCAATATATTTTTTACATTGCAACCCTTGTTTCTGTTTGTTTGTTACTCCAACCACAATAAGTCATCAACCATGAATTTTCACGTACATCACGAAGGCAAATTTCAATATGTAGAAGAAGGCGAGGGCGAAGTGCTGCTGCTGCTGCACGGGCTTTTTGGTGCACTGAGCAATTTTACCGATTTGGTAAACTACTTTAAGCAAGATTACAAAGTGGTAATACCCATACTGCCCATTTACGAACTGCCGCTGCTAAAGGTAAACCTGTCCAACCTAACCCACCACATTGAAGAGTTTGTAAACTATAAAAATTACACCGCCATAAACGTATTGGGCAACTCCCTGGGCGGGCATATTGCCCTTCTTTACACGTTGCAAAACATGCACAAAGTACATACCGTTATTCTTACCGGCAGTTCGGGGTTGTATGAAAACTCTATGAGCGACAGTTTCCCGAAACGGGGCAGCTATGAGTTCATAAAACAAAAAACCGAATATACTTTTTACAAACCCGAAACAGCTACCAAAGAACTGGTAGATGAAGTGTACAGGATAGTTACCAACCGCGAAAAAGCGCTGCGCGTAGTATCGGTGGCAAAATCGGCCATCAGAAACAATTTGGGCAGCCAGTTACCCAAAATAACCGTTCCAGCCCTGCTTATATGGGGAAAACAAGACCGAATTACCCCGCCAGAGGTAGCCCATGAATTTGCCGGGTTGCTGCCCAACTCAGAACTGCATTTTATTGACGAATGCGGACACGCACCCATGATGGAACAACCTGCCGAATTTAACCGGCGTTTGGAGCAATTTTTGATAAAAAATGCCGTAAATACCATTAACCTACCCGTATGATAGCCAGAAACCTCATAAAAAACAACATTCCTCCGCTTAAAACAACCGATACCTGCGGCAAAGCCCTTATGTGGATGAACACCTTCCACCTGCAACACCTGCCCGTGGTTAACGGAACCCACTACGAAGGAATGGTATCGGAAAACCAACTGCTCGACAGCAACAACCCCGGCATAACCCTTAAAGATTATCCGTTTGAAGATAACTGCGCCTTTGTATTGCAGGGTGCCCATATTTACGAAGTACTGAAGGTAATGAACGAGCAGCATCTTACCGCCATTGCCGTTTTAGATGAAGAACGCGCCTACCTTGGCCTCATTACCTTAGAAAACCTGCTGGAGTACTTCGGACAAATGAACGCCGCACAGGAACCCGGGGGCATTATTCTTCTGGAAATGCCGGCCTATAACTACAGCCTTACCCAAATTGCTCAAATTATTGAAACCAACAACGCAAGGGTGCTGAGCATGTATGTTACCACCCACCCCGATACCGAAATGCTGGAAGTAACCATAAAGGTTAATATTACCGACCTTAATGCAATAATTGCTACCTTTGAACGCTATAACTACGAAGTAACGGCTTCCTTTCAGGAAAACGACTACGTCGAAGACATCAAAGAACGCCTCGATGAACTGATGAACTACCTCAATATTTAACCCTTGTTTTTGCCAATGCAATAGATAGCCGCCGCGCGGGTAGCAAATTCAACAACGGCAGAGGCGCTAAATGGGTATATTAGTCAATGGCAGGTAAATTTGCGCCCCAACTGTTGCTTTTCCTTGCTTTTTTTGCGGGTATTGTTTGTGGCAGCCAATCCGCGGCAGCACAGGCAACAGAACCACCACAAACAACAGCAGTTTCAGATACTGCTGTTAAGGCAGCGCCTGCCACCAAAAATTATGTGGTAGTGGCAAATGTGGTGGTAAAAGGCAACAAACTGACCAAAAAACCCATTATCCTGCGCGAAATGGATTTTGCCGCCGGCGATACCCTGCCTCTTGCAACCCTTGAAACAGTTTTGGAACGAAACCGGAACCAAATTTACAACACCCGCCTGTTTAACGACGTTACCATTAAAATAAGCGAGCAACTCAGTAATCTGGTAACCTTTACCATTGAAGTAGAAGAACGCTGGTACATTTTGCCCGCACCTATTTTTGAATTGGCCGACCGCAACTTTAACGAGTGGTGGGTAACCCATAAACGCAGCCTTAAAAGAACCGAATATGGTTTTTTGTTTGTACATGATAATTTCAGAGGACGAAAAGAACTGCTTAAAATGTTGGTACAACTGGGTTTTACCCGAAAAATAGAACTCAGCTACCTCATTCCTTTTGTTGACCGGCAGCGAAAAACAGGCATTAACCCCTTTATTTCCTACATTACCAACCGCGAGGTGCAATACCTCACCCTCAACAACAAACAACAGTTTTACAGAGATGAGGAGCAAATACTGCGAATGAGGTTCAGGTGTGGCATAGGGTTAACACGCCGCCCAAACATAAGAACCTCGCATTACCTCAATCTTACCTGGTTTTACAACACCATTGCCGATACGCTGGCACAACTTAACCCCAACTATTTTATGAATGGTAAAACCCGGCAGCAGTTTTTGCAGGCCAGATACGAATTTACCGAAGACCACCGCGATATTGCCGCCTACCCGCTTAAAGGCTACTATCTATGGCTGCAGGCCGCAAAATCGGGCTGGGGCGAAACCCGCGACATTAACCAACTGTGGTTTGCAGCTAAATTTACCCAATATCAACCCCTAAGTAACCACTGGTTTGCCATGGCAAGCATTAGAGCTAAAACTTCTTTCCCCACCCAACAACCCTACTTTAACCAGGAAGGACTGGGTTTTGGGGGCAATAACCTGCGCGGCTATGAGTATTACATCATTGACGGGCAACATTATGCCATGCTGCGAACCGCCCTCAAATACGAAGTGCTGAAACTAAAACTCATAAATCCGCTGTTTAAAAGGCTAACCCAGTTCAGAACCATTCCGTTTGCCGTTTACCTTAAAACCTATGCTGAAACTGCCTATGTAAAAGACGGCTTTTATTATCGGCAAAATCCACTTAACAATGCATGGTTGGCCAGTACAGGTATTGGTTTTGATATTTTTACCCTATACGACAAAGTTTTCAGTCTGGAATACTCCATTAACCGCTACGACAGAAAAGGCGGACTTTTTATCTCCTTCGGGCTGGTGTATGATTAAAATGCAGCAGTCACACAGCACCGGCGCCATATGCTCTAAAAAATATATACATAATTCTCGCAGCCCTTATGTAAAAAAACAACCCTTTCTGCAGGTGTGCAGAAAGGGTTGTTTAAAAGAAAACCACAGCTCGCTTATAACTAACTAAGCCTCTGCCAAAGTTTCTACGCTAATATAGGTGCGGTTGTCGCGTTTGGTGGTAAATTTAATAATGCCATCGGTAACGGCAAAAATAGTATGGTCTTTACCAATATCTACGCCTTTACCGGGGTGAAACTGGGTGCCACGCTGGCGCACAATAATGTTACCCGGTTTAACAACCTGCCCGCCGTATAATTTTACGCCTAACCGCTTACTTTTGGAATCGCGGCCGTTTTTTGAACTACCTTGCCCTTTCTTATGTGCCATAATGGTAAATTTTTACAAATGCTAAATATAATTTTTCGCTTACTGCCTTTTGAGAAAAGTTAGGCAATGCTGTCAATTTTAATTTTAGTAAATTGCTGGCGATGACCGTTTTTAACGCGGTATCCTTTGCGGCGTTTCTTTTTAAACACAATTACCTTGTCGCCCTGCACATGCTCCAATACCGTTGCCGATACGCTGCGGCCGCTAACGGTGGGTTTACCTACTTCTACTGCGCCGTTGTTATCGGCAAGCAACACTTTATCAAATGTAACCGATGCGCCGGGTGTAGCATCCAATCGGTGTACAAAAATCTCTTTGCCCGCTTCTACTTTAAATTGCTGGCCTGCTATTTCTACTATTGCGTACATTGGGTGTCATTTTTTTAGGTGTGCAAAGGTAGCTGCTTTGCATGTAAATACCAAATGCAAGTTGTTTTTTTAGTGGTTTTTTGCGCAAAAAAGTTAAAAAATCGCTATTCAGGGCACAAAAGCCGACAGTAGCACCGTTATCGCGGGCTATTTTTTTTGTTTTGGGGCGCATACATTGGGTTATAGGTTATATTTGCGCATTGTTCATTTACCCGGCTTTAAAATTTAAAGGCATGACCATTCAATTTTGCGGTGCCGCGCGCGAAGTAACCGGCAGTTCGCATTTAATTACCTTAGATAACGGTTATAAAATACTGCTCGATTGCGGGCTGTACCAAGGAAACGAGGAGGCTTTTGCCAACTTTAACCGCCAATGGAATTTTAAACCCGCCGAAATCAACTGTGTTATTCTCTCGCACGCACACGTTGACCATAGCGGCCGCCTGCCCATGCTTACCCGAGATGGCTACGATGGCGAAATTATTTGCACCCACGCCACCCGCGACTTGGCCGCAATTATGCTCATGGACAGCGCTCTCATTCAGGAGCGCGATGCCGAATATGTAAACCAGCAACCCGGCCGCTCAGACCTGGAGGTAAACGAACCCCTGTATCTACCCGAAGATGTAACCAAATGTTTTGAACAGGTAGTAGGCATTGGCTACGAACACTGGCACCGCATTAACCCCGATATAGAAGTGCTGCTGCGCGACAACGGCCATATTCTGGGCAGTGCCAGCGTTATGCTGCGCATTAAAACAGCTAAAAATAAAACAGTAATGCTGGGCTTTACAGGCGATATTGGCCGGCCAAACCGCCCCATTTTGCATGACCCAGTGCCCATGCTGCCATGCGATGCCCTCATTTGCGAATCTACCTACGGCGACCGCCTCCACGAAAGCCCGCCCAACGAAAAAGAAAAACTGCTCCAGATTATTACCGAAACCTGTATTAAAAACAAAGGAAAGTTAATTATACCGGCTTTCAGCGTGGGTAAAACGCAGGAAATCGTATATATGCTTGATGTGTTGCAACAACAAGGGCAACTGCCCAAAATACCTGTTTATGTTGACAGCCCGCTGGCTACCAATGCCACACACGTTTTTCAAATGCACCCCGAATGTTTTGATAAGCAAATTACCGAATACATGCGCGTTGACCCCAACCCTTTCGGGTTTAATCAACTTACCTATGTGCGAACCGTTGAGGCATCTAAACGGCTTAATTACGACCGGAAACCCTGTGTTATCATCAGCGCATCGGGCATGGCCAACGCAGGGCGGGTAAAGCACCATATTTACCACAACATAGAAAACCCCCGAAATACCATCTTATTTGTGGGTTATTGTGCACCTTATACCTTGGGCGGCGAAATTAGAAGCGGCGCAAAATCGGTGCGCATTTTCGGCGAAATGCGCCAGGTAAGGGCCAAAATTGCCGAAATGGACTCCTTTAGCGCACACGGCGACCAGCAGGAAATGATAGATTTTCTCAACAACCAGGACAGAAACCGCCTAAACCGGCTTTTTCTGGTACACGGCGAGTACGAGGTGCAACAAAAATTTAAAACAGCGCTCGAAAAAAATAACTTCTTAAATGTTTCCATTCCGCAACTGGGCGAAACCATTGACCTTAATGTGTAAAAAAAGAGGGAAAATATCTCTTTTTTACCTACCCTGCGGAATAACCCGGCCTCCATCTTTGTCAAACAACGGCCGATGACGGAACACAGCCACCATACCGATTTACAATTAGTAGAACAAGCCCGAAACGGCGATCACCAAGCCTTTAAAATGCTGGTTATGCGGTATCGGCAGCGTGTGGCTACTACCGTAATAGGCATGTTGGGGCATTGCCCCGAAGCAGAAGATGTAGGGCAGGAAACTTTTGTGCGTTTTTACCGCGCATTGCAAAATTTCAGGGGCGATGCCGCTTTAGGCACTTATCTTACCCGAATTGCCATTAATCTGTCATTGAACGAATTAAAAAAACGCAAAAAACACACCATATTTTCAA
>NBMY01000024.1 GCA_002212985.1 Sphingobacteriales bacterium TSM_CSS
CCGCAGGCGGGTTGTGTTGCAGGCATAAAAAAACGGGCAACAAGGCCCGTTTTTTGTGGTTGGTGAATGCAATTTGTTTATACCGGCGGCACATCGGCGGGGTTGTTGCCTGCGCTATCGGGGTTGGCGGTAACGGGTTGTGGTTGCTTTTTACCAAAGCGGTTCGAAAAACGTTCGCCTAAGTCGTAACGAATTAAATACATGGCAGGTACTACCACAAGCGTAAGGAAAGTGGCAAAGGTTAGCCCGAAGATAATAGTCCACGACAAGGGGCCCCAAAACACCACGCTGTCGCCGCCAAGGAAAAACTGCGGGTCAAGATCGGTAAAAAGGGTGTAAAAATTAATGTTCATACCCAGCGCCAACGGCACCAGCCCAAGGGTAGTAGAAGCTGCCGTTAGCAATACCGGTTTCATTCGGGTGCGGCCTGCAAGTACAACGGCTCTTAGCAGGCTTTCGCCCCGGTCTCGGAGCAGGTCGGCAAATTCAACAATTAAGATACCGTTTTTCACCACAATCCCTGCCAGTCCCACAATGCCAATGCCCACCATTACAATAGAAATGGTCATGTTAAAAAAGCTGAAACCCAATAACACGCCGGTAATGCTGAAAATAATTTCGCTAAGGATAATAAGCGTTTTGCTTATAGAGTTAAACTGCGTTACCAGAATAAGAAAAATTAATCCCAACGAAATTAAAAGCGAGCGTCCTAAAAATGCCTGTGTTTCGGCTTGTTCTTCCTGTTCGCCGGTAAGGTTAATGTCTATGCCGGCAGGCAGTTTAAAATTATTGGCAGCCAGGCGTATATTTTCGTTTACCTCATTTGCCGTATAACCGCTCAATACGTTTGAGCTAAGAGTAATTACACGTTTCAGGTTTTTGCGCTTAATTCCGCCGTAGGTGCTGGTATATTTTACATCGGCCACGGCTGCCAGCGGCAGGTTTTTTACCTGCCCTGTTTCTGATCGGAAAGTGAGTTTGGTATTGAGCAGTGCGTCAACATCGTTTCGTTGTTCGTATTTATAGCGCAGTTGAATGGGGTATTCATCTTCGTTATCTTTAAACTTTGATACCTCTTTGCCAAAAACGGCGGTTCTAAGTTCCGACCCGATGAAGGCTGTAGAAACCCCTTCGCGGTTGGCGCGCTCGCGGTTAACGCTCACAATAATTTCGGGATTATTATTTACAAAATCCGATTTTAGTTCTTCAATACCCGCTACCTGCAACGAGTCTTGCAGGTAATACTTAAACTGCGAAGCTACTTCAACCAATTCTTCCAGATTTTCGCCGCTGATTTCAATGTTAATAGGTGCGCCGGTGGGCGGGCCGTTTCTTTCCTGGTCAACTGTAACCTGCACACCGGGCATATCTTTTACGTCGTGGCGTATTTTGTCTAAGTATTCGCGGGTAGATTGCCCCTGGCGCTGGGCAAATTTTACAAACGATACGCTTACCTTGGCTCTGTTGGAGGCTGCGCTGCGGTCGCCGCTGGTGGGATCGCCGGCGCCAACGGCCACGTTGCTGCTGATGGCTTCAACAATAGGATTATTTTTGCCAACAATTTTTTCCACTTTATTTTCCACAATACGGGTTATAGAGTCGGTATAAGCCTGATTGGTTCCCACGGGCAAATTCAGGTACACGTATATGTAGTTGGGGTCGCCTTTGGGAAAAAATTCTACGGGCGGTGTGCGTATTCCAAAAAGAAAAAAAGAAAAGAACAGCAAAAATACGGTTAATGCCAGCAGCGCATAGGGGCGCCAGCTTTTCATTAAAAAGCTGAGAATGGTTTCATAAAAATCCATTAAAACGGGCAGTAGTTTATGCTCAAAACCAACAACCAGATATTTAATAAAAAGTTTGTATGAAACGTAGAGTAATAAGGCCAACGCCAAAAAATTACCCACCCCGTTGGGCGCTGCCGTGTAGGCAATAGCGGTAATAATTGCCATCACTGCGGCGGTAGTAAGAAATGAGCGGCGGCGCTGCCGTTTCTCTTCGGGTGTGGGGTACAGGTGTTCGGGTTTCATAAAAGTAACCGCAAACACGGGGTTCATAATAAAGGCCACTATAAGCGAGGCTACGAGGGTAAGGATGAGGGTAATTGGCAGGTATTTCATAAACTTGCCCACAATACCGCCCCAGAAGGTAAGCGGCACAAACGGCGCCAAGGTAGTAAGGGTTCCGGCCAATACGGGTACAAAAATTTCGCCTGCTGCCATTTTGGCGGCGGTTATAATGGGTAAGCGCCCGTTTTGGAAGAGGCGGTACGTATTTTCAATCACTACAATAGCATCGTCAACAATAATACCAAGGGCAAAGAGCAAGGCAAACAACACAATCATATTTAGTTCAAATCCAATGCCGGGCATTACCAAAAAGGCCAGAAATACCGATAACGGAACCGATAGCCCCACGAAAAAGGCATTGGTAACCCCCATGAAAAACATGAGTACCACGGTTACCAAAATAAACCCGATGATGATGGAGTTAATAAGGTCATTAAGCGTGGTTCGGGTAAGTTCTGCCTGGTCGGCGGTAATGGTAACGTTGAGGTCTTTCGGAAATTTTTCGGCTTTGAGTTTATCAACAATAAGGTGTATTTTGTCCGATGCTTCCACCAAATTTTCGCCGCTTCGTTTAATTACATTAAGGGTAATTACGTTGTTTCCGTTGTAGCGGGCGTAGCTTTCTTTTTCCTTAAAAGCATCTTTAATTTCGGCAATATCTTTAAGATATACCGGCACCCCCGACATATTTTTGACCACAATGCCGCCTATTTGCATGGCGCTGGTAAACTGCCCTTTTACCCTAAGTGCACGTTTCATTTCTGCTACATTGAGCAATCCGCCCGATATGGTCATGTTTTCGGTAGAAACAGCCCTTTCAATATCGCCAAAGGTTACGCCGGCGCTTTGCATCTTAAACATATCTACATTTATCTGTATTTCACGTTCCAGAGCGCCCACCATGTCAACGCGGGTAATTTCTTTAAACTGCTCTACCTCATCTTTAATTTCTTCGGCGTAGTTTTTTAGTTTGGCAAGGTCAAAATCGCCCGATATGTTGATGTTCATGATGGGAATTTCGGAAAAATCCACTTCCAGCACATTGGGCGCCGATGGCAGGTCTTTGGGCAGGTTGGGCCGTGCGCGGTCAACGGCATCTTTTACCTTTTGTTTGGCAACATCAACTTTCACATCGGTATTAAATTCAACAATAACGTTTGAGAAATCCTGTATAGAGTTACTGGTAATTTTTTTTACCCCCGAAATAGATTTTATTTGTTTTTCAATAGGTCGGGTTACCAGGTTTTCCATATCGGCCGGCGAGGTACCGGGGTAAATGGTACTCACATACATGGTAGGAATTACAATATCGGGAAACTGGTTTTTGGGCAGGCTAAGGTAGGTTGATATACCCATAACCGTAACAATGGCTACTATTACATAAATGCTTGTACGGTTATCAATAGACCAGCTTGTGGGTTTGTATTCTTTAAACTGCATGGTAAAAGTATATGGTCAAAGGGGTTGTATAGAAGTAAAAATTAAGCGTACAGGGATATTGGGTAAGTTTTACCCAACAACGGTTGTGCTGCGGCTGTTTATGTGCGGCACGGGTTAAAATTTTACGAGTTGCCCGGTGTTAAGGTCCTGAAAACCGGTAGTAATGAGCAAATTACCCGATTGCAGCCCGCTTTTAATTTCCACAAAATCGCCGTTGGCGGTGCCGGGTGTTACCAGTTGTTTTTTGGCGGTGAATTTGTCGGCAGTTTTTTCGGCAATGTAAACATAAGAGCCTTCGTCGGAATTCTGAATGGTATTAATGGGTACTACAATGGTGCTGGCCACTGCATAATCTTTAATTTTTACCATAGCAATCATGTTGGTGCGCAAATCGGGCATGGCGGGCAATTTAAGCTCTACCTGAAATGTTCGGCCGGCATTGTTAATAATATTGCCTATTGTTTTTACCTTGCAGGTAACGGTTTTACCCAAATCGGGCAACAGCACTTCGGCTTCATCGCCCACGCGCACTTTACCCACGTAAGTTTCGGCAATATCTACCACTACTTTCATGTTGGCAGCGTTTACCACCCTAAAAGGCGGAATGGGCGAACCAACCATAGCGCCTTCGCCAACTTTAACGTTTACTTCCTCTACCGTACCGGTTATGGGTGCGCGCACGTTGTACAAATCGGCCTGTTTTTGCAGGGTAGCCATTTTATATTCTAATGTTTGCAGGTTGTTTTTTGCGGTAAGAAACTGCACTTCGGTGCCTATTTTTTGGTCCCAAAGGGCTTTTTGTTTGTCGTAAATGGTTTTGGCAAACGAAATATTGGTTTGCAGTTCCTGCAGGCTTTGCTGAAACACGGCATCGTCTAAGGTGGCCAATATATCGCCTTTGTTTACCTTTTGCCCTCTTACCACCATTACCTGCGTAACAATACCCGGTTGTTTGGGGCTAACGGCAATATTGTCGCTGCAATCTACTTTACCCTGCACCTCTAAGTAGTGGGTAAAGGGGGTAGCGCGCAATTCCATTACCTCTACGGCTGTTTCTTTGGGACTTTGCATGGCGCTGCCACTTTGTGTTCCTACTTCCTGCTCAAGGGTTTGTATTTGTTCGGTTAGTTTGGCTTGTTGTTCTTTGAGCTTTTTAAGCTCAGCGGCTCTATCGCCGGTGGTTGCCTGGCAGCCAAACACAAGCAGCAATGCCACCACCATGGTTGCGGAAAACGAGAGATGTTTCATAAAGTATTTATACAGTTTTTTGTATTTAATATTTGTGCGGTGTTGCTGGTATTTTTTAGTAGTAAATGCCCATGGCTTTTCGCAAATCGGTTTGGGCTATCAGCAGGTTGTAAAGCGCCTGCAAATACAATCCCTGGTTTTGAAAAAGTTTCGATTCGGCATCGGTTAATTCAAAACTGGAGCCTACGCCTTCTTTATACTTTACCAGACTTACGTCGTAAATTTTTTGAGCCAGTGCAATGGCTTCCTGCTGGCTTTTGAGCTGCTCCAGGGCGTTTTGGTAGGCTATTTGCCCCTGTGCAATTTCAAGGTCAATGCTGCGCAGCAGTTGGTTGCGGCCGTTTTGTATTTTTTTCTTGTTAATAACCCTTTGCGCTACCTGATTTTTTTTGCTTAACCCGTCAAAAATGGGTACACTTATTTGCAGCCCGGCAATGGCGGTAGGAAACCATCGCTCGTTAAAGAGCTTAAAATTGTTGTTCTGGAAGCGGCGTTCATACGAAAGAAAAGCAGCAACAGTTGGCAAATACTGTGCATTGAGTTGTTTAATACCCAGGTCGTTAAGATATTCAGAAACAGATAACTGCCTCAGTTCCAGCCGGTTTTGAGCCGAAGCGGCATCAAATTGCAGGGCGGCATCGGTAAGGTCAATAAAATCTTTGAGGTTTTGGGTGAGCGCTATAGGTTGGTTAAGGTCAATAACCATTTGCAGTTTCAGCAGGTTATATACACTTTGCAACTGCCGGTTGAGGTTTCCTTGTTGGGTTTTTAGGTTGGCTAACTGCAAACTAAGGCGGTCAACATCTAAGCTTTCAACAAAACCGGCTTGGTTAAGGGCGGTGGTTTCGTACAGCACTTTGTTCAGCACGTCAATATTTTTTTGCAGAATGCCTATGTTTTCCTGTATAATGAGCGCCGAAAAATAGGTTCGGGTAAGGGCATCGCGTATTTGGTTATCGGTGGCGTTTACCTGCAGTTGTGCCTGTTCTACCAGTTTTTGGGTGGCCTGAAGGGCAATGAAAAAGCTGCCGCTAAACAGCAGTTGGCTTACATCGGCACCGGCGGCCAAGGTGTTTTTGGTTCCGAAGGTTATTTCGGCAAATTCACCGGGGTTTCCGCCAAAAAACTCGGCCGGCACCAGACTTACAGGCAATTGCAAAAACCGCTGGTAGTTTATGCTGCCGTTTACCTGCGGCAGGCCGTTTGCCACCAATATTTTTACCTGTTTTTCGGCCGATAGTACATCTAAATCTGCATTTTGGCGGGCAAAACTATGTTGCAGCGCCTGCGCTATAGCTTCGGATAAACTAAACCGGAGCGTATCGGCGCCGGCAGCGTTCTTTTCTTGCGCCTGCACAGAAAAGGTTATTTGCAGCAGCAAAACCGCACATAACATTACCTGTTTATAAATACGATACATGTTTTATGTTTTTAATTTTTTCAAGGTTATTTTTAAAGTAAGCTACGCCTTCGGGTGTGGCAATGCCGTAAATATGGTATTGCAGCATTTCCAGCAGAACCTCAATAGGCTGGAATTCGGTTTTAAGCAACAAATCGTCTTCTACCAGCACCCTCGATTTGGCAATGTAAAAACGGGCAATCAATTCGGGTTTTACATCGGGGCGGTACAAACCCTGCTGTATGCCTTTCTGAATGTTTTTATAAATACAGCCGTAAATGTATTCGCTGCGGTGTTTTTCCAGCAGTTCCCAACTTTCGGGGTAGTATTTTTTCAGTTCAAAAATGGCTGCCGGGTGCATCATGTTCAATTGCCGGCATACATGGTCGGCTATATCCAGCATTTCGGCAATGGCATTAACGGAAGAAACAGAAATGGCATCGGCCACGCTGCATTCGTTTTGCAGGTGCATTTCCATGGCTTTGTGAATTAACTCGGCCTTGTTGTCTATATGCTGGTAGAGTGTTTTTTTCGATACCCCCAGTTCGGTGGCTATATCGTCCATGCTTACGTTGCGTATGCCGTATTTTGTGAAAAGGGTGAAGGCTTGGGTTAGTATTTTTTGCTGTGTTTCTTCCATAGAATTCGTAAATCGGGGTGCAAATGTACGCGTATAAAACTAAGGAAACTCTAAATGGTTTCAAAGTTTCCTTAGTTTTTACAAATTCATGACAATTCTTAGCCCGATGGCCCTGTTTACCGATGTATTGAACCGCATTACTGATGCAGGCAACGCAACAACGGGTTATGGGATGCACCGGTTTATTGGTAGGGACAGGCAAAAAAAAGTTACGCCGTACACAAGCCAAGATGCCGGGCGGGTGGAAAAAAAAGTATTTCGGGCAGGAGAAATGCCAACAGTTACAGCATTTTATGTTGGCAGCTGCGGTTGGCGGTTTTGACAAAGTTATTGGCCAGCATTTCGGCAACTTTTTTGTCAATGGCAAAGGTTAACATATCGGGGTGCAATTCATGAACCGGCTGCCACCTGAAATTAATGGCAATTCTTCCGTTATTTTGTATGGTATCTGAAGGAAGCGGCACATCGCCGTCAGATTTTACCACATAATAAATGCTCATTACCTGTATGGAAGGGTCTATAACCGAAGCAACAAAAAAATCGGTGGTGTAAAAGTGGTCTGCAATGGTAACATCAAGATTGGTTTCTTCTTTAAATTCCCGAATGAGCGCCTCATGCGTACCTTCGCCAAACTCCAGCCCGCCACCCGGAAACTTGGTCATGAACATGTTTTCCAATTGCTCGTTGGCAAGCAGCACTTCTTGCCGTTCATTTATTAAAATACCGTACACGCGCACGGTAAACGGATATTTTCGGGACATTGAAAAAGTGTTGATGCGTTAGGCGGCTGCTGAACCAACCCCGCCGGTAAATGTTCTGTAGTAAAACGGTTATCATGCTTACTTTGTTTACAGTTTGTGCAACAGTTGTTTTTTGCTACATGAGCGTTTGGTTTTTGCTTGCCCTTGCAAGGAAAGACAACAGTATTGCCGATGTGGCATGGGGCATGGGTTTTATGCTGCTGGCGTGGGTTACCTTTTTTTATGCCGATGCCGGTACGGTGAGGCACTTGGTCATGAATGTGTGCATATCGGTTTGGGCAATACGCCTGTCGGGGTATATTTACCAACGCAATGCACATAAACCCGGCGAAGATTTCCGATACCGGGCCTGGCGCGAGGCGTGGGGTAAAAACTGGGTTTGGCGCAGCTATTTGCAGGTATTTTTGTTGCAGGGCTTTTTTATGCTGCTTATTGCTTTGCCGTTAATGGTGGTGGCAAACAGCGGCCATACCGGCTGGAACCGCATAAACAGCGCCGGACTTATAGTATTTACCATTGGTTTTTTGTTTGAGGCCATTGCCGATTTTCAACTGGCACACTTTAAAAGTCAGGAAAGTAACAAGGGTAAAATTATGACATCGGGGTTATGGCAATACTCGCGCCACCCCAACTATTTTGGCGAGGCGGTGTTATGGTGGGGCATTTTTTTAATGGCAGTTCCGCTCCCGTACTGGTATGTAGCGCTTATTAGCCCGGTATTGCTTACCTGGCTGCTTACCCACGTATCGGGCGTACCCATGCTGGAAAGCAAGTACAAAAACAACCCGCAGTTTGAGCAATACGCCCAAAAAACCAGCGCATTTATTCCGCTCCCTCCCAAAAAAACGGGTAGCTAAGGGGCTACCTGTTTTTCCAACAGCTATTTTTTGTTAACTGTTCCTTTGTTTGCCTAAACACCCAAGAACGGAAGCGGGTAAATTCGAGCGCCTGCCGCCAATTCATAAGGCATAAAAAAAGAATTTCACAAACCCCGAAAAAAAATTTGGTATTGTAAAAAACATAGTTTAACTTAGCCGCCTAAAGAGTTAGGCTGTCAATTTAACAATGGGAAAAATTTCATTTTTCACTTTTTAAAACAAAAACAGCAATTATGAAACAATTTCCCTTTTTTCGTGCAGCACGCAACACGTGCGGCAAGTTTGGTTATGGTTACCCTTTTTCTTCATATTATGGGGGGGTAATGTGTTAGTGGGGCAATCTTTGCCATATAATTCAAGTTCGCCGCCGCCTGAAGTTTCGGTTTGCCCATCTCCATACACCGATTGCTCATTCGGCAGTTTTACAGGCTACGAAATTGTAGCCGCCATACCCCCCGCCAACAATTTT
>NBMY01000023.1 GCA_002212985.1 Sphingobacteriales bacterium TSM_CSS
ATGTGTAGGAAAGTTTTGCAAATGTAGGAAGTTTTTTTTACTCTGGCAATAGTTGGTAAACAGTGTGGAAAAAAATGCTGTTCACTATCAATTGGTTCAAACATGGGTAAACCTTGTTTTTGTCCCCAAGTGTGTGGCGGTATTACCGGTTCAGATAACGGTCATTCCAATACTTTTTAGGTAATTAAATGTTGCATCATAGTACTCAGGTTTCCTTGTGTGGTCATCGGGATTCCCTTCGGGCACAACAATAATCATTCCTTGCCTTGCCCTTGTAAGTAAAACGCGGTAAGCATTAATAAGGTACTTTTTGCGTTCGACATTATTAATATTTTGCCATTTATTGCCTTTAAATGCAAAGGTTTTCCATCCGTAATGACCAAACCGAAGGTCGCCATCCCAGGTAATGCAAGACCAATCTAACTCAAGCCCTTGTATTTGAAATTCAGTAGCAACATCTTCCAAATAATAAGACGACCGGACATCATCTTTTCCTTCCAAAAACCAGTTAACAGGATTAATAGGTGACTTTACATCAATTGCTAAGGGTTTTAACCGTTGTGCTTGTGATGAAACTACCATTCCATACCGTTCGCTGCCTCTTGCTTTTTCCTTTAACCAATCTTTAGCTTTTAACAAATCTCTGGTAAGAACAATAGAGTATTTATGTTGAATTTGACATAAATTTTTCTTGGCCTCAATTGGGTTTAAATCTAAAATATTTTTCACAAACAGAGAAAGGTGTTCAGCCCGAAAAGAACGCATAGATACTCCAAGGTGCAAGTTGTGGTTAAACTTTACCGAACATTTTGATTGAAGTTGTTGTATCGCTTCAATGGCTGCATATTCAGAATCGGTTAGATGGGGTGAAATATAGACCTCCCAATCAGAAAAAGTATTTTCAATTGCTTTTAACCATTCAGAAATTCCTGCTTCGCCGGTATTGATTTCTTGTCCGCCGCCAACCAAGCATACAATTACTGCCCAATCTTTGTGCCTGTTTAGGCAGGAAATTAAAAATTCGGGTTCTGATGCATCAAAATCGGGTTTGTTCTTTTTTTGCCGCATAAATTTAACCGTTTGCTCTTTGTTCCAAGCTCTTTGAGCTTCGTCAAAAATAGCAACATGGTCATAAGGAGCCTCTGGATTATTTAAGTAGGTATCGCGGTAATGGTGAATGATATGAATGAACGATTTGACCGCTTGCTTAGCTTCTCTTTTTGTAATTTTGTTTCCCACCAATTGCTCTCGTTTAACTTTGTCTCTGGTAAGTGCTTCTTGAAGAATTGCAACTAAAGGTGCATTGCCGGAAAGATAAACACTTGTATTGCCTTTTTCTTTATCTAAGTGTTGAGTGGCTACTTTTAGTCCCACCAGCGTTTTGCCTGCACCGGGCACACCAGTTACAAAACAAATTATTTTTTTTCTATTTATTTTTGCGCCCTCAATAATTTCAGAAATAGCAGCGGTGGTTTGGGTAAGATTTATTGCTCCGGCGTCGCTTCTGGTTATTTCTTCAACTGTATGTTTGTTGTAAAGCGATATAGCAGCTTCTATTATTGTGGGGGTTGGAGCATAGCTTCCCCAAGCATACGCATCTCCACTAATAGTTGAACTACTCTTAAAAAAGCTCAAAACACTTTCTATGGCTATTCCCAAGCCTTCTTTATTGGCTTTGATTGGAAGCAGTAAGTTATCATTATGTGAAGTTAATCCAATTTCGAGATATGACTTTTGGGCTTCAGTTGCAACAAGTATTGGAGCCAAAACAACTGTATGGCTTGGTTTGTGAAAATTCTTCAAATCTAATGCATAATCCCAAACTTGTTCAATATCATGGTGCAGAAATTTGCTTTCCCCTACTTTGAATTCTATAACAAAAACAATATCATTGATAATAAGGAGCGTATCGACTCGCCTGCCTAACCGTGGTATCGAAAATTCAAAAAAGATGCTTCCCTCATAATTGGCAAGAATATTTTGAAGAATATAAATCTGTTGTTTCCAAGATTTGTTTTGAAGTTGTGTTGAATCAAATTGATTAACCAAAGTAATAGCCCCGATTATCTCTTCGGTGCTCTTTTGCATAAAAGATTGAAGCGTATCTTTATAGTAAAAATTCATTAATACAAATGTTTTATTTGTTTATGGTAGATAGATTTTATATCAAATTCCTTTTTAAAACTACTTTACAGGCTGCTTGCCATAAAAACTATATTATCAGATTCCAACTTGTTGGAAGTCAGATAATGGTCAATGTTGTTTTGCGGTATAGGGTTGCCGTTGTTATCTATAACAAAGCTTTGGTAGCCCCAATTATGCAGCAGGTTATACGCCTCGCGGTGTGGCTGGTTGTTGCGGATGGGTTCAACGTATTCCATTATTATTATGGGTTTGCCGGTTTCTTCGGTAAGTATTTTTTGGGACCCTTTAATTACTTCGTTTTCAAAACCTTCGGCATCTATTTTTATAAAATCGGGTTTAACTTTTTCTGTTTTGCAAAATTCATCAACAGATACGGCTTCAACCGTATTCAAAACCGGAGTATTGTTTTTAAACCAGGCTTCGTGTTCAAACTGCGAGGCATTAAACGTGTTATATTCCGAGTGCAGGTTGTCAAATTCATAAAACTCAAGCAACATGTTTTTGCTTGTTACGGCCTTGTTTAAAATTTGTATTTTTTGCGTTGCTGCCGTATTGCTTTGTAAAATGGCAAAGGTTTTGCCCGATGGTTCAAAGGCATAAACTTTTCCGCTTGTTATCATTTCATTGGCAAGGAGGGTAAAAAAGCCGTAATGTGCGCCAATATCAATAAATACGGCATTTTCGTCCAAATGCTTAATGAGGTATTTTGTAAGCCGTATTTCCGATATATGTGATTTTCCGCCCGTTAAGTAAATATCGGTAGCAGCGGGTAGGGCAACGAGCATGGTTTTTCCATAAAATAATTTTGCTTTTACCAGAACTTCTTTCTTTAAAAGTCGGTATGCGGTTAACCTGTATAGTATTGCAAAAATATATTTAGCCGGGTTATGCAGCATTCGGGCTATTTTGCTCATGGAAGCAATTTTTTCAACAGCCTTTACTTGTGCCAGTAGTTTATCTTTCATTGTTTGCTGTTTAGGGATGCTTGCGTTGTACTTACCGGGGCAGCCGGGTAACTATGTTCCGAAAAAACAGGCGACGGCCATTGGCGGTAGGGCATAGAACTAAGTTTCGGTTCAAAATTTGGGTTACAGTTTGTTTGGCAGCAACCGGGTAAATCTGCCTCAACGCGGCTTTGCCACATTAGTTACGGGGTAATTTACCCTGCCGTATGCGGGTGTGGTGTTTTTAGTTTACCCAGCCATTTGGCTACAATGGTGGCCACGGTGGCATCGCTGGTAACGTTGGCTACGGTGCGGCACATATCCAACGGGCGGTCTATGGCTAAAATGAGCGCCAAACCGGCTTCGGGTATGCCGGCCTGTGCCAGTACAATTACCAGCATAACCATGCCTGCTCCGGGCACGGGCGCCGCCCCTATAGACGCCAGCGTTGCCGTAAGAATAATGCCCAACTGCGTTTGCAAAGATAAATCCATGCCAAAAGCCTGGGCAATAAACACGGCAGCTACGGCCTGGTAAAGGCTGGTGCCGTCCATGTTTACGGTAGCGCCTACGGGCAGCACAAAACTGGCTACTTCTTCATCTACCCCCAATTTTTCTACGGTTCGCTCTAAGTTTACGGGTAATGCAGCCGCACTGGAACTGGAAGAAAAAGCAATCATCTGGGTAGGAGCCATGCCGCTAAAAAACTGTTTTAGGTTCATGCCGGCAATAAAGCGCACCAACAGCGGGTAAAACACAAACAACAGTATGGCAATGCCCAGCAGTACGCACAGTGCATACCCTATAAGGGCTTTAAACAAATCTATGCTGGGAGATTCTACCACCAGGGCTGCCAGCAGGGCAAATACGCCATAGGGGGCAAACAGCATTATTATATCAACCATTTTGAGCACTACCTCATTAAACCCGTCGAAAAAATCTTTTACCGGCTGTGCTTTTTCTTTGGGTACCATTACCAACGCCACTCCAAAAAACAGGGCAAATACAATTACCTGCAACATGTTGCTGTTTTCGGTGGCCGATTTAAAAAAGTTATCGGGTACTAAATCTACCAAAGGCTGCAAGGGTCCGGCCGCCTTTTGTTTTTCGGCCATCGCTATTTTACCCGATGCCTGTTCGCTATATGCCGATACCAACTCCTGCCGCGTGGTTTCGCTAATGAGAAATCCCGGCCGCACTACATTAACAATTACAAGTCCTATGGTGATGGCAATAACGGTGGTAAACAAAAACATGCCAATAGCTCTGAAACCTATTGCCGACAGGGAGGAGATGTCTTTTAAATCGGCCACACCTTTAATGAGCGAGCCTATTACCAACGGTATGGCAATGAGTTTCAGGGCATTAATAAAAATGCTGCCAAACGGTTTTATCCAATCTGTAATAAACGGTTTAAACCCGGCGTAAGCGCCAATAGCGCCAAAAATAACGCCTAAAACCATCATGAGTAAAATTTGCCAGTGCAGAGCCAGTTTACGCATAGCAAACAAGTAATTAGAGCAGGGTGAAAGAATGTTGTATTTTGCACCAATATTAGTACAAGTTAGGTTGCCTTGTATACAAATGGGCAAAAAAGATTTTTACCCTTGCTGTTTTGCGGGTTTACCTATTGTTTTGCGGTGCAAAGCCGGGTTAAAGACGGCAAAAGCAGCCAAAATAGCCATATTCATAAAAAACAGCGAGCCAATTTTGTCGGTCTCAATTAAATCACCCATAGTAAGGTTAAACAAAATAATGGCATAAGATACCAGCACCGCCATAACAAACGGTTTTTGATCAGGCGGCATACGGCGATACAGATTTTCGCCGGTGACGAGTACTGCCAAGCAAAGGCCCACAAAGAGCAGCAACCCTATAAAGCCCTGCTCTACAAGGGTCATAAGAAAATAATTATGCACCCCCGACCGCTCCTCGTTGTCGCTTACGTAGGTTTCAAAATCGTCAACGGTGTAGTATTGGTAAAAATTGTAAAAATTTCCCGGGCCAAAACCGGTAAGCGGGTGTTGCAGGCTCATTCTGAAAGCGGCAATCCAACGGTAAACGCGCTCCATAGAAGATATATCTTTTCCCTCAAATGTAGCGGTAAGGTGGTCTTCAAGGTTTGCGTGGTAAATAGTGGTTTCGTAGTCGGGCGCCAGGTTAAGGTAGCGGTAGTCGTTGGCGTAATAAACCACCATAAACAATACTCCCATAAAAGCAACGGCAGCTATCCATTTGGTAAGTTGCTTTGCAAAAACAAATCTAAGCACGGGTATGAGCAGCAGCGAAAGATAGGCCGCCCGTGTATAGGCAAAAACAATGCCGGTCAGCATTAGTAAAATGATTACTTTCACTACCAGCCGCATAATAGTGCCCTGTTTATACCAGTGGCGGGCATGAAGGGCAAAGGGTAAAAACACCGCCAATATTACCGCATAACTCACGTGGTTTCGGAAAAAAGGGGTCATGGTTTTATTAACCTCCGAAAACTCAAAATTGAGGAGGGCGTGGCGAACGGTGGTTTGAACAATTACCGCAGACAGCGGAATGGCAATACACCAGAACAGAGCTTTGAAGTGTTTTTCTTCCCGAAGAAACAAAATGCTTAGGAAGTAAAAAACCGAAACATACCACAGTTTGGCAAGAAAAAACTTGCCCGATACCAGCGCTACCTGTGCATACAGCGCCGTAATTCCAATCCACAACACGTGCAGGCAAAGCAAAACAGTAATCGGGTGGTTAAGCAGGGGGCGCGTAAGTTGCCGGGGATTGGCAAAATAATACATAACGGCAACCCCCATTAGCAGTATGATATAGGGTTCGGTAGGTAAATCGGTTGCCAGAGTTTCGCCTATTTCGTATTCTATTGAAAGGGGAATAAGCAGCCACAGCAGCAGAAACGCCTGCCTGAAATATTTAACCATAAACAGCCCGAAAATAACCGAAAACGGCAGCGCCAGAGCAAAATAAGCCTCTTTTACCGCGGCTGCCATAATACATAGCAGGGTAAATGCGGCAAACAGCGCAAAAATTAACGCCGGCGAAACAGCAGGTTGTGGCAGCAGGTTGTTTTTCATGGGTGGCGCTGTTAGAGCAAACAAGTTGCCCAAATGTACCCGAATGGGGTGTTGCTAAAGTGTTTCGGGTTCATTAAAATTAAAGCTTTTGAACTTTTCAATAAAAACTGCCATCAGCATCATACAGGCCAAGGTAACCAATGTAGCGCTTACTACAATGAGCCACCTTACAGGTTTAAACCGTTTTTCGGCAGGCGATGCGCTTTCTACAATATACAAAGAAGAGTATTGCTGCCCCATGGCTGCCGTATGTTGGTTATACAGGGTAATTGCGCCATTGTACTCTTCTACCGCCCGCCTGATAATGCGCTCCATAACGTGAGCGGTAACCGTGTCATCGGGGTTTCTGGCAAGAGTGCGTATAAGGCTGTCGCGCAGCATTTCAAGGCGTTGTTCCTTTTCGGTTAAATCTTGCTTGTAAAATTGCCCAAGCCCTACTTTTTTCTCATTGATAAGGGTTTTGTTGAGGGTATCTAAGCGCACCACAATTTCATTGGCCATGGCGGCGGCTAAGTTGCGGTCTTTATCAATTACTTCAATTTGCACGATGCCGTCGGGTGTTTTGGTAGTGGTAAAATGGTCGCGCAGTTCTTCACTTACCAAATAGTCTTTCATTGGGCTGGTGGTGTCTATATCGTAATGCTCAAAAAGGTTGAATTTTTTGATGATGTACTCTTCCAGCGCTTTGGATTGGGAAAGCAAAACCAGGCGGCTCACTTCCGATTTTCCGCCGAACAGATAAACCGGCGTTTCGGTAACGCCCAGGTTAAAAAGGGTAGAGCGGTCCATAAGGTGAGGATTTATGGGTATTACCGTGGCCGAAGATTTGTAATATTCGGGCAGCAATAAAGAAATCACAGCGCTCAGCAGGGCTGCCGTTATACTTACTATGGCAATTGGCTTTGCCCATTTGTATAAAATTCTAACCAGTTCTTCCATGAATGATATTTTAATAAAGCACACTTGTTTTTAAAAAGATTGGCAAAGGTACGCAAAAGAACCCTTATCTTTATGTTTCGACTGTTTTGGCTTGTATCAGTTGTTGCCTGTCTGCCATACTTTGTTCAATTGCAACAACCCCAATGCCCATGCAATTGGCAGGGCGGCCGCCAGAGTAAGCAAAAACGAGGCATACCAAGGCAAGGGCAGGTATTTACTTCCTGCATTGGCCAGCGCCGCATATACCCCGGCATAAACCAGCGCAGCAACCACCGTTAAAGGTGCAACCCTTAGCCGCAGTTTTACCACCGCCGCAATAGCAAACAGCGTTGCGGCAAGGCTTTGCGTGAGTAGCGCTGCCCAAGCCGCCCCCAATGCCTTGTATTGCGGAATGAGCAGGTAGTTGAGTGCCACATTCAGCACTACGCTACACACTGCAATGGTATTAACATGCCAAAGATTATGGTTGGCTGCCAACAACGAACCAAACACGTAAACAGACGAAATGGCAATGAACGACAGCATTAGCCAGCCAAATACCGATGCATAATAGCCATTGGCTTCTACATACAAAAGGTGCATTAGCTGGTTACTGTAAAAGTAGCAGCAAACCGCCCCGGCCGTTGCAAGCGCATACAAAGTTTTTGCGCTAAAACTTACCAGCGGCGCCACCGGCTCTTTTTTTATTAACATGCGCGAAAACATGGGCAGCAAAATGGTGGATAACAAAACCCCAATCATGTTTACTGCATCTAACAGGCGGTAAGCCGATGCGTATATGCCGGCTTCATGTGCGCCATCGGCCGGTAACATTTTTTCAAGCATTACCGTATCAATGCGGTTGTAAACACTCATTAGCACGCCGGCCAACGCAAATGGGTAGCTTTTTCGCAAAATACTGACTAAATATCGGTAGTCGAGGTTAAAAACAGGCCGATGCAAATATCGACCCGCTATGGCCAGCCCGGCCACAAAAGTAAGCGCATAACCGGCCGTTTGGGCATATACAAACCACGCTACCTGCAACGGAAAAGGCATCAAACCGCTCCATAATATAACTGCGCAAATGCCAATCATGAGCAGTTTGTCTAAAACAGATAGCAGACTATCTGCTTTAAACAGGTGCAGCCCCTGCAAATTTGACCTGAAATAACCTATATAAGACACCAGCACCTGGTTAATACACAGCAAGAGCAGCAAATGCAACTGAAACCGGCTATACCCAATCAGCACCGCCCCGGTAAAACACAACAACAGATAGCCTGCCGCCAATAAAAGTTTTACCGCCATAATACCGCCAAAGTGCTCATCTAACCAATGCCTGTTTTGCGCTACCGCGCGGCTGTTGTAGTTGTTAACGCCAAAATCGAGCAGGGTTTGCAGCAGAAAAGAGTAGTTGAACAGGGCAAAATAAATACCGTATGCCGCCGCTCCTACCGTATTTTGAACAGTGCGGTCAATGCCAAATATCCAAAATGGTTTAACCAGCAGGTTTACCACAAATAGCAGCGATACATTGGCTACAAAACGTTTGTTCATGGAGAGGGGGCAGGTATAAACTGCAAAATTAAGTATTCTGCCGCAATTGCCGTTATGCTTTGCAATATAAGCCTAAAACAACTCGCCCATATGGGTTTGCTTTATCTTGCCGGCGTTGTAAGTTCAGCAACTTTTTAGTGCACATTACCACACCTTTACCGCCACCCGTGTTAGCGGCTCTTCGCAAACATACAACACAT
>NBMY01000022.1 GCA_002212985.1 Sphingobacteriales bacterium TSM_CSS
CCAAAAGCGGCAACTGGAAAATGGGTTACAAAATATCGGCCAACTATTTTAACGGCAACGATTGGAAATACGACGACCCCAACGAACCCGATACGCTTATTAAAGGCATACAATCGCCCACAGGACGCATAGAACTGCGCGCCGATGGCACACAAATACCGCCCGATTCGGTGGCTGCCGGTGTTCGGGGTGATTATGTAAGCAATGCCCGAAACGAAGAAATTACCCGCTATAATTTCGATGGGCGCTTTGATGTCCGTTTTAAAAAATCGGCCGAAATGGTGGTGGCTGCGGGCTGGAATAAAGTATCGGATATTGTGCTAAGCCCGCTGGGTGCGTTGCAAAATAACGGCTGGCGCTACTGGTACACCCAAACCCGGCTTCGGTATAAAAATTTGTTTGGCCAATTTTATGTAAACGGCAGCAATTCGGGCAACAGTTACTTTTTACAAACCGGCGACCGGTCTATAGAAAAGTCGAAGTTGTGGGCTATGCAATTGCAACACAGCGTATCGGCATTGGCAAAGGTAAAATTAGTATATGGTTTTGATGCCTTTTGGACGCGCCCCAACACCGAAGGCTCTATTAACGGCACTTTTGAAAACCGTGATAACATAAACGAATACGGCGGCTACCTGCAAACCGATTACAGAATAACCAACAAAATAAACCTCATTGGCGCAATCAGAACCGATTACCACAGCGTATTAGACAAAGTATTCTGGTCGCCGCGTGCAGCATTTCAGTATAAACCCAATGCCGCGCACACCTTTAGGGCTACCGTTAACCGCGCATTTAAAACACCCGGCTCCGGCGCTTTATTTATTGATATTCAGCAAGGGCAATTGCCTACCGGCATAGCCATAAGAGGTATTGGTAATACCAACGGGTTTAACTTTAACTTTGCCCCCAACCCGTATTACGAAAACCAAAACCTGCCGCAGTTTTTAAGCAGCTACGGCAGTGCGCCCAACCAATACTACAACGTGGGCGACCAAAGCATTAACAATGCTGCATGGAACGGGCTGCTATCGGTAATCTTCAGCGGCATACAAACCGAATTGGCAAAAGACAGTACGCTGGCTCAATTTGCCGATTTGGTGAACTTAGCTGTTGGCCTCATTTTACCCGATACCTTAGGCAACGTGGGGCACGTGGTAAAAGACCTGAACCTTACCACCCGAACCTTTACCGCCGCCGACTGGCAAAACCTATCTAACATTAAACCCATGCAAAACGCATCGGTACTTACCTACGAGTTGGGCTACAAGGGCATTTTGGGCAAACAACTGTTTTTTACCATAGATGCCTACCGCTCCGACTTTAAAAATTACATTTCGCCCGCCACCCTTATTACCCCGGTGGTTATGCTGAATACCGATGAATTAGCCAACTATTTGGCACCCATTGTGCAGTACAACCTCGAAAACTCGCCTTCGCCCGCCCTTAATGATGCGCTGGTAAACATTTTAGACAACCCCGACCGCGAAATTTACGGCCTCAGCGGCAACGGCAACGGCCGAGCCGATGATGAAGTAGTAGCCATTATGAGTTATGCCATATCGCAACTGCCGGTTGGCGCCATTAGCCCTGCCTCGGCAGGAGCGCCGCAAATGGTTATTGCCACCCGAAACATAGGGTCGCTTACCTTATACGGCATTGATTTGGCCGCCACCATGTATTTATCGGAAAACCTGAAGGTAAATACCTCTTACTCTTTTGTTGACAAGGATTCTATAAGGGTAGAGGGCGCACAGTTCGGCTATATTGCCCTTAACGCTCCCAAACACAAGTTTAGGTTGGGTGCAGATTATGCGTTGCCTAAAACCGGCCTTACCTTTGGCGCACAGTTCAGGTGGCAAGACGGGTTTCCGGCAAACTCGGGCGCTTATGTGGGCAGGGTAAATGCCCGAAGCGATTTGGACCTGAATATTGCCTGGACACCGGCTTTTTACCCCCGCCTCGATATGGCGCTTACCGTGCAAAACGTGTACAATAATACCAACCCGTTTTTTGTGGGTACTCCCAACATAGGGCGGTTTAGCATGTTGCGGCTAACCCATAGCTTGTAGAAGCAGGCTGAAACATGAAAAAAACTATTTTCGTAACTATTTAGGTGCTCTTAATTGATTGATAATCAACGCTTTGTAAAATTTTTTGTTGTCGAAATTATTAAAAACCAAGCACATTTTCGTTTTTCTGTTGCGAATCTTTCAACAAAAATACTGTTTTGTTAAACAGAAAGCATCGAAATGTTCATTTAAATGCAAAATTATCAAAAACGGCACCTAAATAGTTACCTATTTTCAATATAAACCTGCCGGATTTTGTTTATTTTTACCTGCTTTCTGCCGGTAAAAATTTTCTGAAACGCCGGCAGGTTTTTTGTTTTAAATTTCGGTTTGCATGAAAATTTTAATTGTCTTATTTATTTTGCTCTCTTTAAGTTCGGTTAAGTTTCAAGCTGTTGCACAATGCAGCGACTCATTGCCCATAGCAAACGCAGGGGTTTTGAGCTTCTACATCAATGGCATACACTGTACCAACAACGAACTTCCGGCAGTTATAACAAACCCACAAGAAGCTGATGGTTTTGCGCAGGTTTATGTGGTAACACACCCCGATACCGCTTTGGCTTATTACTATACAACACTTAATATTCGCGCCAACAAAGGGCATTATTTACTTTGGGGAATAAATCTTTACACACCCGTTTACCCCGTTCCCGAAACTATGTTTGCCAATACATGGGAAAATTGGCTTAATATTGAAGCAAGCAATGACTGCATAGATATAAGCGAACCGCTTTCATTTATGGTGGCAGATAGTATAACAATGATTGCAACACCTGTTTGTGATGTGAACTTAGGCAACTACATTTTGAATGTTACTATATCGGGGGGCGCGCCGGGTTTGCTCGGTTTGGGAGCATATGGAATTGTACCATCACCTACTAACCCATTTGATTTTTTCACTGTATCGGGAGCGCCTGTATATGGCACTATTAACAACAATGGCAACGGCTATTTGCCCGGGAGTGTGGTAACTATTTCCATGACTTCAGACGGAAGCCTATGCTTTACACACATTACTGTTGCCATACCCGAAGCCCCTTGTTTTGTAAGCGCTTTGGAAACTGCAACAACAGTAACGGCAAATGTGCAGGTACAATATGATGTAGTAACGCTAAACAACATTTCAAACATTACTCATGCCCGCATTTACAACGCAAATGGGCAGTTATGCCTTCAAAAGGTAATTACACAACCCTCTGCCCAAATCAATATCTCGCATTTGCCCAACGGAATGTATATTTTGCACCTTGCAAATACTAACGGAATACAATGCTATAAATTTATACTTGCCTTATGAAAAACTTCATAACCTTGCTTTGTTTGCTGGCGGTATTCTTAATATTTCTTTCCTCCTGCAGCAGCAGCAAACTGGCCTGCCCAACATTTACCAACGGCAGCAATACCTCTTTTGCCCTTAAAAACGAAAAAGCCGGGCGAAAGGAAGCAACCGCATGGAAAAGAACCGGTAAACATACCCCGCCGCTGCCCGCTGCCACCTCAAAACCCGAAGCACAACTGCCTGCCAAAACCGCAACTGCCTTGCCAATCAACAACCATGGCAACCCAACTCTGCCTCCCCAAAACGCATTTGCCGGAACCAACAACCCCAATGCCGAACTATTGACTGCAACCGCCCCGCCGCCGGTGCATGAAGCTGTTGACCAAACTGTTGCCGTTTCTGCTTCGGGGTATAAGGCAAAACGCCCCTTTGCCGCGGTTAGGCAGTTGAGGCAGGTAAAAAAAGCCGTTGCGCATTTCCGTCAAAACAACACTTTTTCTTTGCCTTCCGATTCGGTAAAAAATACCGCCGTTGCGCCACCGCAGCAAGCTACTGAAAAAGTGGATAAAATGGCTTTGGCCGGCGGAATTCTGGCCATTGTGGGCTGGTTTGTGCCTTATATTGGAATCATTGCAGTAGTTGCAGGCGTTGCGCTGTGTATTATAGCGCTTAAACAAGGCACCAAACGCAAAAAACTGGCCAGGGGTGCGCTTATTTTTAGCGGGGTAATGTTAATATTGGCTATAGTTATATCGGTACTTTTCTTACTTTGGCTGTTGGAGGGTTTGCTGTCATGGGGCTGATAACCCAACAAAACTGCTGTTGCTGTGCTGCATTTTTTACCTGCGGTAATTCTGCCAACTGCCGTTTATGAGCAGCAAGATGAGGGTGTATCTAATTCAGCCTGTACTGCCAAACAGCCTTACAAGACACATGAAACCGCAGGCAAAAAAGGCATTCGGGTTGCAGGTGCGGCTTATTTTTGGCGAAACTGCTGCCAGAAGCATCGGGCAAAAAAATAATGCCGCCGGTTATTATGCGTGCATCGGGAAAATTTAAGTAAATTTGTCTTTTATTTTTTCTCACCAATCAGCGCTTTATTTTATGAAACACCGTTTACTACCTGTTTTTGTGGTAATAATTGCCATATTTTACAGCAATGCCCTTTCTGCCCAATGCGGCGACCGCTACATGATGCCCGTTTTCAGTTCTGTAAGTACGGTTGCCAATGTGCAATACGGCAGCAACATTACCGCCGAAGGGCAAAACAAAATTTTGCAGTTTGATTTTTATGAGCCTCAGGGCGACACGCTGTCTGCCCGGCCGCTTATTATTCTGGCGCACGGCGGCACCTTTGTTGCCGGCGATGAGAACAGCGCCGATATTGTGTTTTTATGCCAGGAGTTTGCCAAACGCGGCTATGCCTGCGCCTCTATTAACTACCGCCTGCTTTCTACCACTTATGCCCTTACGGCCATGTTATCGGGCGAGCTTACCAATGTATTTTTTGATGAAGTGGTAAAAGCTGTAACCGATATGCGCGCCGCCATTCGGTATTTCAGGCAGGATGCCGCCAATGGCAACGCTTACCGCATAGACCCTAACCAAATTTTTGTAGGCGGTGCCTCGGCAGGGGCTATTACCGCCCTTCATGCCGCCTACCTCAGCAGCGAGTCGGACTTTGACAATTATACTTTAGCGGGCGTGGTGCCTATGGATTATATTAACAGCAACGGCGGCTTTGAAGGCACCAGCGGCAATGCAGGATATTCTTCGGCAGTAAGCGGCATTATAAACCTTTGCGGCGCTTTGGGCAGCGTAACTTTTATGCAGGCAGGCGAAGTGCCCGTGGTAAGCCTGCACGGCGATGCCGACAGCGTAGTACCCTACGGAACCGGCTCGGCAAACGCATTTGGCATACCGGTTATACAGGTTGACGGAAGCGAGATTATTCAACAACGCGCCAATGAACTGAACATTCCGAACGATTTGCTTACTTTTCCCGGGCAAGACCACATGGCACACGACAGCCCGGCTAACCGCCCGCAATCGGTGGCTTTTATTACCAATTTCCTCTATAATCTGGTAGATTGCAGCAACCTGCAGGTAGGTATAACACCCACACATAACACGGCAGCACAGGCAGCCATTTCGCTTTACCCAAACCCTGTGGGCAGCAACGCCGAAATTACCCTGTCGTTTACCGGCTTTACCGGCCAACAACTCACCGTACAACTGTATAACCAACTGGGGCAAAAAATTTGGCAAACAAACGCACCCGCCAACAGCATGATAACCATGCCCACGGCACAACTGCCCGCCGGCATGTATGAAATTATTGCCACCGATGGTACGCAAATGAACACCCGGAAACTTATGGTTGCCCGATAACGTTGTTTAAAAAAATGCAGCAGCAGGAGCGCTGCAATTAAAAAAGAACCCTGTCCGATTTTTATTGATTTTCGGGCATTTTTCTTACTTTTGCGCCGCTTTTTCTGCAAGGACCCGTAGTTCAACGGATAGAATAGGAGTTTCCTAAACTCTTGATCCGGGTTCGATTCCCGGCGGGGCCACTCCTCTTACAATTAAACCCCCTTGGCTATAGGTGCAAGGGGGTTTGTTTTTTAAACGGTAATAAATAATCAAACAAATCAAACATGCATACCATAGAAATTCCTTTGAGCAAGAGCAAAATAGCCTTAAGGGCAGGCGGCTCTGTTTTATTTGTGTTGCTGGGCTACTACCTTTTTACCACCCTTAGCGCCGGCCAAAGTGCTGCGTGGGCTGCCTTTGTTAAGGGTGTAGGAGCTGCTGCCATGTTATTTTTTACCATTACCGCACTATATGGGGTAAAAAAACTGTTTGACAAAAACATAGGGTTAACCATAGATGCGCAGGGAATTACCGACAATACACACGCTTCGAGCATTGGACTGATTAAATGGCAAGACATTACCGATATAAAAACGGCGCAAATTATGTCAAACCGGTTTTTGCTCATCTACACACAA
This sequence comes from Sphingobacteriales bacterium TSM_CSS, assembly GCA_002212985.1. Classification (GTDB taxonomy): domain Bacteria; phylum Bacteroidota; class Bacteroidia; order Chitinophagales; family UBA2359; genus UBA2359. The sequence continues at coordinate 6,366 of NBMY01000022.1, forward strand.
AACCCCCATGCTATCTTGGAAAAATATTCGGGCATACGGCGTAAACTCATGGAACAAAACATGAAAATGTATGGCACACCCGTTACCATTACCGCCGATACCCTTCAATACCCGTTTGATGAACTTGAAAAACTGCTTGCAGAAAGCCTGCACCAAGCACGCAACCGCACAACCCCACAACAACCCTAATTTTACCGTAATTATACGGCATACGTTCACCAATCGGAACAGCAAAAAGGGTGCCCTGTTGCCGGTAAAAGAAAAAAATAAGCATGCCTCCGGGCGCCAATAAAAACAGGTAAAAACCCATTTACAGCAAGCATGAAAAAGTGGATACAAAAAGCAGCAGTACAGAAAACCATTTCTTATTTACCATTTGGACGCAGTATTAATTACCTGTTTCAAAAATATGTAACCAAAGGGGTGCACCTCACCGATTCTTATTTTTACGACCGCCTGGAACACGCCAAACAACACCTGAATGCCTACAAAAAATACACCGGTAATTTGGTGCCCCAAACCGCTCTCGAAATCGGAACCGGCTGGTATCCTATTGTGCCGGTAGCTTTTTTTCTGACAGGCGCTCGGCATATTTACTCGGTAGATATCTACCTGCTTACTTCAAAAGAACGGCTGGAAACTACGCTTCGAAAATTTGAAACCTGCTGTAACAATGGGCAACTGCAACAATACATAACTGTTTTACCCGAAAGGTATAATACCCTAACCCAACTATTGCAAAACAGCCCCCGGTTTACTTTAACCGAAATGCTGCAACAACTTGGCATTACCTGCCTTATTGAAGATGCCCGAAAACTGTCATTGCCCGATGAATCGGTAGATTTGGTAAACTCCAACAACACCTTTGAGCATATTTACCCCCACATACTAACGCCCGTTTTACAGGAGTTTAAGCGGGTGGTAAAAAAAGAAGGCGGGGTTATGTCGCATTTCATTGACATGTCTGACCATTTTGCGCATTTCGATAAGTCTATTACCATCTACAATTTTCTTCGTTTTTCCGATGCCCAATGGAAATGGATAGACAATAACATACAACCCCAAAACCGGTGCCGCGTTTACGATTACCGGCTAATGTTTGCTCAGGTGAACCTGCCCATTACCGAACAAACCTGCTGGCCGGGCAACCCCGCTCAACTGCAAAATGTGCACCTGCACCCTAAATTTGCACAACACCCCCTAACAGAAGTAGCCATAAGCCACTGCCATTTTATATCTGATATGCGCCATGCGGCAGATTGAAAAAAACACCGCCGCCTGCTTTTCAAAGTACAACCAAGCCAAAAAGTTGGGTCATGTTGCCCATAGCAGAGAGGTGTGCGCATGCCCGGCGCAGGGTTTGCCTGTGGCAGATTTTGTTTTACGAAAATTTGGCGCAAAGGGTTAAAAAAGCTATGTTTGCAGACTACAGGTTTAATATAGCACCTCTACCCGAAAAAATTGTTTTGTGGAAGCGCCGGGGGTAAAAGCACTGTAAATATGCGGAGATAACTAAGTTATGGGCAATGTTAAGACCGAAACGATGAGACAAATAATTTTCATATTGACTATGTTTTACTTTTGCAATTACTCGTTTGCACAGACAGACGAATGCCAAATTGGAACTGACAGTGCCAAAGCAGACTATTCAAAAGGCATTTTGCGGACATATGTTTTCGGACTGACAAACTCATTCACTTTTGGCAAATTACTTAAAGACGAATACGGGATAGAAGCCGTTTACTGGAGCTGCATAGTTGATGAGCAGTGGGACTGTTACTCAAAATTCATGGACGAAAAAATAAAGACAAAATACGGAGACGACATATTTGAAAAGGTTGCAAAAAAATCTCAGCAACTTGACAGCTTAGGCAAAGGAGACAGACAGTCCGCATTCCCAGGAGGTGAAATGGAGCTAATGAAATTTGTATACTGTAATCTTAACCTTGACAAAGCAAACTATTCCGAAAACAAGAAAGGCAGAGTGTATTTGCAGTTTGCAATTGACACGACTGGCAGACCAGTAGACATAAAAGTCATGAAAACTCCAAATGAAGATTATAGTCAGGAGGCAATTCGCATCATAAATCTGATGCCTAACTGGACGACTGCAACACAAAACGGAAAGACAATTAAACAGCAATGGAATTTACCCATTGTATTTGACAATGTCTGGAAACAAAAACACTGCCCATAACACGGGTTTTGCGTCAGGCGGACTGACGTGCACACTTGGAGCTTTGTGCTTCTAATGAACTTTAGTAGTAAATTGAAACTTTGCGCTCCGAAACCCGCCCGAACGCAAAGCCCGAAAACGTCAGTCTGTCTAAAAACTCTGTTCTACCCTCAAAAATACAGCAATCAAAGCAATAT
>NBMY01000101.1 GCA_002212985.1 Sphingobacteriales bacterium TSM_CSS
TAAGTTTTACCTGTTTACAGGGCGCGGTGAGCCAAAACTGCTCCACAACCCCGACCTGCTGGCAGATTATAAGCCCGAAAAAACATTAGAGCTTTTAAAAGCATTGTTTGCATAAATACTTTTAATGCAGTATCTTAGCATAAGAAAAGAGCAACACATGAAACCTACCCCCTACCAAGAAGCCCTGCGCTACCTGCAAAACGCCAAAGACACCCTGCAAAAAGCGGGTAAAGACGGTAAAGACTATGCCGATATAAAGTATGTAAAAACGGCAGCAGTCACCGCATATGGTGCGGTTTTACTTGCCCTTGACGAATACCTGCGCCGCAAAGAAGGTACAAAGTTTGTAAAGCCAAAATCTATTGATGATTACAGAATAAGGATTTCCAAACAAAACAAAACCCTTAAATCTTTGCTAAACAGCGCCTATGATACCCTGCATTTAGCCGGGTACTACCACGGTACTACATCTTACAACACCATTAAACGCGGTTTTGAAGATGCTTATAAAATTGTAGAGTACATACACAATTAAAAAAGAGGTAGGGCATGATTTGCCGATACGATAAGATTTAGCCCTACCGTAACCCATAAGTACAGCCGCCGGTTTAGCCCCTTTTTAAAGGCAAGCTAAATCGGCATTACTTTTATAGGTTACCAAATCTTTTTGGGGCATGTTTCATTCTTTAGCCGTGTTTTTTCTGACAGGAAACAACCACAGCCCCCCTGCTCTACTCCGCAAACCTCGTTATTGCCTTTTTTTTGGTAGTTACCACATTCGTTTTTTCGGCAGGTTTTCAACCGGGCATGTATAGTTTCAATATCTGCCAGTTCAACGGAAGCAAGGTCTATAATACCCTGCACAATAGGCTTTGTAACCTTTGCAATAGCTGGGTTTGTACCCATGCTTAATAATTTATCTTTCAGATTCATAATTTTTTGCTTTGCAAAACAAAGTTACTAAATTATTGGCATTGCATTTACATCATCTTCAAACTCCAGTATGCCTAATTTACGCAAATACTGCTGTGTTTGGTCTAAGCTATGATGCCTCATTTGTCGCATCAACCCATACATACTTCCGCCGCTTTTTACCCATGCCCTGGCTCCGGTATGTTTCCATGAGTAAAAGCTATGCTTTTTGGTATCCATGTTTAGGGATAGTAAGACTTTTTTAAATTCTTTGTAAAGCGCATCGCGGCTTAATTGCCCCTTGTTGGGTGTTGTAAGCACAAAATCAATATCAGATTTATGCTTCACCCATTCGCTTAATAAATTTGATAATTGCTTTGGCATTACAACAAATTCCCGCTTTTTATTTTTTGCAATTTCGGCACGGACAAGGATTTGGCTTTCCTCCAGTATTAAGTCGCCCACCTTTAGCTGCCTCAATTCATTTGAGCGCAAAAAAGTATAGTATTGCATTTGACAAGCAACCCACAGCAGTTTATATTCTGGTTGAAGCAGCACCCTTTTAAGCCTTGCAATTTGGCTTTCGGTAAAAAACATTTTTGGCTGTTTTTCGCACTTCAATTTTTCAATGTGCGAAAAAATGTTTTCGTACAATTTACCACCCTTAACCAACTGCATTGCAAGGCTGCTTAAGGTTTCTTTATAGGTATTGTACGTGCTGGGGTGTTTATCTCTAATGCTTGCAAAAAAGGCCGATACATCATTTCTATGCGGAGTTACGATAGCCTTATTGGTAAGAAACTCTACAAAGGCTTTAACCTTGCTATTATAAGTTGTTACACTTTTATGTCTTAATCCTTTTGCTCTTTGCTCCATTGCTCCTTCTAAATCGGCAATAAAAACTGACTTAGCAACGGCTTTGCGCTTTTGCTCCCTCAAATTTTCTTCTATTGTTTCAGCCAGTTTTTTTGCTTCAATTAGTCGTTCAGTTACAGTATTGTAGGCGTTGATACGCCCATACTTCTGTACCCGCTTACCGGCACATTGATAATAGACATGCCACCGGTGTTTTAAATTGTCATCGCTCGGAGAGGAAGGGTATAAACGACAGTTTTCTGTTAAAACAAAAAATTTTTTTTCTGCCATAGCCCAAAATTTGGGCGGGACAGTTAGATGTTATGTTTCTTTGCTTTGTTTCCAGTCGCACATAATTACCTGATTATCAAGTAGTTATGGAAACTGCGGAAAGGGAGGGATTCGAACCCCCGGTACCTATTTCTAAGTACACCTGATTTCGAGTCAGGCCCGTTCAACCGCTCCGGCACCTTTCCTTGCTTTGTAAATGCGGGTGCAAATTAACAAACATTTTCGGAATCAATTAGTTCCCTGCATCTTTTTTTATTCGGTAAAAAAGATACCCTTTAACCCATTATTGCAAACGGACAGGAATACAGGTTTAACCCCTTCCTTTACCTGTTTTCTGTTAACCCCGAAGCACCGCCGGCGGTGGTTGAGGCGGGTTAAATAATCATACCGGCGGCTACGGTTTCGTTGGTAGCTTCGTCAATAAGAATAAGGCTGCCGGTAATGCGGTTTCGGCGGTAGGTATCGTAAAACAGCGGTTGGGTGGTGCGTATAGAAATGCGGGCAATATCGTTCATGCCTATTTCCTGTACCTCTTCCATGCGGTGAAGGGTATTTATGTTTACCTTGTACCGTATTTCTTTTATCACACACCGGGCATCGCGCGAGGTATGTTTTACGGCATATTTGCCTTTGAGTGCCATTCGGTTGCGGCTTAGCCAGCAAATCATCAGTTCAATATCCTGGCCGGTTTTGGGCACGTTGTTGGTTCTAACCAGCATATCGCCACGGCTTATGTCAATATCATCATCAATGCGAATGGTAACCGACATGGGGGCGAAGGCTTCATCTACCGGCCCGTCGGCGGTGTCTATGCTGGTAATGGCAGAGGTAAATCCCGATGGGAGAATAAGTACTTCATCGCCGGGCTTAAACACGCCGCCGGCCACCCTGCCTGCATACCCGCGGTAATCATGAAACGCATCGGTATTGGGGCGTATAACGTACTGCACCGGAAACCGGCAGTCTATGCGGTTGTAATCACTGGCAATATGAATGTTTTCGAGCAGGTAGAGCAGTGTTGGTCCCTGATACCAAGGGGTGTTTTCAGAGCGTTCCACTACGTTGTCGCCATGCAGGGCGCTAATAGGTATAAACTGCACATCGGTAGTTTGCAGTTTGGTAGAAAAATCTTCAAATTCGGTTTGTATTTTTTCAAACACTTGTTGGTCAAAGTCAACCAAATCCATTTTGTTAATACACACAACAATGTGCGGAATGCGCAGCAAAGAGGCAATAAACATGTGGCGGCGGCTTTGCTCTACCATTCCGTGGCGGGCATCTACCAGCACTATGGCCAGGTTGGCGGTAGAGGCGCCGGTAACCATGTTTCGGGTGTATTGAATATGGCCGGGCGTATCGGCAATAATAAATTTGCGTTTGGGGGTGGCAAAATAGCGGTAAGCCACATCAATGGTAATACCTTGTTCACGCTCTGCCCGTAGCCCGTCGGTAAGCAGTGCCAGATTTACAAATTCCTCGCCGCGCAGTTCGCTGCTGCGTTTTATGGCTTCATACTGGTCTTCAAAAATTTGTTTGCTGTCGTACAGCAGGCGGCCTATGAGGGTGCTTTTTCCATCGTCAACGCTGCCGGCGGTGGTAAAGCGCAGCAAATCCATGTGCAGATAGTTGTCTATATTCATACAGTTTGTTGTACTCTTTTTCGGTTTTTTGTTGGAATGGTTTCGGGTTTTAAAAATAGCCTTCGCGTTTCCGGTCTTCCATAGAGGTTTCTGAGCGTTTGTCATCGGCGCGGCCGCCGCGCTCGGTTACGCGGGCGGTAGCCACCTCGCGCACAATATCTTCCATGGTGTTGGCTACCGATTCAACGGCGCCGGTGCTGGTCATATCGCCAATGGTTCTGAAACGCACGGTTTTTTCCACGGCCACTTCGCCTTCTATGGGCGGCAAATAGTCAGATTGAGCCAGTAAAACGCCGTTGCGCACTACGCACATTCGTTGGTGGGTAAAGTATAGATTGGGTACTTCAATATTTTCGCGCCAGATGTATTGCCAAATATCCAGTTCGGTCCAGTTGCTCAGCGGAAACACTCTAAAATGTTCGCCTTCGTTTTTGCGGCCGTTAAAGAGGTTCCACAGTTCGGGGCGTTGGTTTTTGGGGTCCCATTGTCCAAACTCGTCGCGGTGCGAGAAAAAGCGTTCTTTGGCACGGGCTTTTTCTTCATCGCGGCGGGCGCCGCCAAGGGCTGCATCAAATTGGTTTTCTTCAATGGTTTCGAGCAGGGTAACGGTTTGCAGGCGTATGCGGCTGGCGCCGGTTCCGGTTTCTTCTTTGGCGGTGCCGCGTTTTATAGATTCTTCTACGCTGCCTACAATAAGTTTTACGCCCAGTTTATCTACTAATTTATCTCTAAACTCCAGCGTTTCGGAAAAATTGTGGCCGGTGTCTATATGTACAAGAGGAAAAGGAATTCGGGCCGGATAAAAGGCTTTTCGGGCAAGATGTGTCATTACGATAGAATCTTTTCCGCCCGAAAACAAGATGGCAGGTTTGGCAAACTGCGCCGCCACTTCGCGAATGACAAATATGGCTTCTGCTTCTAACTCTTTAAGGTGGTTTATTTTATACGAAATCATGAACGGTAGCTGATATGAGGTAAGAGGAAATCGAACAACAGTTGAACCGATTGTTCGGGTGTTTGCAGGTTGGTTTGTATTTCGAGGTGTGGTGCTGTTGGCGGTTCAAAGGGCGAGGTAATACCGGTAAAATCGGGTATGGCGCCGGCGCGGGCTTTTTTGTAAAGGCCTTTTACATCGCGGGCTTCGCACACTTCCAACGGGGCGTTTATATATACTTCCAAAAAATCTTGGGGGGCAATTATTTGCTGTGCCAGTTGCCTTATGGCAATGGTAGGGCTTACAAACGAGCAAATGGTAACAATGCCGCATTGTACAAAAAGTTTGGCAACCTCTGCTATACGGCGTATGTTTTCGGTTCGGTCGGTATCGGAAAAGCCCAGGTTGTTGTTAATGCCGGTTCGCACATTATCGCCATCGAGCACCTGTGTAAGAATGCCTTGTTCATAGAGGCGCTGCTCCAGCCCGCGTGCCAGTGTGCTTTTACCAGACCCCGAAAGGCCGGTAAGCCATAGCGCCACTCCATGTTGCTGCAGCAGTTTTTCCTTGTCGGTGCGCTGCAGCAGGTGTTCAAAAATGGGGTGTATGTTTTGAGGTGTATTTTTCATATCGGGCTGCAAAGATAAGGACAATTTGTCTATTGCAGCACTGTGTAGGGTAATTTACCAATGCCTGTTCAGGGTTTGTTTGTTACCACCTCTACACCCGGTGTGTAGTAGGTTTTGAGGTTGCCTTGCTCGTCGCTGTATATAAACAAGGCATTTAAAGCAGGTTCTGCCTCTGCAAAGTTGCGGGCTTTTTCGTAGCCCATTACCATAAAAGCGGTAGCATAGGCATCGGCGGTTATGCATTGCGGGTTAAAAACGCTTACGCTCAGCAGGTTGGATAGTTTGGGGCGGCCGGTTTTGGGGTCTATGGTGTGGGCATATTTTACTCCGTCTTTTATGTAAAACTTGCGGTAATTGCCCGATGTGGAAATTGACATATCGCGCAGGCGCACAATTTCCTGTACTTCGCGCTCCTTCAGGGTATCAATGGGTTTGTCAATGCCTACGGTCCAGGGTTCAAATTTGGCGTTTTGCCCACGGGCGCGAAGTTCGCCGCCAATATCAACCAGATAGTTGTGTATATTTTGTTTTTCCAGAAACTCGCATACCACATCTACACCGTAGCCTTGTGCAATGGCGTTAAAATCGAGCTGGGTATTTTGCTTGCCTTTTACCATGCGCCATGGGTTTTTGAGCAGGGTAAACGAAGCAAGATCAACTAATTTCAGCAAAGAGTCAACCATGGCGCTGTCAACAGGCGGCGGGTTCTTCTGGTAGCCAAAACCCCATGCATTTACCAAAGGCATAACGCTGGGGTCGAATGCGCCGCCGCTTTTTTGGTTTACCTCTACCGATTTGGTAAATACGGTGGCAAACATATCGTCAACGGGTATGGTATCGCCGGCGTTTGCCTGATTTACTTTCGATACAATAGACGTGGGCGAGTAAGTAGAAAGCGACTCATTAAACACCGCCAATACCGAATCTATTTGCGGTTGGTAATTTACATACCCGTTTTCAGATAAATAGGTGGCTTCGTAGTAGGTTCCCATAGCCTTACCCCTGAATTTAACCGTTACAGGCTCCTGCCGGCAGGCAGCAAACAAAAGCAGCATGGCTGCAATAGGTAAAACAACTTGTTTCATGGTTAGCGGCGCTTTAACTGAAAGTGTAAATGTATATTGACAGTAATGGCAGGTTTTACCGGGCGGCATATTGCCGTAAACAAACAATAGGGCAAAATTGCAGCAAAAATTACAAAATACGGTAAATACCCGACTCTATTTTAAAAACAACTCCATGCTGTTGGTGGTTTTAAATTATATTTGCACTACCAAACTGCTTTGCTTCGGGGTGTTGCAAACGCTTTTGGCAAATTTTTCGTTTTTACCTCAAACCGGCTTTATTTTATCCGATCTCGGTTTTCTTTCACCGTTAGGTATGGGGCGCATCATTTTTAAGTTAACCACTAATTTTTTTGTTATCATGAACCATTTCAGCAAACTGCTTTCTTTTTTTACGGCTGTATTGTTGTCGTTGCCTATGCTGGCGCAGGTGAGCGCCGGCGGCACACCTTTTAGCTTTACCAATTCCTCTCTTGGATCCGTTGTGCCGCAGGTAACCATGCCCGCCGTTAACGAAACTGCTTTGCTGGCCGAAGACGCGCTGAACAATGCCAAAGACGAACCCTACCGCTTTGGCGCCGAACTGAACGTACATTTAGATATGAACAACTGCGGTTTGTGGGAAATGTTGCCCAACGGCGACCGAATTTGGCGGGTAACCGTTTACTCAAAAAATGCCAAAACCCTTAACTTAGTTTATGACCATTTTTATATGCCGCCGGGCGCCAAACTGTTTTTATACAACCCTGCCCACACCGAGGTGATTGGCGCTTTTACCCAATACAACAACAAACCCCACCACCGGTTTGCCACCGGATTAATACGCGGCAATACCACCGTGCTGGAGTACTACGAACCCGCCGAAGTATTTGGCGAAGGCATTATAAGCATTAACAAAGTTGTGCATGGCTACCGAGGCTTTTTTTCAGCCGAAAAAGGGTTTGGCGACTCCGGCTCGTGCAACAACAACGTAAACTGCCCCGAAGCCGCCGATTGGCAAGACCAGAAACGCGCCGTAGCCATGATTTTGTCGGGCGGGTTCAGGGCTTGCAGCGGCGCTATGGTAAACAATGTTGCCAACGATTGCACCCCTTATTTTCTTACTGCCAACCATTGCCTCGACTCATCGGTAGAAACCTGGGTGTTTATGTTTAACTACGAAAGCCCCACCTGTGAAAATATTGACGGACCACTTAACCAAACCGTTTCGGGGTGTACCCTGCTGGCACATGCCTCGCCTTCCGATTTTGCCCTGCTGCTGCTGAGCGAACTGCCGCCCGTTGATTACAACGTTTACTACGCCGGCTGGAGCGCCGAAACCGTGGCCGGCACTTCTTCAACCGGCATACACCACCCTGCCGGAGATATTAAAAAAATTACATTCAACTATGACCCGCTGGTAAGCAGCGCCGGGCTTTCGGGCGTGCCCAACTCGCATTGGGAAGTTACCGAGTGGGAAGACGGCACTACCGAAGGCGGTTCATCGGGTTCGCCCCTTTTCGACCAAAACCACCGCATTGTGGGGCAACTGCACGGCGGCGAGGCGGCCTGTAACAACATCAGCTACGATGCGTATGGTAAATTTACCTATTCATGGAATACAGGTACCAGCGCTGCCACCCGTCTTCAGGATTGGTTAGATTCGGCAAATACCGGCATATTGGTGGTGGACGGTAAAAATTGCAGCGAACCACTGTACAGCCTCGATGCGGGGGTGTCGCAAATAACAGCTCCAGATGCCTTTTTGTGTAATGTACAACTAATTGAACCACAAGTAATTATAAGAAATTACGGCAGTACGCCCATTACCTCATTTACCATTGCCTACCAAATAGACGGCGGACTGATAAACTCTTTGGAATGGACCGGCTACCTCGAATTTTTAAACCCTGCATACATAACCCTGCCCGAAACCACCCTTGCAAGCGGTGAACATACCCTTTGGGTATCGGTAACGCAACCCAACGGTACTTCCGATGAAAACCTGCTCAACGATGGTATTTTTTACACTTTTGTTACCACTACCGGCGACAACGTAAATGTAAACATTGTTTGCGATTACTGGGCCGAAGAAACTTCTTTTGAAATTGCCGACCTTCAGGGCAACGTGCTGTATTCCGAGTCGGGGTTCAGTTCTTTTGAAACCTACTCTTTTGACCTGTGCCTCCCTGCCGGTTGCTATACTTTTTCTATTTTAGATGCATACGGCGATGGCATGAATCCCGAGGGCAGCTACGCGCTTACCCTGCCCGATGGCACGGTTGCCGCAGAAGGTGGCGGCGATTTTGGCACCGAACAAAGTTACAATTTCTGCATAGAAGGGCAGGCATTGCAGGCAAGTATGGTTAGCAGCCCGCAACAGGTTTGCCCCTTGCCGGCGGTCATTCAGTTTTTTGG
>NBMY01000021.1 GCA_002212985.1 Sphingobacteriales bacterium TSM_CSS
TATGGCTACTCCTGTGCAGTATTTGCTGAGCGATTTTGGGTGTATATGCAGTTGCTTCAGGGCATCTATTATAACCGAATGGCGGTTGGCGCTGTTTTGTTTTACTTCCAGAATGCACATATTTTGCCATGCTGCCTGTTTATGGGGGGTTACATAATGCAGCCCCAAATCAATGGTTATTCTTTCGGGAAAATGGAGCGACAGGAGGGTAATGCGGTAATACCACACCCACAGCACGGGTTCAATATTTTGCGGTTTAAGCAAGGTATGCTGTTCAAGCAACTGCGCGGCTTTTTCGCCCAAAGGCACGCAAATGCCGGGCACGGAGGTGCGGCTTTTTATGGTACGCCCCTGCGGGTTTTTCAGTTTTATTTCAAAGTAGGTTTTGTTGGAGTTTACGTAGCGCCGGTATCGTATTTTATGGCGCTTGCCTTTGCCGTTGTGGTGTTGCAGGTAAAGGTCAAAATCTGCGGTATCAAAATACAAAGATTCATACGGAATGCAGCGAGAACCATTCATTTCAAGCACGCCATAGTAGTTGCGAACCTGCTCCAATAACTCCGGCAGCACCTGCACCGGAAAAAAAAATTTGGTATCGGTGCGGTCCATGAGGCTGGCCTTCGACAATTCTTCGAGGCTTACGGCTGGCAATCGGTTTAGGGCATGGGTAAAACTATTGTTAGTTGCAACGGGCGGCAGCGCCGGCATACTCTTTTGTAATTCTGTTATTTGTTCTTGTAAAAACACCTGCGCTGTATCAATTTTGTGCCAAAATTAACATATAAATCGTTTCACAACAGCAGTAATACGCCAAAATGCCGGCATTTTGTATAAACTGTGTTGCTATTTTGTCGGGGTAGTTACTACTTTTATCGCCGCAAGGGTTATGCCTGCCTGTACCGGATGTTTAGGTCTTTGGGTGGCATGGGTATATTTTGCTGTTTTTAAGAGGGCGGCCTTGTTGGCGGTAAAGCAGCAACTAACTGTCTATTATGCCTGTGTGGGCGGTCCGCCAAAATCTATGGGCGGAAAATCATCGGGCTGTGCAGTGTCTTGTATCATGCCGTAAACTGCTTCAAATTTCATCACATTTTCACCCAAGGCTTTCAACAAACGTTTGGCGTGCTGCGGCGTAAGTACCACGCGCGATTTTACCTTTGCCTTGGGCACGCCGGGCATAATGCGCACAAAGTCAACAACAAACTCAGAATTGGAATGGGTAATAATGGCCAAATTAGAGTAAACACCCTCAGCCACCTCATCGGTAAGTTCTATGTTTATCTGGTTTTTTCGGTTCTTCGGATTTTCCATATTAATTAAGATTTTCAGAAATATACAAAATTAAATGCAGGTGCGTTTGTAACCTGCAAACGCAGCAATTTACCTAAAACGGCATTAAAAGTAGCAATAAAAAACCGAACTTGCGCTCAAATTGTTTGGTAATTAAGAAATAGTGCCAACAAATTTGTTTTTACCAATTAACCCTATGCAATATGACAGAGGTTTCAACAATACACCGGGTAGGTATAGAAGGTATGGATTGCAACAACTGTGCCATAGGTATAAAGCGTTTTCTTGAAAAGAAAGGGCTGCAAAACGTTGATGTTAGTTTTGCAAACGCCGAGGCCAGTTTTGAAATGAACAATGCCGTAACATATGAAGAAGTGTTGGAAGGCATTGAAAACTTGGGCTACCACGTAATAGAAGAACCCGATGAAACAACCGATACAGTGGCGCAACCTGATGTTGCAGGTTGGTCTGATCTGGAATGGAAATTACTGGTATGCGCTATTTTTACCCTTCCCCTGCTGCTGTCTATGTTTTTGCCGTTTGAAATACTGCACAACAGCGCTGTGCAAATGTTGCTTTGCCTGCCCGTATTTATTATTGGCGCCGACCACTTTGGAAGCAGCGCCCTGAAATCATTAAAAACCGGTGTGCCCAATATGGATGTGCTCATTATTATGGGTACTACCGCCGCTTTTCTCTACAGCCTTATTGGGTTTGCCTTTGGCTTGGGGCATAACTATATGTTTTGGGAAACAGCCGCCACCATTATTACCCTGGTGCTTACGGGCAATGTTATTGAGCGCCGCTCGGTAAGGCAAACCGGCTCGGCCATTCGCGAACTCAGCAAATTGCAACCTACAGTGGCCAGGCGCATAAAAATTGACTCCGTTACCGGTCATGAATCTATAGAGGAAGTAAGCACTAAATCTATACGCACCGGGCAGGTGTTTCTGGTAAACACCGGCGACCGCATACCTACCGATGGCATTGTGGTTTGGGGTTCGGGCGGAGCCAACGAAGCCATGATGACCGGCGAAAGCCTGCTGGTTGAAAAAGGCGAAGGTTCTGCCCTTATTGGCGGTTCGGTACTGGAAATCGGCAGCATTAAAATGAAAGCCACCAAAGTGGGTAAAGATACTGCTCTGGCGCAAATTATTGAACTGGTAAAGCGCGCACAGGCCAACCAACCGCCCATACACAAACTGGCCGACCGTATCAGCGCCGTTTTTGTGCCGGTGGTGTTGCTCATTGCTATTGTTACCTTTGCCGGCGGCTATTTTTATTTCAACATCGGGTTTAAGCAATCTATCCTCAACAGCATTGCCGTACTGGTCATTTCGTGCCCCTGCGCCATGGGGCTGGCCACCCCTACTGCCCTTATGGCCGGGCTGGGGCGGGCAGCCAAAAACGGTATTCTCATAAAAAGCGGCACCGTGCTGGAAACTATGGCTAAGGTTAGCACCGTTGTTTTTGATAAAACCGGAACCCTCACCACCGGCTATTTTACCATTAAAAGCATGAAATCTGAATTGCCCGATTTTGAATTTAAAGCCATACTGCTGGGTTTAGAGCGCTACTCGGCACACCCGCTGGCAAAAGCTATTGTGCGCGCCTTAGAAAAAGACCATAAACCCCTGCCCATGTTTGAAGTACGCGAAATGAAGGGCATGGGCATAATGGGTAAAGATACCGATGGCAATACCTATATGGCCGGATCATATAACATTGCAGATGAATTTACCGATGACAATACACATAATATTTATGTGCTGAAAAACGGCAAACTGGCCGGCTGGCTCGACATGGAAGACGAATTGCGCCCCGACGCCGCCGATGCCGTAGAATACCTCAGCAAACATCATATCAAAACCCTCCTGCTTAGCGGCGACCATACCGACAAAACCACCCAAGCCGCCCGTAAATTGGGCATTACTGAGTATTATGCCAACCGCCTGCCCAAAGAAAAATTAGACATGATTGAAGACCTGAGCAAAAAAGGCGTAACTGCCATGGTGGGCGATGGCATAAACGATGCGCCGGCGCTGGCAAAAGCATCGGTAGGTATTGCCCTTAGCAATGCCAGTCAGGTAGCTATTGATTCTGCCGATGTGGTATTGCTCAACAGCAACCTGCATTCGCTTGGCAACGCTTTGGGTATCTGCCGGCACACAGTACTTACCATTAAGCAAAACTTGTTTTGGGCATTTTTCTACAACTTGCTGGCCATACCCTTAGCTGCCGTGGGTTTGCTAAACCCCATGATTGCCGCCTTTGCCATGGCTTTTTCCGATGTAATAGTTATTGGCAACTCCTTAAGGCTGAAAACCAAAAAAATATAAAGACATTAATGCCCGGCTTTACACAGGCGGAATAACTGTGGCAGCTACTTAAAGTTCTGCATTTTGCCCCGTATTTCTTGTTTGTACAATGTCTTATGTAGCGTTAAAGTTGGTAAAGTTGAATTAAAGTTGTTGCCGCAAGTATTGGAGAAACTCGGGTAACCCACCTTAGGTTAATTTAGAGCAATGCCCACTATTAAGCCAAGCCAGGGTTTTTTGTTATAAATCCAGTATTTTCTGTCGTTGCTTAAAAGGTAATCAAAACCGGCGGCAATGCCAAAACTGGCCACTTTAGACTGAAGAAACCCGGCAATGCCTGTTTGGGCAATCATGCCGCTGTATTCATTGCTTACCATATTATCTGTTGAAAAGGGGCCTACTGTAGTGCTTCCGGCGCCAACAAATGCGCCAAAGTCAAACCCGCGGTTTACCATTTCCTGCCTGAAATGGTTGAGCGGGTCTTTTCTTTGTTTAAACAAGTAGTAATCGGTTCGCCAACCAACATATAAAGCTGTGTTGAAATCGGTGGTTAACTCTGCCGGCAATTTCTTTTGCGGAAACCGATATTTAAAAAGAATGGCAGTAAGGTCAATATCTACACTCTTTTTTATAAATTTTACCGAATGCAGCCACGGCACAGTTACGGCAGAATAAGGCATTTCAAATATGGGCTTTGTCCCGGTCACCTTGCCCGATACGGGGTGTGCGCTTATGGTATCTTCAGATACATGCAGGTAAACTTTTTTTCTTGCAGTGTCAGATTTCAGTTTGTAGAACCCACTTTGAAAATCATGAACAGATGCTTGCTCCAGCACGGTGCAGGAAGAAAGGAGGGCTGTGCCAATTGCAAGTAACAGTAAAAAAAGACAGTTTTTATTCATTGTTTCAGTTTGGCAGATACAGGAATTATTCAGGTTTTTTGTTGTAAGGGTAATGGTAGTTGTTGTTGGGTTGGTAAAACAACAAAGCCACCCCTTTTTTATGCAGGCGTGGCTTTGAAAAGCGGTTAAGCGGCATTTGTATTACCTTTGTAACAGCGCTTTAAGCGTAATGCTTTGGCTGTTTCCGGTAACGCTAATGAGGTACACGCCATCGGGTTGAGCCGAAAGGTCTAAGGTGGCGGCAGCATTGGCAACAGTTTGATAAACTTGCTGCCCTGATGTGGTCATTACCGTAATCCGGTAATTTTGCCCCGAAGCAGGCAGTTGCAGGTTAAGCAGCCCTTTGGTAGGATTGGGGCTTAGCTGCACCTGATTTTGCAGGGTATTGGGGGCAATACCTACTGCATCGGATACGGTAATATAACTTTCTTTCAGTTCAAAATCATTGCCAAGTGCGTTTATCACCGTTAAAGAAACCGAATAGGTGCCTGCAGCGGCATAGCTGTGCGTTGGGTTTTTGAGGGTGCTGCCTTCGCCATCGCCAAAAGCCCAGTACCACTCTGAAATACCGCCGGTTGAGAGGTCGGTAAACTGAATAAGTTCATTGGTATTAACGGTAGTAGCAGAGGAGGTAAAATCGCATTGCGGGGCTGCTAATTGCGAGCCTTGCAATAAGGAGGAGCGGGGTCCAAGCAACATGGCGCGCATAATACCTACCTGGTCGTGGGTAAAGATGTTCATGCAATCTTCATCGGAGTAATCCATGTAGTTTTCAATCATGTCGGGGTAGTTAACAGGGGTGTCCATACAACTGTTTTTGGTATAGTCGCATTCCTGTTGCGAAGCCGAGTCGCTGTTGGGCGTGTCGGCAATACCGTCGTCCATGGTACAATCGCCATCGCCCCAAATGTGTCGCAGTCCAAGGTAGTGTCCAACCTCGTGTACACAGGTTCTGCCTTCGCCTACTACAGAGGCAAGGGTACCCAACGCCGGATTTGCCGAGCCGCCAAAAACGGGGTAGTGAATAGCCACGCCATCGGTTTGTGCGGTACCGGCCGAGCCTGCCGGCCAGTTGGGTGCTTCGGCGGGCGGGTAAGCAAAGCCCAAAACGGTTCCTACGCCGCTGCCGTCGTCCATATTGCATACCCAAATATTGAGGTATTGGTCGGTAGGCCAGGCATCTTTACCGCCCTGGTCGGCAAATTTCATGGCATCAAAACCGCCAAGGCTTGCCAATACCGTATTAAGGCAGGCTTCCTGTTCGGGGGTGAGCGGTGCGCCGGTTAGAATGTCAACGGGATTAATGCCGCAGGCCAAAATTTGGTTAATGATTTCAAAAATATCAATACCCGAAAGTGGCGAGAAGTTTTGTACCGAAGTTTGGGTTCGGGTAATACCGGTGGTGGGGTTGCCGTCGGGGTCAATTTGGGCCAGGTAAAATTCAATACCGGCATCGGCAGCTACGGGTTTAAATTCGTCGCGGGTAAGCGAGGAGTCGGCATTTTGGCGGCGGTAATCGCGGTTCAAAATGTCAATTTGCTGGTAAACGGCGGCATCGGGTATGTTTTCCATAGAAGTATTGTAAACAATATGCACTACTACGGGTATGCGCAAAATGCTGTCGCCGCCGGCTTTTGCCAGTAAATTGTGTTGGGCAACCTGGGTGGCTTTATCAAAGGTTTTTTGAACCGCCGGTCCGTATTGCCGGTTCAGCAGGGCGCGGTACAATTGCATTTCGTAACTTACGCAACGGTTAACCTCCTGTGCGTAGCCAAACAAACTTACCAAAAGGAGCAAGGCGGCAAAAAAGAAAACGTTTTTTTTCATTATAAGTTTTATTTTTTTAATGGTAAAAAGACGGTTATGTGTGTATGGTTGGTTGTGTTGGGATACTTGTTTTAGCAAATGAAAACGGGGGTTAATCTTCCAGCACACTTCGGGCAATAACTAAGCGTTGAATTTCGGAGGTACCTTCGTAAATTTGGGTAATTTTGGCATCGCGCATCAACCGTTCAACGTGGTATTCTTTTACATAACCATAGCCGCCATGCACCTGCACCGCCTCGGTAGTAACCTGCATGGCGGTTTCTGATGCAAACAGTTTGGCCATGGCTGCCGCAGGGCCGTAGGGTTGGTTGGTGTCTTTAAGGTAAGCTGCTTTAAGGCAGAGCAGGCGGGCGGCTTCTATTTGCGTGGCCATATCGGCCAATTTAAACTGAATGGCCTGATGATTGGAAATAGGTTTGCCGAAAGACTGTCGTTCTTTGGAATAGGCCACTGCCAGTTCGTAAGCGCCCGATGCAATGCCCAATGCTTGCGAAGCTATACCAATGCGGCCGCCGTCGAGGGTTTTCATGGCAAATTTAAACCCGAAACCGTCTTCGCCAATGCGGTTTTCTTTAGGTACTATTACATCCTGAAACATGATAGAATGCGTATCGGAAGCGCGGATACCCATTTTGTTTTCTTTGGCGCCAACGGTTACACCTTTCCAGTTTCGGTCAACAATAAATACGTTGATGCCCCGATGTTTTTTTTCGGTATGGCTTTGGGCAATTACCAGATACAAGCCGGCATGTCCGCCGTTGGTAATCCAGTTTTTGGTGCCGTTGAGCAGGTAGTGGTCGCCCATATCTATGGCAGTGGTTCGTTGCGAGGTAGCGTCTGAACCTGCTTCGGGTTCAGAGAGGCAGAAAGCGCCAATCATGTTACCTAATGCCAAATCGGGCAGGTATTTTTGTTTTTGTTCTTCTGAACCAAAGGCTTCTATGCCCCAGCAAACTAAAGAGTTGTTTACCGACATAATAACCGAGCACGAGGCATCAACTTTCGATATTTCTTCCATGGCCAGCACGTAAGAAATGGTATCGAGGCCGCTGCCGCCATATTCCGGCGAAACCATCATACCCAAAAAGCCCAGTTCGGCCATGCGTTTTACCAGCGCCGTAGGGTGCTGCATTTTTTCATCGCGCTCTATTACGCCGGGTTTGCATTCGTTTTGGGCAAAATCGCGGGCGGCGCCTTGTATCATCAGGTGTTCTTCAGATAGCTGAAAATTCATGATTTAAATAGTGAAATTTGTTTAAGTGTTATTAAATGGTATGCAAAAATACCAATTTTTCTGCTCATTTTTTGCAGCCCTGCCAAATGAATTTTAGCAAATGCAGCAGATATGGCATTGTGCAGACAATAGCAGGGTTAATCGCCGGCATAGAACAGTCCGTCAATGGGTGTGTTCATGGCGTAGGTGTCAATTTTTACCCAGCCGGTAAGCCCAAATTCAGTTTTGAGGAGGAAATATTCGTACTGGTGAAAGCCGTTGGCGGCATCTTGTTCCGATGCGGGGGCTTGCCCGGGCGGCAAGTTAAGCAAAACGGTAAGGGGGCTGCCGGCGGCAATATCGGCCACTTTTTGGGTAAGGGCAATATCGGCATAAATGGCAACGGGTTCTTTTGCTTTGGTAGTAAGCCCTACGTAGTAAAAGGGTTGCGGGGTTTGGGCAAGCAGGTTGTTTTGAATAAACCACTTGCTACGTTGGTTAAACATATTGTTTACATGCCCTGCGGTGTAAAAGAAGCCGTTTCCGGGCAGGTAAATTTCTTTGCCTCCAATATAGGCATCGGTTTTTTGCCCGTCGGGGGCAATGGTTTGCAGGGGCAGCAGGGTATCTTTTTGCATTTGGAAGAACGCAAAATTATAATCGTCAGACATGCCCCAGTCAAACACCACTAAATACTCGGTTTTATCGGTAGCCGACAGTTTGGTTCGCACCATGCCCAGCCAGGTATCGGGCAGGTTGCCTTTGGTAAAGGGGTAAAGATGGTACAATTCATCAAAGGAAACAGGTTTGCCAAGCGAGGCATTGTAGTACAAATAGCCCGCCTCGTTTACCTTTTTACCCTGTTCGTTGGTATAAGTGGCATAAATGGCTTCGTACCGGCTAAGGTCTTTAAAGGGCTGTGCGTGCAGGTATGCAAAGGAGGTGAGGAGGAG
>NBMY01000020.1 GCA_002212985.1 Sphingobacteriales bacterium TSM_CSS
CATCTAAGGTGTAAAAACCGGTATCGCGCCAGCCGGTAAGCGCCCTTGCCAAGGCAACCACATCTTGTTCGGTAAAAGTGGTATAATCACCGGGTCCGGCCAGCGGGCCTTTTCCAACGGTAAACAGCTCCAGCAATTCGCGGGCATAATTTTCATTGGGAGCGCCGGCAACGTTTACGCGCCCGTTTAAAAAACGGAGCATGGCAGGGTCAATGGTTATTTTTTTGATCAGTTCCTTAACATTGCCCCATGCAAAGTTTTGCAGCAGGTTAAGGTGTATATACTCCTGTTTATGCTCAATTATATCGGAAATTCCAAAATAGTTGTGCCAGAAAAGGATAAGCTGTTGCATTACCGATGTGCCTTCTGCCCAAATTTGGGCTATCATCCAGGCTCTGATGCTTTTTTTCCGGTATTGTTCAAAAAAAACATCTTTCAGGTAAGGTGCGTTTACCCATGTTTGGCCTATGGGCACGTTGGGGTCTTGGGTAAAAAAGTAATTGATGGGCGGCGGCGGAAGCGGTATGGGCTTAAAAAGTTGTTCAACAGTTGCCTGCATACCTTTTTGAACCGAGGTTACAATTTGCAAACGGGTTGGCCCGAAGGTAGTTCTGCGCAGCAAATGAGCAGCCATACCAAACGTCCATGGTCCAGAATACGGCTCAAGCGAGGACGGGTTTTGCATTCCGGGCGCGAAAACACTACTTGCTTTATCATTCTTTCGGCAACCTTCGTTGTTAAAAAGCGAAGTAAGCAAAAGTGCTGAAGCAATTATTTTGCGCCGGTTCATATTCTACTGTTTACGGCTAATTGGGTTTGTAAGCTCCCTCGTCTTTAAACGGCGTAATGGTAAACATTTCGGGCGTTTGACTGCCTGTAACAGTACGGGTTATATCGGCTGTACCATCGGGCTTAAAGGTGCCGTTAAAGGTAGCAACCGGTTGGTTGTTTGCATCCACCTCGGTCATTTCGCCGGTAGTGTCTGAGGTTAGTTTACCCGAAACTTTGCTTTCTTTACCATCGGGCAGGAAATAGTAGCCGCCGCTAAGCGTTTTATCTTTCACCACAATTTTTACCAAAATATCTTTCCCATTCAGTTTTCCCGAGTAAAGAAAATTGCCGTCAAAGGTTTTAGGCGCCGGCGGCGCTTCGGCTTGGGCATCGGTTTTGGTTTCGGTGTTTTCGTTGCCGCGGGGTTCTACAGAGCAGGAAGAGGTAATCAACAAAGTGCCAAGTAACAAGAGGAGGGTTAAAAATGTTGTTTTCATAAACATGCCTATTTTTTTGTTGGGGTTGATGTAAATATTGTTTTCACTACAGGTTGCCTGCCTGCAAAGGTAAGTAGTTTTAAGGTGAGTTTCAAACTTTTTTGTTCCAACAAAATGCTTTGGGGCAGTTAAGCGCCGGTATTGCCCGTACCATTCAGGCATTAAAAAAAGAGTTAAAGCGGCAGTTGCAGCAATTTTGTTCTTGCAGTAAGGTTTTTTTCGCTGCCTAATTGCGTTTTGTAGAAATACACCGTGTCGCAAGCCAATGCTTGTTGCAGTGTTGCCCCAATGGCTTTGGCTTCGGTTAAAACAGTTGCGGTGTCAGCACTACCTGCTGCCTTTAACAAGGCATTTTCTCTGGCCTGCAAGTTGTACGAAGTGTAATGCTTGTTTAGCAGGCTGCGCAATTCAGCATCTTGTACAAGCCGGTGCCGGCATTTGGCTTCATATTGTACAACCTCGTAACCGGCGGCATTAACTTCTGTATCAAAAGTAGGATAACAGGAAAAAGGGAAACTGTTGATTTTGAGTGTGCCCATCAGCACATTACCGGCCAAAATAAACCCAAAAACAGCCAACTGCCACTTACCGACAATAGGGTTACGGTGGGCTACCGCTCCTTTACTGTCTGTTTCGGACGGAGGAGGATTAACATTAACCAAAGTAATATACCCCTGAAACAACTGGAAAAAACTGATGTGCATCATTAAATATACACCGCCATGAAACAAGATGCCGGCCGGAATTAACCACTTGCGCCATTTCTTGAAAAGAACCAGAAAAATAAACCCCGTTTCGAACAAAATGGTAGCTGCCGATGCCAAAACCAAGAGTACAGGATAATGGTCAATGCGGAATAAAGGTTGCCAGTTATTCAGTTCATGCCATTTTAGGTACAGGTAGCCTTTTAGGTAGCCCTTAAATATCCAGTCAAAACCCGATGTCCAGATTTTCCAGAAACCGGGAAAAAAGTAAAAAATACCCAACAACAACCATGTGCAAAGTATGGGGTAATAATAGGAAACGCTGCCGGTTACAGGGGTTCTTTTTTTGTACCAATATCGCCGCAGGAAGTAATCGGCCGAAAATACCCGCCCGCAGTCTGACAATGCCAGAATGGCAGGAAACCAAAACATGTGCTGATTGTTTACCGGTTTCCCGTATAAACTCGTGATGCTGTAAAGGTACAAATTGCAAACGGCAAACGAAACGGTAGAAAAACGGGTAAACAACCCCAGCAACCCCATTACCGATACTATTTTGTAAAACGGCTGTATGGTATCGGCAATTTGCCGTCCTACCGGCACGTGCATACTGTACCAGCTCATAAACGGCAAGGGTTTTCTTTCGGAAATAGGGAGGTCTATCCATTCTTCCAGCATCCAGCCCGAAATGCTGGAACCCGGGTAAAGAGCAAAAAGCGCCGGTATGAGAAAAACACCAATCCGGAATAAGGCCAACGTATGAGGCTGCCAGGTTTGCTGCAACAACGAATCAAATGGCTTTTTAACGGTATGGGCTTTGTAGCTCAGATAACAAGCCAAACTAATACCGACCAGCAGTAGTAAGCGGCTGCTATATAACCTTAGCAACGTGTTTACCTCATTTTGCGGCAGCAAAAAAAGCAATGTTAGGTACATAACAAAAAGCAAAGCAGCAGCTAACATTAACCGCTGTTGGGTAATGACCCCGTATAGCCGCCCTATGATTTTGCCCTCCATGTGTTACTTATAGTGCTAAAACTACTCAGATGACACTTATCGAACTTCCAGAATTCGCATCAGCGTTTGCGTGTCAACGGTAAGCAGTTTGTTGTTAACAATGCGGGTAGTCAGTATTCGCCATTGTTCGTTTTTGGCAAATACCATTTTAAAGAGCGCCAGCGCTTCGTCGGTTTTACCGGCATTGGCAAGGGTAACGGCTGTCCAATAACTCATTTCCTCATTATCGGGAAACAATTTTTGAGCAGCGGCGTATTCCTGCATAGCTTCGTCCATTTTGCCTTTTTCTACGGCAAGATCGCCGGCGTTCATGTGCCCGTATGCCCGATGTACCTGTAACAGGCGCTTAATTTCAGCAATGGGTTGTGAGTGGTCTTCCACCCGAAGGTCAACCAGCCGGTCTATCCACGGTTTACCCGTATTGGTTCCGCTTACCACCAGCAACGCCGCCGATTGCTTGCCGCGTATATCGCCGCCGGCGTTTTCGGCTGCTTCCAGAGCGGCAATGAGTCTTTCGGCAAGGGGCGCTTTGGTGGTTTCAAAAGCGGTGGCCATGGCTCCCCAAACCTTATCGGTGAGCATCATGTTGGCCTGTGCCGAAAAATACTGCCCCTGTTTGTGTCCGGCTTCGGCAATGCAGTTGCTGCCGGTATGTACTGCCGTTTCGCCTTTGGCATTCAACAATGCCACCTGCCGCACGTTGCGCCCTTCGTCGGCAGCCAGCAGGCTGTCTAAGGCGGCTTGCGGGCTAAGTCCTTTTTTCAGCATCGCCAATCCATCGGGGCCAAATGCAGGGTTTACAAAAGATTGTGTTGCTACAACGCCAACGCCTGCCTCGCCCCAGGTTACTATGCTTCCTACCGAAAACCAGTGCGACTGCACGGCAACGCCCATTTCACCGGTTTCGGGGTCGTAGCCTACAATGGAATAGGTATGCGCCAACGGCATAGCGGAGTTATAAACCTGTTGCGCAACAATCGGTAAAACCGGATTAGCAAATAACATAAGTAAAATAAAACGGCGCATAAAGGGTAATTTTACCGAACTTCCAACTTTTCAAAAGCAGCAAGGCGGTTATCGGCAATAAGGCGCAAGATATACATTCCGGCGGGAATTTGGGAGAAGTTTAGCTCAAATTCTTCAATATTTTGCTGACTGCCGCCTAATATTTGCCTGCCCGATGTCGAAAATAAGCCATACTCAACTGTATGACAAGTTTGGCTAAGGCGTACCATAGTGTGGTTTTCTGCCGGATTGGGGTAAAGGGTAAAAAGTTTGTTTACCATGCTTACCTGCCCGATACCACTGCCCAAATCAATGGCAAAGAGCCGAATGTTGTCAATCATCCAGCCCTCGCGGTTGTTTTGCAGACTGTCACTCACAAAGTTGAAACGCAGCACTAAAGTATCGCCCATTGGCGCGCGGTGGCTATTCCTAACCGGAGTATAGTGCCAGGTAAACCCTGTGGTAACCCACCCGCCCGAATTGCCCGAAAATCCAAACTCACCATTATATAGGGTATTGCTTTGGTTGTAGAGGTTGAGGTTTTCCCATGCGGGGTTTACATCTAAAAAAACGGTGTCTTTAATTATGTTCATCCATGTATTGCCGTTGTCGTAAGAAACTTGTATAAAGCCGCCGTCTTTCAGCGTATCGGTATCATAGCGGTGTTTCATTTCAATATACATATCGCTACCGTAGAAATAGGAAAAATTAAACTCGCCCAAATACAGTTTAAACCACGACTGGTTGTTGGTAGTGTAAGCGTTAAGGGTATCGGTAACAATGGCATTGGGCGGCGAAAAAGCCTGATTGAAAACGGGCTTGGACGGTGTGCCAACCTGCCAGATATTATTTCCCGATGTATCGGAATAAAGCCATGTATAGGGTGTTTCAAAAGAAACGGTATCGCCATGCCAGATAGTAGGCTGCGAATCGGGCAGCCACCAACTTTGTGCCCATAACGTATTGTGGCAAACAAGCAGTAAAAGGGGTAAAAATAAGCGGTGCATATCAATACATTTAAGGGTTGGTAAAATAAAACTACCCTGTAAACGAAAGCAGTTGCTATACGGTTGGTTGGGTTGGGTAATTTGTAGTAAAAGGAGTAAGCTATTTCATTTACCCCTAAACCGCCAAAATCTACCTACCCTATCCGCACCACTACGTTCCCTTTTTTCCTTCCGGTGTCCACATAGCGGTGCGCTTCCACTATTTCATCTAAGGTATAAATGCGGTCAATAGCAGGGTTAAGTTTACCCTCTTCAAAAAGGGTGCGCAACAGTTGCAGTTGTTCCAATTTATCGGCTGCCACATCTAACCCGCCAACAGTTTGGTAACTGCCGCCTTTGTTGAGCAGGTTAAGGGCCAACTTTTTCGGGGCTTTACCAACTGCATCAAAAAATATGTCAAATTTTTCGGGCATTTGACTTATATCTTCCTTATCGTATAAAACAATCCGGTCGGCGCCAAGTTCATGTGCAAGGTCTTGCCCTTTTGAACTGCAAACAGCCGTAACCCTTGCGTTATAATGTTTGGCTATTTGTACAGCTGCGGCACCTACCGAACCTGTTGCGCCATAAATTAACACAGACGGAGTTGCCCTTGCGGCAATATTTGCTTTTTGTAAAAAGTAGATGGCAGTTTGTCCCCCAAACAAAATGGCTGCCGCTTCTTCAAAGCTGGCATTGTCCGGTTTTTGGGTAACTACGCTGTTTTCGGAAACCGCAATATATTCGGCATACGTGCCAAACTTAAAACCGGTAATGCCGTAAACCGCATCGCCAACCGAAAAATGTTGCACCTTGCTGCCCACTTGTTCTACAATACCCGAAAATACAGTGCCCAGAATGGGTTTTCGGGGTTTGGTAAAGCCCAACACAAAGCGCATCACAATTTTAAGAAACCCTTCTACTGCCAATGCCCGCATCCTAACATCGCCGGAGTTTACCGCCGTTGCCTTAATTGCCACCAAAATTTCGGTATCTTTTGGTACGGGCTTTTCAACCTGTGTAACAGTTAATACTTCGGGAGGGCCGTATTTTGTACAAATTACTGCTTTCATAGTTAATTGGTGTGTAGTTTGCTTGAAATGAGTTTAAAAAACAGAACCAAAGGGTTTATAGTTTAATGTTGGGTAAAACCTGCTTTCGGGAAATGGTTTGGGTTGGGTAAAAATATTTGTCATTAAACCGTCAATTCCTTTTCTCAGCAAGAACAACATTGGGTATTTATGCGTAAATGCTATGCAATTATGTATCTTTAGCCTCACATCAGTAAAACACAATATGCAGCAACTCACTACACTTAAATTAGCGGGTATTTGTGCCTTGTTCCTGTTATACGGCAGTTTTCGGGCTGCTGCACAAACCGTTTACGCCGAATATTGGGACGGGCAGGTTTTCATCAAAATAGCCGATAAAGCAACCGTTACCCTGCCGGTTTTTGAGGCGGGTGTCTCCGATGCACGTCAATACCCTTTGTTATCAGAGATGATTGATAAATATAAAATTCAGCGCATTTTCCGCCCGTTTGAAAAACTGAAAACACCGATGTTTAACCGCACTTATGCCCTGCATTTTTCCGATGCCGCTGCCGTTGATGCCTTGCTCAGGGATTTGAGCGCCCTGAACTGGGTGGAATATGCAGAAAAAGTTCCCTATGAACGCCTTTGTTTGGTGCCAAACGACCCGTTTATTACCAACAACACCCAATGGCATATTTCAAAGGTAGATGCTTTTGATGCATGGGATTTGGCTACAGGTTCTGCCAACGTGGTGGTAGCCATTGTTGACGACGGAGTGCGCCTTACGCACGAAGATTTGGCCGCCAACATTTGGACCAACACCGGTGAAATTGCCGGCAACGGCCTTGACGATGACGGAAACGGTTATGTTGATGATGTTAACGGCTGGGACGGCGGCAACAACGACAACAACCCCAACCCGCCATCGGGGGCAAGCAATTTTTATTTTTCGCACGGTACGCACTGCGCCGGTATTGCGGCTGCCGTTACCAATAATGCCAAGGGTGGCGGCGCTATTTCGCACAATGTAAAGGTAATGGCTTGCAAGGGCGCAAGAGACAGCGATGCTTCTTTATCGGGCATTTGGACAGCTTTTACCTATGCCATGAACAATTATCCCGAAGTTATCAGTTGCTCGTGGGGCGGCGGCGGGTATGCCCAAACCTACCAAAATATTGTAAACGAAGCCCGAAACCGCGGCATTCTGGTAATTGCCGCAGCCGGAAACGACAATACCAATTCGGTATTTTACCCTGCCGGCTATAACAATGTTATAAGTGTGGCATCGAGCAACCAATCTGACCAGAAATCGAGTTTTTCCAACTATGGCTCATGGATTGACATTACCGCCCCGGGGAGCAGCATCAGAAGCACCGTTGCCACCAGCAACACCTCCTACGAATATTACGACGGAACTTCTATGGCCTGCCCCAACGTAGCCAGTTTGGCAGGGCTCATTTTTTCCTATAACCCAAGTTTTGGACCTGCCGAAGTGGAAAACTGTATTTTAACCGGTGCCGAAAATATTAACAGTCAAAATCCCGGTTATGTTGGTTTACTTGGTGCAGGCCGTATGAATGCCTTCAACTCGCTGCAATGCGCCAACCCCAGCGGCTGTTTGGTTCCGGGCGGATTGGGTACCTCGCAACTTACCGCCACATCGGTAACGCTGTCGTGGAACATAATGCCCAACGCTTTGTCGTACAACATAAGATACCGCGAAACAGGCGCAACGACATGGGTTAACAGCAACGGTATTACCGCCAATTCGCTGGCATTATCGGGCTTAACACCCTGTACGCAGTACGAATATCAGGTGCAGTCGGTTTGCAGTTCGGAGCAGAGCAGTTTCTCCTCGGTTCGTACTTTTGGCACACCGCCTGCCGGTTTGCTCAATTATTGTACCGCAAAAGGCAACAATGTTGCTTATGAATGGATTGCCGGTGTTGCCCTTAACACCATTGCCAACAATAGCGGTGCCAACGGCGGGTATGCCGATTTCAGGTGTATTGGCACTGTCTTGCAACAAGGCAACAGTTACAACATTACCCTTACACCCGGTTTTGCAGGGCAAACTTATACCGAATATTGGCGCATTTGGATAGACCTTAACCAAAACGGCACCTTCGACGACCCTTCTGAAAGGCTATACAGTTCAACACAAGCTTCCGCAAATGTGGTAAACGCAAGCATTACCGTTCCGGCTACTGCGCTAACCGGTCCCACTACCATGCGGGTTGTCATGAAATGGGTTGCAAGTTCAGACAATACACTGCCCAACGCCTGCGGTACTTTTGCCTACGGCGAGGTGGAAGATTATGCGGTCAATATTACC
>NBMY01000123.1 GCA_002212985.1 Sphingobacteriales bacterium TSM_CSS
CATGCTCATGAAAATAATCAACACACATATACCCCCCCCCCATATATGTTGGCTTACAGGCAATTGTAAGCTATGCCGTACTTCGCCCTCCCTAATACCATCATAATAAGTTTGCCCACGTTTTAAACGCCTTGTTTTCCTGCGCTGTAAGGGGTAAGGAAGCGGGAGGTTATCTATTTTATCATTCAAAAATCATCTCTAATGAAAACATTTTATTTCAAAACAATGCTGAACATCGGGTTTATTTGGGCTTTGGTTGCAGCCCTGCCTTGTGTGCAAACGCTTATGGCACAATACAGCAACCGAAACATCATTATCATCCCGCCCCAAAAACTTAGCGAGGGCGTGGAGGATAATGAGATAGTGATTTTGAGAAATAAGGTTGCTTTTGTTGATAGAACCAGCAAAGACACCTGTGCAGTATTCCATTTTGCAAAACACAACCCATATTACAAATCCGGGCTACCGGAACTTAGGAGACCAATTGGAACTATCGAAAAAGGTGTTTATGAACGGTTCGACTTGGGCGGACTGACAAAAAAGGAGATTGTTAAATTATACGGCTTGCAAAACACACCTGCACCAATTCCGGACGATTTTAAATTTGGAGGAGTTTTATTAAGGAACTTTGCAGTAGGCGTTTCAAACATAGCTGTTGTGCAATTTAGCATATCATTTCACAGTTGGTGTAGCCCTAATCAGGAACACAACTGTGGTTATGAGCTACTGTTGGCACATAAAAACACCTTTATAGCTCTTAACAACAAAGGAGAGGTAATCTGGAGTTGGTTGGATTATCACAATTGCGCAGACCTTGAACTGACTGAAAACGGCAAATATTTGGGCATAAATTATGGCGGTATAGCCGAAGATTATGCAGGTGATTACTTTTGGCCAACAGGCATTCAGATTGTTGAAACTGCTACTCTAACTACTATTTTTAAACAGGACTTGGATCAGATTATGCCGTTTATTGCGCACGGTAATATTTTTTGGCTTACTTTATATACTAAAGAAAGTTTAGTTATGGTAAGGTTTGAGCCAGAGAAGCATGTCGTTTATTCATTAGCGATAAATAAAGAAAAATGGTCGCCTAGTGCTAAAAGTTATAAAGATATTGAGAGGGGATTTATATGGGAGGGTAAGACTTACTTATGGGACAGAGATTTTAAACAAACACCATTTAACCAACCTTTAAAACTACAACAACCATGAAACATACAATTGTACTAATCATAGCATTGCTAATTTTTGCGCCACTGTTGAAGGCGCAATACGATGTAAATTACCATAGCTGCACCGGCTGCACCGGTAGTACACCTGCATACAATTTAACCCCTGCTGCGTTTGAACTAACCGGCGATGGTGTTATTGATGTAGTGTCGGATTTTGGGCGAAGAACTGGTACAGGTATTTCAAACTGGCATCGAGGGGTGGACATTACCCTAAAAGATCCTTTAACTGAGGACGAAGGCTATCATGTGCTATCCATTACAAATGGCAGGGTAGGAAGGATTTTAGGCACTGAAGCCTACAAACTCATTTCAATTACCGGAACGGGTGAATCTGGTAACCCTACAGGTGAAAATTTTGGGTACGGGCATATTTTTCAAGATGAAGCACTGCCCGGCAAACTTGGAGACATGTCATACGAAAACTATACCATATTTGGGATAGATCAAAAAGTAATTATCTACCATCCCTCCAGTCAAACCCCCATAGCATTAGCTCATACATCGGGGGGTGTTATAAGTTATACAGACGAACAGGGAACAGTATGGAATTTAACCACCACCAATATAGTAGCGCAGGGAGCCCCTATAGCGCCGCTTGGCACCTCTGGAGGCGTTCTATCTCATATTCATTTATACCGTTTTGTTGATTCCGAAATAGATAACCTAACCAATATTCAGCACATCAACAATTGCAAAGACCCTTTGCAAATACTCAACCATTACGATACACAATATACGCTGTCTGTTACAACCCAAACAGATGCAGCCAATATTGACCATGTAAAATGCAGAGCCAGAGTAGCTATGAACATAGCAAACGCTTATGGGCCTGCCGCCGACCAATATTATTCGGGTGGCATCATGGATATAGACCAGGTAGAAGTGTTAATAAAAAAACTTAGCGAACCAACTGCCAATTTTGAGGTTGTTCAAGGCAGCGACTATAATTTGCAAATAACAGAAAACTCACGAGTAGAGAATGTTCCTGTTGGCTATGGATTTTATCCGAATGCCAACACGGCTACAGGAGGGGTTGGTAGTTGGGCAGCAACAGGCATAGCGCCATTTGCATACGGAAGTACTTCAACAAATACTCCTTATGATGATTTTTATTTTCTCAATTTTCGTACTCGAATTCATAAAAACGACAACTACGGAGGAATTTCTGCACAATACGCCTACATCACCGAAGATGCGCGCTATCCCGATGGCAACTACTACCTGCTGGCAAGCGCCACAACCGTAAACGGAGCTATATTTGACAGCGATCCCAACCCCATTGTCATCGACAACTTCCGCCCCTACATAAAAGAGGTACTTATTACCCAGGGCGGAGTTCCGCGCTACCATGCTCAATGGACTTGGAACGCCGCTTACGACAACGGTGCGGGCAACCCGCCCGGGCGGTTAGAATATGCGCTTGTTACCCCGTTAACTCCTGCCACAACCGTTGAGACTATGGAAATTCAAATTACCGCCTCGGAACCTATGGACGAAATTACCTTTACCATAGGCAACAATGCCACATTTCACAATGCTTTAAGCTACACCGAAAACAATACAACAGCATGGTTCCAGGTAGAGCCCGCCTTCCTTGCCGGCATCGGAACCGGCGACCAGCTATTAGGCATAATCGGGCAAGACCTTACCCTCAATGAACTTACGGGCTTCCCCTTTTCGCCCAACCCCTATACTGCGCTGCAACTGCCCCACCGCACCGGAACAAGCACATGGAGCGTTCCTTTTCTACAAACAACAGATGTTGCTCACTTTTTTCATATACCGCCCTGTGTGCCGGGTGGTTCGGGCGGAGGTATGCAGGCATCGGGGCAGCCCTGTTTTCTTAGTGCAGAAATAATGCCGCTCACCCATTGCGGCACAGCTTTTAACCCCGAAAACCAAACCTTATGCACCAACACGCAACTGGCATTGTACAATGTATCTTGCGATGCATGTTCTGATGAAGTGGTCTGGGATTTTAACGGCGCAACTGCCATTTTGGTAGAAGATGATCCCGAAAATCCCTACTATTTAGTGAGTTGGAACACCCCCGGCGCTTACACGGTATCGCTTACCCTTTCAGGCGCGGAGGCTTATAATGCGAGTTCGGTTTATACTATGTCAATAACCGTATCAAATTCTCCCGATTGCAATACCGAAGATTGCGACAACCACCTGCCCTACATACAATCGGTACAAATTATTGATATTGCCACCGGCAACACCATAGCCCACCAAGCTTGGCAGTGGAACACAGACCAAACCCAACTTTGCCTGCAAACCAATATTACTCCGGTAAGTACCGGTTTAACCAACGGACTTACACTTATTGTAACTACTTCCGAAGACATGTCAAGTATAACATTTAGCGGGGTTAAATCCCCCGACAACCTATTGCTTACACCTGCTATTAATGATGTTTTTGGATCAGGCAGTACATGGAATTTTAATATTACTTTTGATAACCCCTCTTTTGAAAGCGGCGATTATAGACTTCAATTTGCAGGAACAGATTTAACCGGAAACCTTTTAGAGGGCATGCAAAATTATCCGCAAACCGATGATTGTATTTCTGCCGAAGACCTGCCTTACAGGAATGAGTTTGGGCAATGGGTTAATAGTTATCCTTTCGGCGATGAAGTGCATGGGTTTACCTTTAGCTGTTTGCAATCGGTAGAAATTATTGATGTGGTATGTGAAACCACTGGTAACTTTTTCACAATTTTTTATTCATTTACACATTCTTGTTTCTCGGGATTATCTGGATTACAACAGGCTGATTTTAATGGAGATGGTGAATTTGACGCACAAACTAGTAATATCGTTTTTACAGGATATTTAATATCTCAACCCCCTGACCCTGACAATGTAAATGCCTATGTGCAGTTTACTTTCACCGATAGCAACACCGGTGAAACCTTAATTCTGCAACAGGCATGCAATGATTTTCCTGTTTCTGATGAGTGCCAAAACGATACTCCAGAATTTGATGCCGCCACTTTTGGTCAAAACCCCCATTATTGTTTGGGAGAACAGGTATGCATCAATTATTATGTTACCGATGCCACCAATCACATTGCAAATGTTACTTGTTCGGTAGCTGGCGCAATTCATACCTACCAGTCTGGCTATTATACTCCACCCGGCGGCCCTTCTGATTCCGGTTACGGTTGGCAATCGGGAACATTTTGTTTTACCCCAACCGCAATAGATGCGTTACAGGGAGATGCAGTTGTTTTCCTTTCTGCAACAGATGACCAATCTTTTTATTGCCGTGAAACAGGACATTCCGCCTGTATTATTACCAATCTCTGCTGCCCCACCGGCTTCGACTATCCGCAAGAATTAACCGCCGTTTACGATTGCAACGGCAACCTGTACCAACCCGCCACCGCCACCATTACCGCGCTTACCAATGGTTGCAGTATAAATTTTACCGTTAATGGAAGCAGCAACCACACCCTTACCAATTTAGGCGAAGGTGTGTATGATTTAACCTTGGAATTTAACAATGAAATAATACAAATACCCGATGCCATAACCGTTACCGGCATATACTTAGATGATACCGATTTGCAGGTAACCCACACCGCCCAACCCAGCCTTGCCGCCTGCAACAGCGACCAATGCACCGGGCAAATTACCCTTTCGGTAACCGGCGGAACCGGCAGCTACACCTACCATTGGAGCGATTGCCTGCCCTGCAACAGCCCGCAGCGTAACCACCTCTGCTCCGGCGCTTACACCGTTACCATTGCCGATGACGAAACCGGCTGCCAAACGGTTTACACTGCTAATGTAGGGCAAACCTACCCCGCCACTGCCGGCGCCTTGTCCGATAACGAGTTTAGCGTTGCGCCCACCGTGTTTAGCGGCAGTACCACGCTTACCTACCGCGTGGCGTATGATGCGCAGGTAAGCATTAGCATGTTCAACAGCCAGGGCAATATAATAGCCCAGCCCATAACCAACGAGTTTAGGTCAGCCGGGCAATACAGCCTTACGCACACCCCGCCGGCAGGTTTGCCAGCCGGTATTTACTATTATGTGTTGTATGTTTGCGAAGAGCCGCTTACCCGTGTGGCGGTAAAGGTGTGGTAGCATACCCGGCAACCTTGCACAAGGTAAAACAATGATAAAAGACAAAAGACATCGGATATTTTAAAAATATCCGATGTCTTTCTTATCGGAGAAAAAACATACCAGCGCCGGCGCAACTATGCGCAAAAATAAGTATTATTGTGCAGGTTATTGGTAAAACCAATTTTTCAGGTGATGATAGTACGGCATACATATAATAATCTCCTAATATATATAACCCGCATCGGGCAGTTTGCCGGCTGGTAGGGCATCCGCCGTAGCGTTTTTTTGTTTTTTTCACTTACCATCGGTTTTATTTGTCTTTTTTCTTTAACACAAAAACAAATTAGCAACATGAAAAAGTTGATTTCATCTTTATATTTTCATTTTTTAGGTTTGGCGCTAATAGCCGGCGTTTTGGCGGGCTGCGGCAGTTGGTTTGCAAAACGGCAGGGAGAAGAAAAGGGACAGGGTAAAAAGCAGGCAGGTCAAACTGATACAGGAGCAAATGCTTGGCAGCAACGACAAGCAAAGCAAGTTGAGGAAACCGATGATTTGCCCAAACCAACTTTTACTTATGACAGTTTTACAAAAAAATATACTTTCCCATATTTGCCAACAGATTCAAAACGCTTACAGGAGGTTACAGAAAAAGTAATCACTACTGATACGCTTGTTTATGCAGGACGACAACGGTTTTTTAAGCCAAATGCGGTGTGTATGGATACGGCTGAGTTTATCAAAAGTTATCATTATGATTTGGGTCTGGGTCCAAACGACGAGCTGCTACGCACCAAAGACGTGTTTACACCATTCGGACAATTCCATAAAGGGGTAAGAGTGGCGGGAGTAGGAATTAGGATGTCTTTTGAAAACGGTTGCGTAACCCAAGTAAATGGTGGTTTGTGGTCAAACTTAGATGTTAATACAACACCCACCTTATCACCTATAGCTGCTTTGCAAAGTTATGTAACCCGCTATGCTACGCCCCAAGATACTTCTAAGATACAAGCAACCATTAGATATTTAAGTCGGCATCTATTTGAAAATACTCCTGATAATTTTAGCATTCGAGGGGGGCTTCTCAATGACCCTCTAATTAAAGGGGCTTTTACGAAAGGATGGCTTAAAAGCGATACCATAGATACTTCTAGGAACATAGCCTATACCTTTATCATCCCTATTCACGGAAAAGAATACTATGTTTATATTAATGCACATTCGGGTATTGTAAAACATACAAGACATTTTCTTACGCATGGTTCGGCAGGAATGATGGCTTGCGAAACCGGAAATGTACATACCGAATATGGGGGTTATGGAGGTTTTACACCTTCACCGCCCCAAACATATGATGTTGATGGTGTGTATCAGACAATTGAAAATACTTACAATGGAACTGCTTATGTATTGGAAACCGATAATGATTGTTTACACCCTAATATACAACTACACACTTTTAATGAGTTTATATTGCCTCCTGCTAATGGCACCTACATTGCCAATCCAGCCAACAATTGGATAGATAATGCTACTTTTCACCATTACGCTACTATGTTTTGGGCAGTACAACAAACCTACAACTATTATCAGACTAAACACGGTTTAGCTGGCTGGTATGATAGCAATACGAATGCCCAAAAAAACATAAAAATAGGCGTTGAATATCCTACTGCCTCTCCGGCACCTTATTTAGGTTGGGCACCAGTAACAAACATGGGAGATGGCCAGCCCATTATAAGGGTAGCTAGTACTAATGCAGCCTCAACAGGTATTTATGATGATTGGGGCAATTTAATTCAATCTGGTGTTGTTTGGGGTAATTTATCCGGCATTGACCTTATAGCACATGAATATACACATGCCATTGATTATTACTATGGACAAAATTTATATGGTTGGCAACCTGATGATGGACTTGCCGATCCAGATTATCTTAAAAAGGTTACGAGGTGTAGGCGGTTTTTGGAAAGTGTTTGTGATATTATGGGAGCGAGCATTGAGCATAGTATTAAGGGGAGCTACGATTGGTTGTTTATGCACCAGTTAACCAATGGAAAAAGATTGCAACGCTCCTTTAAAGATCCTAACAATTTTTCCTACCATATCGCCGAAGACTGTGCCGGAGGCGTTAAGACCTATATAGACGGGCAACCAAGTTACTATAATCAACCGGGCTTTTATGATAATGGCGCTTGTGAAGACGATGCGTATGTTAATGGCG
Source organism: Sphingobacteriales bacterium TSM_CSS (assembly GCA_002212985.1). Classification (GTDB taxonomy): domain Bacteria; phylum Bacteroidota; class Bacteroidia; order Chitinophagales; family UBA2359; genus UBA2359. Next base: position 7,540 of record NBMY01000123.1, read on the forward strand.
GTGTGATGAACCATTGGTTCTACTTATTAGTTAAGGGAAATATGCCAAATGGAAGTACTATTAATGGCGTTACTTATTATGTTGAACCCATAGGCAATGTTGGGCAAGATTCTGTTGCCAAGGCAATGAATATTGTTTATAGGGTCTTCTTAAATAATAACTCGCCCAACTATATTAAATTAGACCCCAACAATGATGATTTTCCTGAAGTATGTGCCAAAACCCTTTTAGCCGCCAACGAACTCTATCCGCCCGCTGACGGCGTTTGCAGCCCCGAATTAATAGCTGTTCGCAATGCGTGGCAGGCAGTGGGTCTAAACTGCCCGCTTCCGGCAGGCATCATTTGTTCTCTCTGTAACGAAGGTGAATTAAACGTTACCCTCCAAACCGATTGTTATACCAGTTATGTAACCAATAATTTCTTCCTTTGCGGAACACCTCCGTTTACCGTTGAAGGAACTTATTTATCTCCCGATGGTACTGTCACTTCCGAAATTTTCGGAAATACGGATAATTATTTCTTTGCACACACTATTTCTAATGGTACAACCTATACTTATCAAGACTTGCCGCTCAGTTATGAAATTACAGATAATAACGGAAGCGTCCAAACCATTAACTCGCTCAATTGCTGCCAAGTAAGAACT
>NBMY01000152.1 GCA_002212985.1 Sphingobacteriales bacterium TSM_CSS
AAAAAGGAGCGTTGACTTTTACCGGCAGAAGTAACAACCGCCGTGTATAGCCGCTCAATGCCCAAAGGGCAACCAGTTATAAACTCACCAAAAAGCAATTTGGGACAACCGGAAGCAGAAATAAGCATTTGCCTTTACAAACAAGGTAATATTGCTTGTAAGAGGCTGTATGAAAAGTATCCGTAGCTACTTTTTGGACTAATGTTTTCTTTTTATTGCATTGTGTTTCGGGTGTTTTTTGGAATAAGATATCATTTTAACTGCAAAGTTTGCAAAGTTTTTCGCAAAGCTCGCAAAGGAATTAATGCTCATCTGCAAGTGAATAGGTACTAATTTCACTTTTCGTACTGCTTGTAAGAAATATTGGTGGCAAAACATAAAAATAAACGCCCGTAGCTCAACAGGTAGCAGCACCGCACTTTTAATGCGGGGGTTGTGGGTTCGATTCCCGCCGGGCGTACTTCGTTTGCATGGCCTTATGTGAAACCTTCAGAAGAAAACGCATACTTAGGTAACGCAACCTCCAAAAGGTTGAATGTATGTAACAACCCTGTTTTCAGTACAATGTATTATCCAAGGTCTTTCTCATCTTCCGATAGCAGTTTTTCGAGGTCTTTTTGCACCTGCTCCATGGCTTCTTTCTCAAAGAACTGGGTGTCTGATGCAGGCATATCCTCGTCTTTGAGTGTGCTGATAGCAATATCCATGTATTTGTCCTTATGAACATCGGGGTGTTCTTCGGAGGTTGGCTGTTCTTCAGATTCCTCTATGTCTTTCGATAATTCAGACAGGGCTTCTACTTTAATAAGCCCGGTCGGAGCAATGCTGCCGGTATTTTCCTGTATTCCGGTATCGCTCAGGTTTATGGAAATTGCCTTTTCAATTTCTTTTTGCATGTTTTCCATTTCCTTCATTTGCTCTCCCATATCGGCATTTACCTCCTCCATAGCTTTTTGCACAATTACTTCGGTATTTACATGCTGGTCATCGGGGTTATCGCCGGTGCCGGTAAGGTCTATGGTTTCAAACTCAATGTTTTGGGCTACCTCGTCGGTATTTTGCGACAGGGCAAAATCTTCTTCGCTTACTTCCGGCAACTCGGTTAGTGCAAGGTTGCTTTCTTCGGTTACATGCTCAATGGCAACACTGTTATCGGGTGTTTCGGGGGTTTGCTCCACGTGGTCGCTCACCGAAATAACCACAATACTGCTGTTTTCGTCGGGGTTTTCATGAACCGAGGCGGTTGTCTCTTCGTCCAATTTTTCTTCATGCACTTCTGTTTGAGGCAGTGTGGTGGCATCGTCTGCCGGGGCAGTTTCTTCTGCAATTGGCAAAGCAGTTTCGGGTTTGTCGTGCCCGTTCAGTTCTGCAAGGTCAATAACAGGTTCCTGGTAAGTTGCGGTAGATTTTTCGGCTTTTTCTGTTTCGGGGGTTTCTTCTTCGGGCAGGGTTAATATGTTTTCGGGCACTTCAATAATAGCTGTATCGCCGGTATGGGTTTCGGCAACGGCCGGTGTTTCTTCCGTTTCGGGCTGGTCACCGGTTGTTTCCTGTGCGGGTTGAGGCATGTCAACTGGAGCAGTAACCGTTGCCACAATGCCGGCCAAGGCTGTTTTGTAGGGTTCCGAGTCATCGGGCAGGTTTAGTTTAAACAGGTAGGCATATTTGCCTCTTTCAATGCTGTTGAGCAGCGCAACGGTGGGGTCGTCTTTAAATACTTCGAGGGTAACCGATTCATCCAACAGGTTATCAAAGGCTTTAAATACCCATGAATGGCTGGTATCTTCCAGCAGATCGTCATCCATTTCAAAAACGTAGCGGGTTTGTGCCTGTTTGGTTTGCAGAGGCAACACTTCGGCAAAACGTTTGTTGCGTTCATATTCGTTTAAGGTAGTAAGTACCTGATTTACCGACATGGATTTGCCCTGCAGGCAATCTGCAATAATAACGGCATATACCTCTCTGATACCCAATTGCATTAATTCCGGCAAGTTGTCGCCGGGCAGTTGTCCGGTGCAGTAATGGTGCAACACTTCGCCCAGTCCTTTCAGGTCGGCGTCCTGATTGGGTTCATTTTCGGGGTTGGTGTTGGTAATTTCGTAGTTATTTAGTTTTACCTGGCCATTGGGTGCAATGAGTACATTATCGGTGTGCAGGTCAAGGTGTGCGCAACCGTTGGCATACAAGTACTGTAACCCCGCAATAATTCCACGCAGGGTATTTTCTGCAGCGGGGTCTTTGAGGGGCAATTCTATAACACCATTGGGCACATACTCCCAAATGCCTACTTTAACCTCAGACAATTGCCCAAGGTAGTTAATGGTTTCCATTACAAAATAGTTGTGAAGCCGGGTAAGGTTGGGGTGGTCAAGCTGCTTAATACGCTCCATGTTATTTTGGAATGTTTGGTGTTCAACCGACAGGTCGTGGTAAAACTTTACAATTACCGGCGAATCGGTTTGGTTATCGAAGGCCAGGTACACACGGGCGGCGCTGCCATCGGCAATAAAATCGGTTAAAGGGTTGTACTCATAGCGGTTTTGTAATAGCATAATGCGCAAAAGTTTAAATTAGTTGGTTAAATTAATTTGCCGGTAATGTAAGAATTTTTAGCCAAATTAAGGCTCACAATGTAATAATGAAAAAATAGGCTGCAAATTATAAAGGTACGCTGTTTTTTTTAATACCCCGGCAAATTAATTGGTCACAACAATGTCAATCTTTTTTAAGGCACAATTTTTGGGGTACTTCTTTTACAAAAGAAATGGCAAGAAAGAGTTAAACAGCAAATGCCGATTTTTTTTATCAGAAATACCGCCCGATAGTCATGCTTGGCACGGTAATTGTTCTATAAAGACCGAAAGTTAATCTACCATTTTTTAAACAATTGACCAAACACCAATACACTTTTATATGAAACGTTTACTACTTACTTTTGCACTATTGGCAGGAATTTGCTGGCAGGCTGCTGCACAACAAGATGCCCGATATACGCAATACATGTTTAACCAGCAAATGCTGAACCCGGGTTATACGGGTAGTACCGATGGCTTTAGTTTTACCGCCATAGGCCGGCTTCAGTGGGTAGGTATTGATGGTGCGCCCAAATCTTTGGGTGTGAGCGGGCATACGCCACTTGGCAAAAACAAAAAATTTGGCGTTGGCGCCTATGTTGAACACGACCGCATTGGCGTACACAATCAAACCAATGTTTTTGCCAGCTATGCCTATAAGTTTATTTTGGGCGAAAGCCGTTTGTCCATAGGCCTGCAGGGCGGCATTGGTTATCTTAACTCCGATTTTACTCAGGTACAGGGCAATGACGATATTGACATAACCGTTGATAACGCTTTTGCCGATAATCAGCGCAACCTGCTGCCCAATTTTGGACTGGGATTGTATTTATACCGCCCCAATAAATATTACCTGGGTGTTTCGGCACCGCATTTGCTGAATAACGACCTTCGGTCTGATGCCGGTGTTTCTACACTTGCCCGCCAATACCGTCATTATTATGCCATGGGTGGCGTAGTTATTGGCAATGGCGATTTTAAAGTGCGCCCTTCGTTTTTGGTTAAAACAGTACCTACGCAAGCGCCCATACAACTTGATGCCAACCTGATGTTTTTGGTTAAAGAAATACTTTGGTTTGGTGCATCGTACCGCACGGCTTTTGGCAACGCCGACCCCTTTGCACAGTCTGAGTCTATTGATGGCATTATTGCATTTCAATTACCTATGGGCTTAAAACTGGGTTATGCCTATGATTATACTTTGTCTAAACTAAACAACTTTACCTCAGGCTCGCACGAGGTGATGCTGGGCTTTGATTTAAAAGGCAAGGGCGAACGCTACATTACTCCGCGTTATTTCTAATACGTTCTATACGGTAAATATTGGTTAACCTGTAAAACGGGCAGTTTTGACCAACAAAACTGCCCGTTTTTATATTTCTATTCCACAAAATTATACAGTAACTTTGCATTTTAGCTGCACCTATGATTAACTACTTGTTCTATCGGGTGTTAGTAAAGGTAAATCTGTACAAATTGTGGAAAAAACATTCTTTTCCGATTTTTTTTTACCGGCCTCATTAGCTTTAATTATGTTGGGCATGGGGTTAAACTTAACCTACTCCGATTTTAAGCAGGTATTTAAACCTCCCAAAGCACTTATAATTGGGTTATTGGCTCAAATGGTGTTACTGCCTGCCATTGCTTTTTTAATTGCCGGACTTTTATCAATGCCTCCCGAAATAAAAGCCGGCTTAGTTCTTATAGCTGCCTGTCCGGGAGGGGCTTCATCAAATTTGGTAAACCACCTGTTAAGGGGTAATGTTGCGCTGTCTATTTCCCTTACTGCCCTCAACAGCATGCTTACCCTTTTTACCATTCCTTTTGTGGTAAACCTGGGTATGTATGCATTTTTAGGACAAGAACGCAATTTTGAGCTTCCCGTTCTGGAAACCATGCGCAGTATTTTTTTTCTTATTGTGCTGCCGGCATTTGCGGGCGTTTACCTTAGAGGTAAATTTAACCGTTTGGCGCACCAATTAGAGCAACCGCTGCGTTTTATACTGCCTGCCGTACTTTTTACGGCATTTTTGGGTGTACTTATTTTTGACCGGCAAGAAAACGGAACCTCACTATCCTCTCTTGTTCATCGCCTTCCGCTGGCAATTTTACTCAATATATTGGGCATGGCGGCCGGCTATCTGTTGTGTTTGTCTGCCAAACTAAAAAAACCGGTGCGCATTACCATAGCGGTAGAAGTAGGATTGCAAAATAGTTCGCTTGCCATTTTTATTGCTACTACCCTGCTCAACAGCTCGCAAATGGCAGTAATTGCCGTTTTGTATGGCATTACCTCTTTTTTTATAACCATTTTTGTAGGTTGGCTCATTTACCGTTTTGTAGAAAAGTAACATTTCGGTTTTATATTTGTGAACTTCATTTAAATTTGAAACCCAATTATTGGTTGGCTTTTATAAGAACCTATAAAGGAAAATTTAGTAATGTGTGGCGGTTTCAACTATTTTTCAAAATTTCAAAGAAATATTTTTTAAAAACGCAACCTTGTTCAAGGTTTTGGCGTAAATAAAGGTATTAAGCACCCTTTAATGTTCCTCTTTAAAGCTAAATTTTAACGAAAAAAACTGAAAATTGTGAAATGTTAAAAGTAATGGTGATGCATGTGATTAAAATTACACTAAGAGTACTTATTTTGCTTTTAGTATGCAAAGTAAGTTTTGCACAGAATGAGGGGGTGCTGGCAGTTCCGGAAAATACTTTTTTGGGCGATGTAGTGTTGAGTACCGGCGAAGGATGCCCCAACGGTACTGAAGTTGCCGAATCTTCGAATGTGTCTTTTGAAAGGCAAATTGTTATTATGCTCAACAATTTGCGCACAAGCAACGGCTTGCCACCTGTTAAATACTCAGAAGAACTTACGGCGGCAGCCAGATACCATGCAAAAGACATGTGTGAGAAAAACTATTTTGCTCACCAAAGCCAGGATGGCGCAGGCAACGTAACCTGCCAAACCTTTGATCGCGTAGGATCTTTCTATACATGGACCGCCGCTGCTGAAAATATTTCTGCCGGCTTTTTTGATGTTCAAAGTGCCTTTAACGGGTGGGTAAACAGCACCTCGCACTACAACAATATGATGAGCCCGCTAATATATGAAGTGGGAATCGGTTATTACTATGATGCATCTGCAGCCTATGTAACCCGATGGGTAATGGACTTAGGCCGCAGGTCTAATGTTTATCCGGTTATTATTAATCTTGAAGAATTGGATGCAACTACAAGCACCGTGCAATTATACAAATACGGTTATTCCGGATACAACGAAATGCGGTTAAAAAATGGAAATGGCAACTGGGGAGCGTGGCAGCCAATAGCCAATAACCTTACCTGGCAACTTTCGGGGGCAACAAATGGCGTATGCATGGTTTATGCCGAAATGAGAAATTCTGCCGGCAATATACTTAGCAGCAACGACGAAATTAATTATAGCGGTGGCGGCACCGGTGGCGGCGGCAGTACAACCACCACACAGGTAACTGTTAAAGTAAAGGTGTTTTTACAAGGCTGTTACAATGCCACTACAGGAAGCATGAACACCAATTTGCGAAACAGCAACCTGCTGCCGCTTACCCAGCCATTTAACCGCCCGCCGTGGAATTACACCGGTACCGAATCGGTAGCAACAGCAAGCGCCATACCAACAAATGCAGTTGATTGGGTATTGCTTGAAGCACGTAATGCATCAGATAATTACGTGGTTGCAGAAACCAAAGCCTGCTTCCTGCTTAGCAATGGCGAGTTGGCCGATGTAAGCGGAACGCCTTCTAACGGGGTTAATTTTAATACATTAACTACCAACGGCAGCTATTTTTTATCGGTAAAAACCCGAAATCACTTAGCTGTTATGAGTGCCAATACCGTTTCTGTTCCAAACAGCACCATTCTTAACCTTACCCAAACCGCCAATGTAATGGGTGGCGCACCACAACTTGCCAATATGGGCGGTGGTATTTATGCCATGCTTGCCGGCGATATGGACGGAAACGGAACCGTTACCGTTACCGATTTTAACTTCTTCCAGCAAGAAATGAGTATTATTAACAATTATGTTGACAGCGATTGTAACATGGATAAAAACGTTACGGTAGCCGATTTTAACCTCTACAGCCCCAATATGAGTAAAATTGGAGTGGCGCAGGTAAGGTACTAAGTCTTTTCTTGTGCAACCTTTGCCTTGCTTTTTGTGTGAACCAATGAATAAGAAGAGACTGTCCGAAAAATTTTGGGCAGCCTCTTCTTAGTTTAGTACTTGCTTTAAGCAGTGGGGGGCAATTGTAAAATCCAGTCGGATAAACACTTGCAAAGATTGTTAATGGCAAGCGGTATGTTCCATATAGCAGTGTTGCGTGGTTCTACATAATTGGAAATGGCTCTTATTTCGGCAAAATTTACCCCTTGAAGGAGGCAGGTGTAGAAAAAAGCGGCACCTTCCATGCACTCTACATCGGGTTTATACAATTTCCGACGCAGTTGTATGGTGCTTTTCCGTCCCGAAACGGTATTTACCGTAATTCCGGCAACACGTGGCAGCGGCTCTTTTAACAGCAAAGTGCCGGGGTTGGGGTTATACAGGCAACCGTTTTGGTAAGGAAACAGGTTGGGATTGTAAAACGGCATTTGCTCTATGGGTATAAAATGGCCGTGGTTTTCGGCTCCCAAATCGGCTATTTGCTGCCGGTACACTTCTACTACGGTACCAATGGGCAGTTTGGGTGTAAAACTTCCGGCAATTCCGGCAGCAATTGCCAGGGTAAAGTGTTGTTGCTGCAAAGCGTTGCCTACATGATAAGCGGTATGTAATATGCCGGCGCCGGTTATGCACACCATTACCCGGCATTGGGAGGTGGTAAATTCAAATCCCTGTACACCGGGTAAGGCAGGGTTTTCTGCTGCACCAAAATGCTGCAACAAGGGTTCTAATTCGGCAGTAGTGGCAGCTACTAAAAGCAGTTGAAAAGGTTGCAAGGAAATAAGTTATTTTTTAAACACAAAATAAACGGCCAACACCAAAAATAAAAACCTGATGAAGTGGTTTGGGCGCAAATGCTCTGTTTTAAACAACACCAAAGAGAATATGGCAAAAACCACAAGGGTAATAACCTCTTGCAGCACTTTTAGTTCAACCAGTGAAAAAGGACCGCCATTGCCTTTGTATCCAATACGGTTGGCAGGCACCTGAAAAAAGTATTCAAACAAGGCTATACCCCAACTAATGAGAATAATAGCCAACAAACCCAATGAGTTAAACCAACGCAGTTCTTTAAACTTAAGGTGTCCGTACCAGGCAAAGGTCATAAATGTATTTGACAATACAAGCAGCAATATGGTATAGAGCGTTTTCACAAATAAAATTTATGGTGTAAAACATTTTACGGATAAAAAATGCCTGTGGCACCTTGTTTTGAAATGCCAAAACAGCCTCGGCAAAAGGTTGTAAATTTAACGCGAGGTCGGGATAAGAATTTACGTTGCGGGCTTATTTTGCAAGCGTTTCAGGTTGCTTATGTTGTTTTTCCTGACTTTGACAGTTCAGCGAGATAACTCATTGATAATCAGTGAGATAAGAAAT
>NBMY01000129.1 GCA_002212985.1 Sphingobacteriales bacterium TSM_CSS
TTCGCCCGCTGGCATTGGGCAGAAAAAACTATCTGTTTGCCGGCTCGCACGATGCCGCCCAACGCATAGCCATGATGTATAGTTTTTTTGGTAGTTGCAAAAAGCAAAACATCAACCCTCAGCAATGGCTCAAAGCCGTGTTGGATAAAATTGCCACGCACCCCATCAACAAAATTGAAGAGCTGCTGCCCGGCAAGTGGGTAACAGCGCAAGACCCCTGAAAATTGTACTCAATAGTATAGCTTCAAAAGCTAACTTCTGTGCCCCGGCTAAACCGAAACGGGCACCAAACCCCTGTGTGCCAATATAGGGGGCGGGGCAGTTTTGCCTAATAGCAACGGGGTTGGACGAACGGATACAAGTATATCACTATCCAAAAAGTCAAATGATTGAACTTTTAACAACTCAGATTTTTCATTATGCTTACCATTCCAGGATACTGCACAATAAACAAGTGATTTTAACTTCTCCCAACAATGGCTTTTGAAAAACGGAGTATCAATTAAATTCTGAGGGTTTATCATTGTAATTGCGAATGTTTCTTTTGGAGTCCACTCGCTTTTTACTTTGTAAAACGCAGTTGATTTCAATTCAAATCCAAGTCCGTTTGGTGCTTGTTTGTTGTCATTTGAAAGCCCTGCCAAATGCTCTAAAGTCAAGCCTTTCCAACCTTTATTTTGTTTCCCATCTTTGTATGTTGTTATGCCGTGTTGTTTTGCTAATTCTGATAGGTCTTGACTAATAAATTTTTCTAAACGATATTATCTATTTGCCAAAAAGAAGTTCTATAATGTTTTATGAAATCAGCAGAAGATATTTCTCTTTTTTCACCATCTATACCTTCGTCAAATAACTTTTCATTAGAAAATATTAGAAAATGAGTGGCAGAAATATTTCCAAATCGAAGTTTTGCTTCAATCCATTTGTTCGGATTTGAAATAACTTTTTCAATTAACTCTTCTGTTCTAATAAAATTTATTTCCATAGTTTTTTGTATTTGCCACTACCTAAAAACTCTAACAATCCTAAATCTCTAAGATATTGAAGTTGTTGCCTGATTTTATCGGTGATGTGCTGGTTAGTTGGATAAACTTTCTTCAGATGATCTTCAAACCTGTTTATCTCATTTAATGTAAAAACTTGTTTTGGTATTGTATTTGCACATTTGAATACTTCTAACTTCCATCCTGATAAAGAACTTAAAATCGGCTCAACGGGAGTTGTAATAATATCTAAATTTTCTTCTGGAGTTTCAATTTCAAAACTTGGAAGTTTTGGAGATGTTGACTTAGGAATTTTCTCCAAAATATTCTTTACAGTTTCTAAGTCAGATTTTTTGACTATACCCGTCTTTTCATTTTTGGATAATGAGTTAAAATCATCAACAATAGTTTTAACGATAGATTTTTCATCTAAATAAATTCCATACTCAAAGTTTTTAAGCATTCCGCCATAAGTCAAATTTCCCGAAGTGATTATTGCCTTTGCATCATCAAATAAATAAATCTTAGAGTGTAGATTTGGGAAATTCTTAACAGTTCCATTATTATCAATGATGTTTTCAATTGCAGAAACATCAAGTGAGCCAGAATAAATACTCATCAACTTAAATGAAGTTATCAAGTCAATTTTTGTAGAACTACTCTTTGCCTTAATCAATTCTGCACAAACATCATTCTTAACAAAAGGAGAAGTAATTTTTATTGATTTCTTAGATTGATTAACAAGCTCAAGAAAATCATTTTTCCATGGATTGGTTAAAATTTTCATTAAGCAGCTAACTTGTATTTTGCGTTAGGGATATAGTGGAAAGCCCTCAGCGTAGCGAGGGCTTGAAGCGAATAGCCAGACCCTACCTGTGTGTTAGTTTTGAACAAGGCAAAGGTAAGGTAACACCCAAATAATCTTCCTTGCTTGAGTTGCACCCAAAATATTTTCTCTCACCAATAATTGTTGTAGCAATTCCGGTTGTCCCGCCTCCATTGAAAGGATCAAAAATAATGTCACCCTGCTTTGTTGATGCTAAAACAATTCGTTTCAGTAATGCTAAAGGTTTTTGTGTCGGGTGCTTACCAAATTCTTTTTCACTCGGTGCAGGTGTCGGAATGCTCCAAACACTTCGCATTTGTAAGTTAGGTTTTTTGATGTTATCCTCTGGGAAACGACCGTTTTTCATTGCTTCATAATTAAAGTAATGTTTTGCTTTTTTGTCTTTGCGTGCCCACAAAATTGTTTCGTGAGATGCTGTAAAAAAACGGCAAGAAAGATTGGGAGAAGCGTTTGGCTTGAACCAAGTAATGTCGTTAAGTAAATGAAATCCGAGTTTTTGTAATAGGAAACCGCATTGATAAATGCTATGGTAAGTTCCGCTAATCCAAATTGTTCCTTCAGGTTTTAATACTCGTTTACACTCCCTTATCCAAGTTTCATGAAAATTCAAGTCGTCTTCAAATCCGTTTGACTTGTCCCATTTTCCTTTGTTTACACTTACCATTCGGCCGTTTTGGCAAGTGAAGCCATCATTTGAAAGCATGTAAGGCGGATCGGCAAAAATCATGTCGAGATAGTTGTCGGGAAAACGGCTCATTACCTCTAAACTGTCGTCATTGTATAATGCAAAATCTTCAGTTTTAAAAATTGGTTTGATGCTCTGTTGAACTCCATTTTTTGAAATATAGCCGACCAAGTCCTCTAAAACCGAGTTATTAATAATTGTTTTTTCTTCCATTATTTCTCTCTGTCGTTTAGTTCCCGATTTAATTAAAAAGTCGTCTTGATCGTTACAATTAGTAAGAAAATTGTCAACTTGGCAGAACTTGTTTGTTGCAGTAGCGTTGCTGCCTCCAACGATGCCGTTTTGTGACATACCGGTGATGTAATTATTTACCGCAATCAGTTATTGCGGACACACTGCTGGCGGTAAGTTGTATTAGTTGCTTACACTCTTTCACTAACCAATGTACCCACCTTCTCGCCATGAATAATTTTGCGCAGGTTGCCCACTTTGTTCATATCAAACACAATAACCGGCAGTTCGTTTTCGCGGCAAAGTGCAAAAGCGGTCATATCCATAACGTTTAGCTCTTTGGCAAGCACTTCGTTAAAAGTAACGGTTTCGTATTTTACTGCCGTTTTATCTTTTTCAGGGTCGGCGGTATAAACACCGTCAACGCGGGTGGCTTTCAGCAGTACATCGGCTTCAATTTCAACGGCACGCAGCGAGGCGGCGGTATCGGTGGTAAAAAAAGGATGACCGGTTCCGGCCGAAAAAATAACCACCCTCCCTTTTTCGAGGTGCCGTATAGCGCGTCGCCTGATATAAGGTTCACAAATTTTGGGCATTTCAATAGCCGACATTAACCTGGTATAAAGCCCTATTTTTTCGAGCGAACTCTGAAGGGCAATGCCGTTCATAACCGTTGCCAGCATTCCCATATAGTCGCCCGATGCGCGGTCGATGCCAATATCGCCGGCATCCATGCCCCTGAAAATATTACCGCCGCCAACTACAATGGCTAATTCAATACCGTCAATTTTCACGATTTCTTTAATTTGGAAGGCATACTCCATAATTCGCTCAGGGTCAATGCCAAATTCCTGATTTCCCATAAGCGCCTCACCGCTCAATTTCAGTAAAACGCGCTTAAATTTGGGGTGTTTTTTGCTACCCATTGCAGCGCCAATGCCCTCTGCGTCGTACCCGTAGTTTCCGTTGGGGTTATTGAGGTTAAAAGAAATACCATGAGAATGAGGCAGCGGTATTTGGGGGCAACTGTTGGGAAGTGCGCCGTTTTTTGATGTTTTCCTAATCATAACAGCAATTTTTTGAAAAGTTAAGACAAAAAAAAGAGAGAATAAAAATTTATCCTCTCTTTTTTAAAAATTTATTTTCCGATAGCAACCCGCCTGAAGGCTGTAACAGCCAAGTCTTTATCAACCGATTTAACGTATTCTTTCACCGTTTTTTCGTTGTCTTTTACAAATTGCTGGTTAAGAAGGGTGCTGTCTTTAAAGTATTTTTTCAGCTTACCCATAGCAATTTTGTCCACCATATTTTCGGGTTTACCTTCTGCACGGGCTTGTTCGCGGCCAATTTCCAGTTCTTTTTCAATTACAGATGCCGGAACGCTGTCTTCGTCTAAAGCAACGGGCATCATAGCAGCTACCTGCATGGCCACGTCTTTGCCAACTTCCTCTACCTGAGTGTTTTTGGCTTTGTTTAAGGCCACCAAAACCCCAATGCGGTTTCCGGCATGAATATAGGCTACAATACCGGGCGCTTCAATAGTGGTGTATTGCGAAATTTCTATTTTTTCGCCAATTTTACCTATTTGCTCGGCTAATCTGTCGGCAATTTTAACGCCGTCCATGTCAAGTTCCAGGAGGGCATCTAAATCGGCAGGCATTTCAGTCAATGCAATATCGGCTATTTTATGGGCAAAAGCCACAAAGTCTTCGTTTTTAGCTACAAAGTCGGTTTCGCAACCCAGTACCAGCGCTACTCCTTTGGTGCTGTCGGCATTGGTTTTGGCAATGGCAGCTCCTTCGGTAGCGCTTCTGTCGGCGCGGTTGGCGGCCACTTTTTGTCCTTTCTTGCGCAGGTATTCAATGGCAGCATCAAAATCGCCGTTGGCCTCAACAAGGGCTTTTTTGCAATCCATCATACCGGCGCCTGTAATTTGCCGAAGGTCGTTTACCTCTTTGGCAGTTATTTTAACTTCCATATTTTATTTTTACAGTTTTTTTTGAAAATTTTAACAATGAAACAAAAATTATAGTACGCTCAGCGCCTGTCATGGAGAAAAGCACTTAACCACATGCAACCCCCTTACAAGGCTACTCTTCACCGCCTTCCGAGGAAGATGATGTTCTGTTTCTTCTCCTTTTCTGAAGATTTCTGTTGCGTGCCGCATCTCTTCTGTTGCCTTTTTCAGCCGAGCCTGAATCGCCCTCACCCTGTTGTTCATGGGTGTCATAGTCATCGGTTTTTTCTTTCTGGCGTTCTGCCAACCCTTCTTTAATGCTGTTTACCAGATAGCCGGTAATTAAACCAACCGATTTGGAGGCATCGTCATTTGCAGGAATAGCAAAATCAACCTGTGTGGGGTCTGAGTTGGTATCTACCATGGCAAAGGTAATAATACCCAACCGTTTGGCTTCGGCAAGGGCAATATGTTCATGGCTGATATCTACTATAAACAACGCTGAGGGTGCGCGCGACATATCTTCCACACCGCCCAAAATGCGGTCTAACTTATCATACTCGCGCGATAACATAAGCCGCTCTTTTTTGGTGAGCGCTGTAGATTTTTCTTCCAACAGCTTTTTAATGCTTTGCTTTTTCTTAATAGATTTGCGAATGGTAGAAAAATTGGTAAGCATACCGCCCAGCCAACGCTCGGTTACATAGGGCATTCCTATTTCTTCGGCGGCTTTGGCTACCATGTCTTTGGCTTGTTTTTTGGTAGCTACAAACAAAATTTTCTTGCCGGCGCGGGCCAGTTTTTTCATGGCGGAAGCCGCCCGTTCAAGCCCTTCGTTGGTTTTGTTTAAGTCAATTATATGAATGCCTTTGCGTTCCATAAAAATATACGGAAGCATTTTAGGGTTCCATTTTTTACGCAAATGTCCAAAATGTACGCTGGCATCTAACATTTCCTGATGGGAAAGACCGCTCATTATGTTGATTTTAAGATTTTCGGTGATTAACTGATTTTCAATAAAAAATACGCTTGCTTTACCGCTTCTGAAGGCAGCAGGAAAATATTAACGTTTGCTGAACTGGGTACGACGGCGGGCTTTGCGTAAACCGGGCTTTTTGCGTTCTACGGCACGGGCGTCGCGGGTAAGCATAAACTGGTCTTTCAGGGGTTTTCTGAATTCTTCGTTTTCATCTACCAATGCTCTTGAAATGCCTAAACGCAATGCTTCAGACTGTCCTTTCACGCCGCCGCCGCGGATATTGGCTTTAACATCATATTTGCCCTCTGTAGCGGTAATTTTAAAGGGCTGCAAAATGCTGTTGTACAAATGTGCTACGGTAAAGTATTGTGTAATATCTTTTCCGTTTACCGTTATTTTTCCGGTTCCTTCTGAAAGAAACACACGGGCAACCGCCGTTTTTCTTCTGCCTATTTCGTTAATTTGATCCATATTGTATTAAAATTCAAGTTTTTGTGGTTGTTGTGCCGTATGCGGATGTTCGGTGCCGGCGTAAACAAATAATTTCTTGTACAATTCGCGTCCCAGACGGTTTTTGGGCAACATGCCCTTTACCGCATTCTCAATAATGCGTTCGGGAAACTTGCCCAACAGTTCGCGCGGGGTGGTAAACCGCTGCCCCCCCGTATAACCGGTGTGGCGAACATATACCTTACTGTCCATTTTGCTGCCCGTAAACCGAACTTTGTCGGCATTCACAACAATTACATAATCGCCGCAATCCATATTGGGGCTAAACCAAACTTTGTTTTTCCCGCGCAAAATGTGCGCAATTTGGGTAGCCAAACGACCTACCACCAAATTCTGCGCATCAATTACATACCAGTTGCGCTTTATCTCTTCTTTGCGCACCGTTGGGGTTTTAAAACTTAATGTATCCACAGTGTTTTGTATTTTCGTGCTTGTTCAAAATTTTAGCGTGCAAATGTACGCACTTTCTGCCAAATTTAATGCCATCGGGCAAAAAAATGTTTTAAAAAATGAGCTAACTCATTGATTATGAGGCAGAAAATTGTTTGGCAGCTTTTCCAAAGCCAAGTAGTAATTTACCTTATCTGAAATCTTTCAGACGAATTCCATTAATTTTCAGCACAGAGTTCATTTTTGCTATTATAGTTTGCAGGCAATAAATGTAACATAGGCACAGTTTTACAGCAAAAAAGAACTAGTTTTTTATGACACTGAATGATTGAATCAAAATTTATGAACCGACGAACCTTTATACAATACTCTGCAAAAAGTGCGGGCGCTTTATTGTTGCCCGGTTTGCTGGTTACTGCCTGCCACGGCAACGACCTTTGCGAGTCAGAAAACTGGCAGGGTAAAGTGGTGGTTATTGGTGCAGGAGCAGCCGGCATGTATGCCGCACAACTGTTGTACAAAGCCGGCGCACAGGTTACCGTTCTGGAAGCATCGGGGCAATATGGCGGCCGCATTCGCCCTTTAACCGGCTTTTCCGATTTTGACATTGAGTTGGGTGCAGAAGAAGTTCATGGCAATAAAACCCGATGGTATAATATGGTGCAGGATGCCGGACTGGATTTTACCAACACCGAAACCACCGACTTGCTTGCCTTAGATGCACAACTGCTAACCGAAGACGCTGCTGCCAATGACCCCGATGTAACTGCCGCCCTGCAATTTGCCGAAAACCTGTATAACTACTCCGGCCCCGATATAAGTGTGGCGCAATATATTGCCAATCAGGGCATACCCGCAAGAGTTCACCACCTGCTCAACGCCTTCATAGGCAATGAATATGGCTCAGATAATACCCGGCTTGGCGCAAAAAGCACCGCCGAAGCCGATGACCTGTGGTCGGCCGGAAATGACAACTATGCGCTGAAAAACGGCACGCTTTTATCGGCTCTTGAATACCACTGCCCCGATATATTGGATAAAATAGTACTTAACCAACCTGTGCAGGCTATTTCTTATACCGATAACTCGGTTACCGTTACCACCGAAACCGGCAATACCTACTTAGCCGATAAAGCCATTATTACCATACCCCTGGCCATACTTAAAACCGGTGCAGTTACCTTTACACCTGCACTGCCCGATGCTAAAACACAGGCGTTTGCCAATATTGGCATGGATGCGGGCATGAAAATTATTTTGCGCTTTACTAACCGCTTTTGGCCCGAAGATACCGGATCTGTTTACGGAAACGGTTATATACCCGAATTTTGGAGCACCGGCTTTGGCCGCAGCAATCAAAACAATGTGCTTACCGCCTTTATTTGCGGCCCCAATGCCCAATACCTGAGCAGTCCTGGCCAAAATGCCATACAAACAGCCCTTGCAGAACTTGATGCACTTTTTGGACAAGGTATTGCATCGGGCGCTTTTGATGTAGGATTTGTAATGGATTGGTTCAAACAACCTTATATTGGCGGCGCTTATTCTTATCCGTCGCCCAACTCGGAAACTCACCGGCAGCAACTGGCATTACCTGTAGCCAATACCCTGTTTTTTGCCGGCGAAGCCACCCATACCCAAGGCCACCAGGGAACGGTACACGGTGCCATAGAAACGGCACAACGTGCGGTTAACGAACTGCTTTGTTCGGTAAAAGGGTAAAATTCATAAGATAAAACATTGTGTGATTTTATCGTTAGTTTTTTTGTTTTTTCATGGTTTTACCCCCATTTTTGGCGCAACACGCCTAACTGCCCTAAATGCAGGGTTTGGTGTATGTTCCAAATAGCAATGCAGCGGCCTTTGGTTTTAAAAAAATCTTCGTCGAGCGGGTTGCCGCTGTCAATTCGGGTATGTGGTTGGTGCCATTGTGCATCGGTAAAAGTACTGAGGAGTTGGTTGTTTCGGGCAGAAACCTGTTGCCATTGCTGCCGCAAAAGGCTAACGTGCGGATACTGTGCAACAGGCAGCAAAGGTGAACCCTGCCCGAACATGGCCTCGTATTCGGGGAAAAGCCAGTTGTCTAAACCAAGGTACACGGCCAGTTCATCTTCCGATTCTATGAGGTGACCCAGTATCCAAACACCGTGGTTGCGGTTGGGAGCTATGGTACTGCAAAGTTCTTCATCGGTAAGTTTGTTTATGGTATTGCTCAGCCAGTTGTTGAGAATTTTCCATTGGTCGTAAAAAGCGGCGCTGAGCGGGTTCTCTGGTGTTTTCGACATACATTATGTTTTTAGGAGTTGTTTTTCTGCAAGGTTTAATGAATAATGGTTAGTTTGCGGGAATACAAAATATGCTGATCAAGTACCACTTGCAAGAGATAAATGCCGTTGGGAAGGTTGCCCAAAAAAATGGTGTCGCTTTGGTTTACCTCCCATAGCAGCGCCTTTTGCCCCTGCGCCGAAAATATTTGCACCCTTGCCTGCTGTACGGGCGGTTGCAGTTGTATATGCAACAGTTCTTTGGCTGGGTTGGGGTAAATTTGTGCTGCGTTTAGGGGCAGCGCCGGCTGTGAGGTGCCGGTGGGGCTGTTGGCAAAAAGCCATTGGTAAGCATCGGGAAACTCGCGGTTCCAAAACCACTCGCTGTGTGTACCATCGGGTTCTACTAAGTAAAACAGTTCATCGGGGGTAAAACCGCTGTCTAACAGGGTGTTGTACATCATCAGCATATCGGGCACCATAGAGTAGCCTTCCAATCCGCCGGCAAGCAGGTAAATGCGCATGTTGTACTGCTTGCCAATGGTTTCGGCCTGGGTATAGCAATCATCGGCAAACCAGAAAGAGGGCGAAAATATGCCGGCCTTGCCAAATACATCCTGATATTGCAGGGCAGCATAGAGCGAAATAAGCCCGCCCATTGAACTGCCCATAATGCCGGTATATTCGCGTTGGGGCAGGGTGCGGTAATGGGTGTCAATATAAGGTTTAAGGGTATTTACTATAAACTCGGCATATTCATCGCCATCGCCGCCGCCGTAGGAGGTGTTTACCCAGGGCGAGTACTCATCTATGCGCAGGGAGCCGCCATTGTCTATGCCTACGGCAATGGCGCCATAGTCGCCGGCATTAAAAAGCTGGTTGAGCGATTCGTCAATTTCCCATTCGCCGGCAAAGCTGTAATAGGCATCGAAAAGGTTTTGCCCGTCTTGCAGGTATAAAACGGGGTAATTTTTACCCGATGTTTCGTAATCGGGCGGCAGGTAAATCCAAATACGGCGGTAGCGGTCTAATTCGGGCAGGTAAAAATCTTCGCTTATTATCTGCACATTATCGGCTGCAGTGTGCGGTGTTCCGCCGCCCAGGTCTTCCCAGCTTAAAATGGCTGCCGAGGTGGCAGCTACGCCGCCGGTATAGCTATATTGATGGTTGGGCTGAAAACCGCCGGTTTCGTTGCCCTCTACGGTATCCCAACTGCCGCGGGTAAATTTGTACTCAACCAGCCCCAATGCCGGCGAAATGGTAACCGACCAAGTGCCGTTGCCGTTTGGGGTGAGGGTATTGGCCGGGTTGCCGGGGTTCCAGCCGTTAAAATTGCCGGCAATGTAAAGGGTAGCGCCATCGGGCGTGTTGGCCGGTATAGCTGTTACGGTTATGGTTAGCTGTGCCAGCAGGCATTGGGTTGCAACGGCAAGCAGGGCACAAAATACTGCAAGGCGGGTTTTTAAATACATGGCAAACAAGTAATGAATTAATGATATGGCAGCAAATATACTCCTTTTCGGGTGATAAAACACATATTGTTTGAGATAGAAAGCACTACAATTTACAATGGTTTTTGTTCCAATTTCCTTTCTGCATCCTTATTTGGGAGATTTTTATTTGCGGTCAAGCCCGGAAAACACTGAAAGTGTTGAATATGAATAGCCGCTTTTGATATGTATAAAAAAAACACCCTATAAAAACCCCAAAGAAGTGGAATGTTAAAATATGGGGTAATTGTAAGTTGTAAGCTACATCGGGGTTTTATTATCCAACCGGTTTGCTATGTTAGCGCCCAAAGTACCGCTACGACCGGCTTCGACTTTCAACCGAAATGGAATAACCGATTTTAGCAAAAGGGTATGCAATCCGGGATTTTTTTTGAAATCTTTGTTTTTACCTCCAAAAGCCTTTTGCAAGCAAACGGGTAGCGGTTCTTGCTTTTAGCTTTATACAATGGTCGCCGGAAAACGTGTCGGAATTGGGGCAGTTTGCGTTTGTTACCCCTGCCTGTAGTTCAATTTGCGCCGGGTTTACCGGTTACCGTTCAAACAAATAGGTTATCATTTTTCGAAAAAATTTGGAATAGGGCGGCAGGCTGATGGTAGAAAAATCTCGCCAGCCGGTAGGGTTTTCAACCACCGAGCGTTGGTTGGAAAAGCCGGTAAATGTAGCCATTCCCACACTGCGCCCCATGCCGCTGTTTTGCACCCCGCCAAAGGGCAGGTAAGGGTTTACCCCCGCCTGAATCATGTTGTGGTTAATAACCGTACTGCCGGCCGAGGTAAATTTAAGAAAATAATCCATATTGGCACGGCTGCTGCTGTATATGTACAGTGCCAGCGGCTTGGGAAGCAGTTTTATTTTTTCGGCAGCGTCTTCTCGGTTAGAGTAGGCAATAATTGGCATTACAGGGCCAAAAATTTCCTCCTGCATTATCCGCATACTGTAGGTAACGCCCGTAAGCACAGTGGGGGCAATGTACAGGTCGGCCTCGTTGGCGCTGCCGCCGTCGGCTACGGTGGCGCCCTGTTCTACGGCATCGGATATAAGCCCGGCTATGCGGTTAAAATGGCGGGTATTGATGATGCGGCAAAACGCTTCAGAATGCTCAATGCCTTTGTCATCGGGGTTGTACATGGTTTGTATGGCTTGCTTTACCTTTTGCACAAACGCATCATGTACACTTTGCTGCACCAACACATAATCGGGCGCAACACAAGCCTGCCCGCTGTTGGCACATTTACCCCAGGCAATTTTGAGGGCGGCGGCGTTCAGGTCGGCTGTTTCATCAACAATAACCGGCGATTTTCCGCCCAGTTCCAGCGTAACAGGTATAAGATGTTTGGCGGCTGCCTGCATTACAATACGCCCTACCTGCGGGCTGCCGGTAAAGTAAATATGGTCAAATGGCAGTGCAAGCAGGTCGGTGGCGGTTTGTGCATCCCCTTCTGCCAGCGCCACTTCACTTTCCGGAAACAGGGCGGCAATCATTTGCCGTAAAACCGCCGTAGTATGTTCAGAAAATTCGGAAGGTTTGATAATGACCGAGTTTCCGGCTGCAATACTGCCCACCATGGGCACTAAGTTGCAGGCAAGCGGGGCGTTCCAGGGCCCGATGATAAGGGTTACGCCCTTGGGTTCGTAAATGAGATATGGCTTGGTGCCCTTACTCATAAGACCTGTTTTTACCGGATGCGGGCGCATCCAGGCCGGCAGGTTGGCTATGGCAAACTCTGCTTCCGATTTTATCATGAGCATTTCGGCAAGCGTGTCAAGCGGCGCACGGCGCAGGTCTTTGTACATAGCCTCCTGAAAATCTGCTACATATTCTTTAAGGTATGCAACTATGCGTTTTAGTTTTTCTATGCGCTCCTGTGCGTTGGTAAGTGCCAAAGCAGGAGCATTTTCTTTTTGCAAAGCAAACAAAGCGTTTATGGCGGCGGTGGTGATCATGTTGGGTGTATGGCTATGTGGTTAACAACAGGTTGCTTTTGGTTTAATGTAACCAACAACGTTTGCAGAGTGGGTAAAGATAAGGAGTTTGCGCCTCAAACCTGTAATTCAACAGGTGGTAAATGATGTGGGGTCAATTATTTGCATAAACTTACTTACCAACACAACAAAACTGCCCGGAAATTGCCTCTCAGCAACTGATTACACAAAGTAATTGCTGGCTGGCATAGAAAAACCATGTATCAAGACAGGATGTTTTGCCTTAGAAATGTTTAGCCCTTGTGTACAACCGCCACGCCAGCCACAGCATCAACAAGCCCAAAACAGCATACACTCCCTGCAGAAAAAATGTTTGTCTGATTACCAGAAGTTGTACCGCCAGCCAAACAAGCACTGCTAAACCTTGTGCTATGGCGGGCAAGTAGGCGGCTGCACTTTTTGCGCGGAAGGCAACCACGGCCGAAACAAAACTGCCCAAACCTAAGACCAGAAACAATATAATCCCGGGTATAAAATAGTTCTTAAACAAGGTTTGGGCAATCCATTGGCTGGGCAGTTGAATAATGCTGCCGGTAGGATCTTTCATTAGTAGCCAGCCGCCATACGCCGCTGTTATTCCCAAAAAGGTGAGCAAAATTAAAAGGAGAGGTCGCATAAAAAGTGGCAATTGTATCTGTTGGTTCGTCAATGATTGGACATTGCTGCCGGCATCCTGAAAAAAAAACCCTGCAGCCAGTATTGGTTGCAGGGTTTTAGGTTGGTGGTGTGGGGCGGGATCGAACCGCCGACACATGGATTTTCAGTCCATTGCTCTACCATCTGAGCTACCGCACCATCCGCTTTTTTCAAAAGCAGGGCAAAGATAAGCATTTTTTGGTTTACTGCCAAACTTTATCCTAAAAAAGTTTTGAAGTATAACCTTAAAATTGCCGGTTATGTTCCTCGGGCGCTCCGATAAAGGTATTTTTGCCTCGAAAATGCGGTTTTGGTGAAGGTTATCGGGGGCAGTATTTGCCCCATTAAACAGGTATTAGTTAGCTCATTACGCGCAGTTGGCGGCTGTATCTTTTCCCGCCGGTTTCAAGACGGTAAATATAATTGCCCGGCGGCAGCCCGTAATCCGAAGCTTTAAACGGAAAAGTATAGCTGTTGGGATCTAAGGTGTTGTTGAGCAAGGTGGCTTTTACCTGCCCTGCCGAATTAAGCACCTGCAAGCGTACCAACCCACGCTGTAAAATGGCGTATTTTATAAGTATGGTTCCTGCTTGGGTTAGTGAGGGGTTGTGTCCAAGCAATACGGCTAAGTCATTTGAGCCAAGGCTGGGCGTACATTCGGGCAGCAAGTTTGGCACCAAAGGAAATTCCCTTCCCATAATGGCGTTTACCACAATGGGTTCAAGGCAAAACCAGTCTTTAAGAATGGTAGCATATACCGAGCGGAAATCGGTGGTAAAAGATTGGTCGTAATAGCTTACTGTGGAAATTTCGCCAAATTCGCCTTTAAGCCCTCCCTGCACGGTACCACCAAAAATCATAACAGGCGCTGCCTGACCGTGATCGGTTCCCACGGAGCCGTTTTCACCCGAAGTGCGGCCAAATTCCGAAAAGGTCATAGTAAGCACATCTTGGTTTCGGTTGGCTAAGGTAAGGTCGTTGTAGAAGGCGCTTACTGCTGTGGCAATTTCATTCATGAGGCCGGGGTGATAGTCATTTTGATTGGCGTGGGTATCAAACCCTCCTATTTCTACCATATATACACGGGTGCCCAGATTTCCTTTAATGAGGCGCGCCACCAGCGCCAGTTGGTAGGCTAAACTGTTGCCGGGATAAGCGCCGTAAAAAGAGGCATTGTCGTAGGCATCTTTAATGGCTTGCGCATAACGCACGGTGTTGTTGGCAGTTTGGCGCATAAACAGCAGTTCCTGCCCATAGGAGCAATCGGTATTAATAGAGTTTACATCAAAAAGCTGGCCAGTTTGGGCAATTTGGTAAAATTCAGTGGCATTGTTAATGGTTAACCCCATTTGCGCATCGCCGCCGGCAAAAATAAGGCTCGATTGATTGCCTACCTGCAACCCTACCGGAAAATTGGCAGGTGCGGTTTCAAATGCGGGGTACTCTTGGTCTAAGAAGCGGCCAACCCATCCGGTGGCGAGGTATTGGTCAGTGTCGCTGCCCGACATCCAAATATCGGTACTTCTGAAATGGGAGTAGTCCTGCGCGGGATAGGCAACGCTGTGCACAACAGCCATGTTTCCGTTGTTCCACATGGGTTGCAGGGAGTTCATGGTATTGGGCATTCCAAAATCGGGGCTAAGGGCAAACATATTGCCCTCTTGTATGGCAATGGTAGGGCGCAGGTTGTAGTAAGTGTCGTTAAAACGGGGCACCACCATATTTAACCCGTCGTTGCCGCCGCCCAAGTTTATAATAACCAAAATTCTATCATTGTCGGCGGCGTTAATAGCGCTGAACATGGGCGATTTTGCCAGCGCCTGCAGGCGGGTATTGCCCAGCATAAAGGCAGAACCGGCAGTAAAAAGCCCGGTAGTAAGCAAAAAATTGCGGCGGCTCCAGCGGGCATGGTCACTGGTATGTTCTTTACCATGTTCCAGAGCAGTACCACGGCGGTTTTTGCCGTTTTTGTTATATGAATCGGGGTGTTCTTTATGATTGTCGCACATAATGAAAAATTAGCATTTTTTGTTGATGAACAGATAGCGGTAGAAAAGCTTCGAAGGAGGTAATATTCCCTTCGAAGTATTAGTTTAACTGGAATGATGGTTGTTTAACAAGGAACAACAGCAGGTTTCGTATTTGGTCGCGGGCTTCTGCCCAATCTAAATTCCAGAGTCCTTCATCAAAATAATTTTGCGGAATACTGCCTTTAAATACATCGGTTGCTGTTTCGTATTCAGCAGGGGTTTCCATACCTTTCGGAAGCAGAAAATCAACCAAAGCAGCCGTAACTACGGCGGGGTCGTTAGAGTCGTTGGTAAGGTTTTTTGCCAGTTCCACCCAGCTATCGAGGGTGGCATCGTCAACATAATACACGTAGTAGCCGGCATAATCCCAACGCCGGGTAAGGTTGTTTTCATTAATCCATGTACGGTACCCCGGCCATCCGGCCACGTTAACCGGTTCAAAAAGTTCCTGTGCCATATCGGCGCAATCGTAAAAAATGCCGTTCAGGCGGTTGTCATCGGCCGGAATTTGGAGGGTATGGTGCAATCCTACGGCAAGTTCCATGGGGCTTTTAATTAAATGCCCAATGTTGGCTTCATCAAAAAAGTGTTCGCTTTTAAAAAGCTGCCGTAAAACCGGTGTAATTTCAAAGTTGTTGTTTTTAAAGGTGTCGGCAAGGGCTGCTACAATATCGGTATCAACATCGTTTGCTATGTAGAAACGGTAAAGTTTGGTGCAAATATAGCCCGCTACCTCATCGGCGCGTTGTGAGAAAATAAGATTAACCACGTTTTCGGGGTGGGCGGGGTCGGCATCGTTGCGCCACATGCCGGTTTGTCCGAAAATAGTTTTTGCGGTATTGTCAAAATAAGCGGCATCAAAATAAGAGTCGGCGCAAGTGTAGGCATCAATATCATCGGAGTAAGGCACTTTCCATCCGGTAAGGGCGCGGGCCATTTGCTCAATATCGTCTTCGGTATAACCATTGTTTTGGCCCATGGTAAAGAGTTCCATTAATTCGCGGGCGTAGTTTTGGTTGGGGCTTCCTACCTCGTTTTGGTTGCCGTTGAGGTACAGCAACATGGCGGGTGTTATACCTATATAATGGGCAAAAAGTTTAAAATTGCCCAAGGCATACTGGTGTAGCAATTTATGATACTGAAACAGGTAAGCAGAGCAATTGTAGTTATTCCATTCGGTTACAAAGTGGTTATGCCAGAAAAGGGTTAGTTTTTCTTTAAAGCCCTGCGCCAGCATGTTTGAAATCCATTGGCGGGTTAATTCAATACGGTGGCTGTAAGACTCATCGCCAAAGTCGGTATAATCATCAACCGGATACCGTGTCCAATCATACCATACAGGTTGTGTTGGCAGGGGCAGGGCTAATGCCTGATTAATAATCTGGTCAACTAATGCGGTGGGGGTCATGGCCAAGCCGGCAGTAATTTGGCTGTTGGTAGCGCCAAACCCCATGCGCCGGTAGAGATGGGCAACACGCCGGCGGTCCCAAGGTACATTGGCCGAAGGGGTGTAAGGAGCAATAGAACCGGTAGCACAACTCATAATGAACAAGTATTTTGTGAATGCTTATGATGGTAAGTAATACGGCGAAACAATAAGAGGAAGCGGATGAAACATGCGGTTTTGGTGAAAACATGCGGTTATTTGGCATACTAACCTATTTTTCCAAGGTTACCACCCTTGCCACAGGAAATAGTAAATTGCAGTAACAGCGTTTGGGTAAATTATTGATGTGTTTTCAGGTTAAACAGTTTCCATTCTCTTAATATTTATCAGATTGAAGTATTTATAAAATGCTGTTGTATTCTTGCATGTGCAAAGACGCTCCAAAATAAGCATTTGCGGTCATTTTATTCAAATTCGGGCTAAAAAAATTTTCAAAGACAATGCACATAAAATTAAGACTTACCTGTGCAAGATACAAACTTAATGCTTATCTTTACCCCAATTGACAGGAAAAAAGTAAACAGTGCAATAAAATTGTAGCTTAACCATATAGGCAAAATGCAGGATAAGTATAGCAGTTATACTTTTTTTCATAAAAAACCGCCGTTTTACCCCTGTATTGATGCTACAAAAGTGGAACCCGTATTTTTTAATGAAACAATTTATCTGAAACGCTTTTTAACAATCGCCCCAATGCATTAACCTCTTGCAGTTTTACTGCAACAAGTACCTCAAAAATCTGAACAAACAAAACCCACCATTTCAAAATACAGCGTTATGAAGTCTGGTAATTTCTACACCACTTGTTGCCTTGTTGTTACCTTATTGGTTTTAAACCTTTTTACGGCTCTTGCACAAACCAATTTACAGGCACCCGCAATTATAGAAGAAAATTTTGACGACTGTGTACTGCCTGCCGGCTGGACTTCTAACCTCTTGGGCTACCAAGGGGCATCGTGGGGCGTAGGCATTCCCGATAACGATAATTCGGGAGGCGCCAGCATAGACGGAACCTGCATGGTCTTTTTTGACGACGATGCCACCGGTGGCGGCACCGCCACCTGGACTGCCCAAGTTACCTCCCCTGCTTTTGACGGTACCGGCCCAGCAGGCGGCATATTGCTGCTGGAAGCCGATGTGCATTTCAGAAATTACAATGGTTCCGATGCCTTTACCATCTACGTATCACAAAACGGCACCACCAACTGGGTGCCCGTAGCTGTATATCAAGACCAAAACTATAATGGCGATAATTTTAACAGTTATGTTCATGCCAATATTGATATTTCTGCTTTTGCCGGGCCCAACATGCGCGTTAGGTTTGAATATTACGACGGCAACGACTGGAACTGGTGGGCAGCTTTTGACAACTTTAAGGTTAGCCGTGCGCTTTTTGTAGAAGATTTTGACGACTGCGCACTGCCCCCGGGATGGCTGAGTTTTATTGACAGCGGGGATTTTGGTTGGAATATTGGCAACGACGACGATGCTTGGCCTTATAATATGGACGGTTCCTGCATGGTGTATTTTAATGATGACGCATTGGGGCAAGCCGCCACTCCCTCATCGGCAGTGCTGGTATCGCCGGCATTTGATGCCACGGTAAATGCCACTATTGCCCTCGATATTGATGTGCATTTCAGAGCCTACCAAGGGCAGTACTTAGCAATTGGCGTATTGCTGAACGGCGATTTTATGCCGGTGAAAGTTTTTGTGGGCGAAGATTTTGAAGGAACTAACTATGGAGAATACGGGCATGTAACGCTCGACCTTTCGCCATACCGCAGCCACGATATGCGCTTAGTATTTGGCTTTGGCGATGGCGGCACTTGGGGTTGGTGGGCAAGTTTCGACAACATAAAAGTAAGTGGCTGGGGCGAATTAAACGATGTTTGCACCCGTGCCGAACCTGTTGCGGTAAACGGGCCCTGTGTAGAGGCTACCAACGTAAATGCCATATTTGAAGGCCCTGCCGCCGCTTGTGTTGACAGTACTAAATCGGGTATTTGGTTTAGCTTTGTTGCCCCTGCATCGGGTATTGTTACCATTAACAGTGCTTCCAACTTTAACGAGGTTATCACCCTTTTTTCGGGTAATTGCAACAGTCTTAATGCCATTGCCTGTACCAACCGCGATGAGTTTGGATTTACCGGCGAAAACCTGCGCGTTACCGGCTTATCCAACGGTCAAACATATTATGTGCGCGTAAGCGGCCGCGTTGGCTCTTTTGGCAGTACCGAAGGTACCACCTGCCTTAGCATAACCGGCGGCGGCACACCGCCAGCGCCGCCCGCCAACGACAACTGCAGCGGTGCCGTACAGCTTACCCTCAACGGAAGTTGCATAAGCGGCAACAACCGCAATGCCACCTTAGAAACCAACGAACCTGTGCCCAGCCTCAACAACCGGTCGCGGGCTTCTATCTGGTACCGCTTTACCGCTCCCGCTTCGGGAAGGGTAGTTTTAAACAGCGGCGCCGATTTTGCCGATGTTATTACCGTTTACAGCGGCAATTGCGGCGCTCTTACCGAAGTAGGCGGCTCAGACTACGGACATACCATTGAACTGAATGGATTAACCGCCGGACAAACCTACCGCGTGCAAATTACCGGCTATTTTGCCACCGTAGAGGGTAATGTGTGCATGGCCATAACCAACCCGCCCCCGCCGCCTGCCAACGATGTTTGCACCCAAGCTATAGACCTTATTGTTGGCGATGCCTGTACGTTGGCCACCAACCAATCGGCTACGTTTACCGGCCCAACCGTTGACCTGCAAGTGCCTTTTACCGGCTATGCTGCTGCCACAACCGGTAGTACCAACTATTACTACCGCCCCGACCAAGGAGCAACCTGCACCGTAAGTACGGTTTACGTGCGCTACGATGTGTTTAATTTTACCCCCACCATATCGGGCAGTTATACCATTATTAATACCTACCCCGAAATGGACGGCTACCTGCATGTATATGCGGGCAGTTTTGACCCCAACAACCCCTGCGCCACCTATGTTAACGGAAACGATGATTACAACGGCATAGAACAATCTTTGGTTGCGGTAAATTTAACTGCCGGTACCACCTACTACGTGGTTACCAGCGCCTATGGAGCCAACCAAGCCGGCGCGTACAGTACCCAAATAATGGCACCGGCACCCGTTGTAAACCACAACGCCACTACTGTAGGCAGCCCCGACTACTACCTGCGCCCCAACCAGGGAACCACCTGTACGGTAAGTGCCATAAACGTGCAGTACGATGTGTTTACCTTTTCCGTAACCAATACGGCAACTTACACCATTACAAATACCTACAGCGGCTTTGATGGTTATATGCACCTGTATTCGGGCAGTTTTAACCCCACGGACCCCTGCGCCACCTATGTTAACGGAAACGATGATTACAACGGCACCACACAATCGCGCATAGTGTTAAATTTAACCGCCGGCCTTACCTACTACTTAGTTACAAGCGCCTATGCCGCCAACCAATCGGGGGCATACAGTACGGATGTTACAACCCTGCAACCTGCCGCCGGTATTACGCAAACACTGTATGATGTAAACATAAACGGACAGCCCACCAGTTGCGACATTAACCCCTCGGCCGCTATATGGTTTAGCTTTACCGCTCCTGCATCGGGTAAAATATATGCCACTACCGATGCCGATTTTGTACATGTGCTTTCTGTCTTTTCGGGTGTTTGCGGCAATTTAACCGAGGTTCAGTGCGAGTTTAACCCCTCGCGCTGCGGCGAACCGGTACTTATCAGCAACCTTACCCCCGGGCAACAGTATTATTTGCAAATAGCCTCTGCCAATAACCCGTTTGGCTACACGTATGGCGAGGTGTGCATACAACTGAAAGATGCACAGTACGACCCGGTAAAAGCCAAAATTAAGGTGTTTTTGCAAGGCCCGTACCTTGGCAACGGCAGTATGAGTACCACATTAAAACAATACAACCTAATACCCGATACGCAACCGTTTAACCAAAGCCCATGGAATTACAACGGCAACGAATGCCTCGATGAAATACCCAATAATATGGTAGATTGGGTATTGGTTGAACTGCGCAATGCCGCCAACAACAATCAGATAGTAGAACAAAAAGCCGCACTGCTGCTTAACAACGGCAGCGTGGCAGACAAAGGTAAAGACGGCGTGCGTTTTTATAACATACCGCCCAACAGCAGCTATTACGTGGTTATAAGGCACCGAAACCACCTGGCAGTTATGAGTTCTGTGCCTGTTCCGTTACCCAACATTAACCCCTATAACTTTGCCGCCGATGGGTCTTATGTGTTGGGCAATCAGCAAACCGTGGCAATGCCCGATGGAAACTGGGCTATGCGCGCCGGCGATTTTAATGCCGACGGCGTGTTTACCGTGGCCGATTTTAACTTCTATACCGGCCAGGCATCAATGTTGAACCAATATGTTGACAGCGACTGTAACTTGGACCGAACCGTTACCGTGGCCGATTTTAACCTCTATACGCCCAATGCCAGCACTATTGGCATACAGCAAATAAGGTACTAAAAAATTGGGGTAAAAAATATGCCCGAAAAGCAGCACCGGAATAGCAGGGCGCATCGGCATTTTGTTTTACCGATTTGAACAAAGAGCCACCGAAGGCGGTTAAAAGAACCTGAACCGTTTGCAAAACCGCCAAACCTGTACATGAAACCCATTACCATTCTTGCCATAGAATCCTCCTGCGATGATACCTCGGCTGCCGTGCTGCAAGACGGACGGCTGCTGAGCAATGTAGTGGCAGGGCAAGATGTGCATAAGGCATACGGCGGCGTGGTGCCCGAACTGGCCTCCAGAGCGCACCAGCAAAATATTGTGCCGGTGGTAGATGTTGCGCTTAAACAGTCCGGCGTTTTACCTAATCAACTCAGCGCCATAGCCTTCACTTCGGGTCCGGGGCTTATAGGATCGTTGTTTGTAGGTGCCACGTTTGCCAAAGCCATGGCGCTTGCGCTCAACATTCCGCTCATTGCGGTAAACCACATGCGTGCACATGTACTGGCGCATTTTATTGACGAGCCTAAGCCCCATTTTCCTTTCCTTTGTCTTACCGTTTCGGGCGGACATACCCAAATTGTAAAGGTAAATCACTACCTTGATATGGAAGTAGTGGGCGAAACAACCGATGACGCCGCCGGCGAAGCCTTTGACAAAACCGCCAAACTCTTGGGGCTGCCCTACCCGGGCGGACCCCTCGTTGACCAATATGCCAAATTGGGCAATCCCAATGCTTTTGTTTTTCCGGAGGGTAAAACTAATGAGCCTTTCGGATTTAGTTTTAGCGGATTAAAAACATCAGTTTTGTATTTTTTGCAAAAAAACACGCATACCAATTCCCAGTTTATCAGCCAAAATCTAAACGATATTTGCGCATCGGTACAAAAAACCATTGTGAGCAGTTTGCTGAAAAGACTTAAAAAAGCGGCGCGGCATTATGGAATTACCCATGTTGCCATTGCAGGCGGTGTTTCTGCCAACAGCGAACTGCGCCGCGAACTGGAGGTTTTGGGTAAGCAAATGAAATGGCAAACGTATATTCCGCAGTTTCAGTATTGTACCGATAATGCGGGCATGATAGCCATGGCAGCCTGGTACCAATACTTAGCAGCCGATTTTACCAACCAATATGCCGTACCAAAAGCCCGATACCCCATTGCAGAAAGGTAGAGCGTTCGGGTTTAACCTTTGTTTGTAAAAACCATCACTGCCCCGTAAAGACGCAGCACAATATAATGCCAGCCTGCAAATAAATTTCCCGACACTGCTGTTTGTCCGCAGATTTAGAACAACGGGAGGGGTTTAAGTGGCACGGCATAAACACCCGCCGCCCGGATGGTTAGCCCCTGCATTCCGAACCTCGTGTTCAAATGGAAGATAGCTAGTAAGGATTTGAGTGTTCGAACCCATATAAAACGGCTACAATGCAAGACGATATGTTTCTCGAAACATATTATTTCAAACATAGAGTTTTTTTGAGCACCATAATCCTTAACCAAATGCCCTCTACCGGATATAAAATAGTACAACCCCGGCAAATTGCTTCTCTTTATTAAGGGTTTGTTTGCGTTACCGATATGGTTCCGGTAATGCCGCCTGTCCACAATACCTGTATGGTGTTGGTTCCCTGCCCCGATACAATGGTGCCACCCGTTACGGTCCAATTGTAGGTGGCGCCGGTTACGGCTGCAACAGTATAGGTTTCGGTAGTGTTGGGGCAGGTAGTGTTGGTGCCGGTAATGGCTACCGTAAAGGGGGCGCAGCAGTTAACATCAGTAAATTTGCTCAACAGGCGCACATAGGCAGCTTGCGTGTAAATGGCGTTTTCGGTAATTTCCCACGAGTTTTGCGGCCAACTGGTGTTCCAGTCTTTATAAGATTTTTGAACGGGTTGATTTTGCGGAGGCGAAATAGTGCCGCCATAAGCGCCATCGGGTTGGTAGCTGGGGTTGGCGCCGCCCGGTATAAAACCCGGAGCAGGTCCGTAGGTTGATGTGCCAACGCGGTCCCAAAGCGTGCTGCCATCGGTAAACCAACTGTGGTAGAACTCGTTTATGGAGTTTTCGGCCCCGAAAGCGCCCATGTTGCTGAGGTAGGTAAAACAGGTAGGATTTACCCCGTGCAAATAGTGTATAAACCCCGATGCGGCATTGCGGTAATTGGCAGCGTTGGCGCTGTTGAGGTTATACACGTTCATGGAGGCAAACATGCTGCCCTGTTCTGCTTTAAACTGGTTGTTGCCCCAGGTGTAGTTGTTATCGGCCATGTAGGCGCGGTAGGCATCGGTATTGTTTAAAAAAGCCGGCAGGTTATCGCCATTGTTGGCGCTCATGCTGTTGGCGTAGATGTTTCTGATGTTGGTTACTACCGAAGCCGTAGCGCCCGAAGCGCGGCCGTAGTACAGCAGGCCGTCCTGGTAGGGGGTTTCAAACGGGTAGGCGTAGCTCCACTGCATGAGGTGCATTTGGTTGTAGTTATTGTCGAAAAAGGTGCGGTAGGTGGTGTTGGCGGTAAGGGTGTAGAGGTAGGCCGCGGCACAAATTTTTCTGGCCAGTTGGTCGTAGGCATCATCTTCGGCAGAAACGTTTTGAAACCCTGTGTTGGAAAAACTCACCGAGGGGTTGGCAACTGCCCAGTTCCAGGCATTAACGGCGGCGGTTTCGAGGGTGTTTGAATAGGTGGTCATGGCGGGTATGCCCAAAGAGCGGTAAACAATGGCAGCATTGGCAAAAACGGCAGCGCCGGTTATGGTTGCCGAGGTAGAGGCGGCTCCGTAGCGGCGGTAAGCTGCATCGGCACCGGGCGGGCTGGCAGCGCTGAAATCGGTAACCGAAACTTTGTGCAACAGCGAGCCGTTGGCTTGTTGCATACGCAGCAGCCAGTCGAGTTCCCATTTTACCTCGTCCAGCAGGTCGGGTATGCCGTTGCCCGATTCGGGTATATTGTAGTCATCGTGCCAAACATCGGGTTGCTCTTCATAGGCCAGCAGCAGGTCGTTCAGGGGGGTAAAGGTAAAGTTTACATACTTGTTGTAGTCGCCCGCATCGTGCCAGCCGCCCCAAAGATTTTTGGTGGTGCTTGCATTGGTATTGGTTACCAGCCGGCAATCGGTATCTTGTTGTGTTCCTGTGTGGCAGGCGGTGGTATCTTGCCAGCCTGCGCCGGCATAGGGCGTTGTTTTGGGCGTGCCGCAGCGCTGGTAGTAAAAGGTGCGCATGGCTTGTTTAAGTACCAGACTATAGGCGCAGTTGCCTATTTCAAAATCGTAAGATTTGGCATCGTTTACCGGGTCGTACACATAATACATGCCGGGCGTGGTAAGCGCCGAAAAATCGAACCACCACACTTTGTCGCCCGATTGGCTGTGAGTAGCGCCTCCGTTCCATGCAACCGTTGGTCCCGAAAACACCTCTGCATTATCTGCCACGCGGCGCACTTTATAAGTAGCGCCGGGTGTAAACGGCGTGGTTACATTGTAACCCACCTGCGGGTTGCTGATGACGGCAATTTTTTGCTCGCCGGCAGGGTAGCCAAATTGGTCAATTTTAATGCGGTTGTCGGTGGTGGTGGCTAAGGCTGCGCCAAACTGAAAAACCAACAGCAATGCAAGGGAAACTATGTGTTTCATAGAGCTTGTGTGTTGTGTAGTAAAAAAATGATTTCGGGAAATGCCGCCAAGCTGAAAAGCTGGTATTTCGGGCATTAAAACTACTTCCAAATTTCGGTTTTTTTCAGCATTTTTCCCGATGTTGAGGTTATCAATGCTTAAAAATTGTTCCAACGGCAATGCACCCACACCACAGCCATGCAACAGCAGCAAAACAGGGCGGTACAGGCAACATCGGGCAGGGTAACGGGTGTTTGCAACCGGGTGCGGCGGTAGTTAAAACATCGGGCTTCCATGGCAACAACCAACGCATCGGAACGGATAAAAACTTGTTGTAAAAACGGTTGCAACAGTTGTTTCGCCCTTTTCATCATGCCTTTTAAGCCTTTGGTATGTGCCAGCCGCGCCAGTTGAGCCCCGTTAATTTGACGGTAGGCGGCAAACAGGGCCGGCGCTTGTGCAAAAATTAACCCCATCATGGCGCTAACGGTTGCCGCAACTTTTGCCGGAAACGGCCGCAACAATGCTGCTACGGCACGGCTCAGTTGCGAGGCGGTAGTGGTGGCGGTAAACAACAATCCTAATGCCCAAAAAAGCCCCATTTTACAGGCAAAATCAAGCCCGTAGAGGCAGCCCTGCCGGCTTGCCATTTGCAAAATGCCGTTGTTGTCTAAGGGTTGGCCGGGTATGGTAAATGCCGGAACCAACGCTGCAAGGGGCAGCCAAAGGAGCAGCAGCCTGCTTTGGCGGGCAAACAGCCGCACCGGCAAGCCCGATGCCAGCCAAACAACCGCCAACAGCAGTCCAAGAGCTGCCAAACCCA
Source organism: Sphingobacteriales bacterium TSM_CSS (assembly GCA_002212985.1). Classification (GTDB taxonomy): domain Bacteria; phylum Bacteroidota; class Bacteroidia; order Chitinophagales; family UBA2359; genus UBA2359. The sequence goes on from NBMY01000129.1 coordinate 25,415, forward strand.
TGAAATTACCTTGTTTTGCAGATATTCCAAGGGTACTAACCGCAAACACGGCTAAACAAAGCAGTTTGCAACGTGCCTCTAAACGATGCACGGCAGAAGGGCGGTAAAAATACCCGAACAGTATTAGTTGGTCAGCCATGTAAGTGAGTCTATGGGGCGGTTAACAGGGTAGGGACGTTTTACCCCAAATTGCGGTGTTTGGGGCAGTACGGCTTCGGGGGTGCCGTCGGCCACCAATTGGCCGTTTTGCATAAGGGTAAGGCGGGTGGCATGTGCCAGTACTTTTTCCAAATCGTGGGTAATAACCAAAATAGTGTGGTTGTTTTGGTGCAGGCGCACCATTTGTTGCAAGGTTTGCACCACGCCGGGGTAATCGAGCCCGTTGAAAGGCTCGTCGAAAACTACCATTTTCGGGCGCATCACCAGAATGCCGGCAATGGCCAGGCGGCGTTGTTCGCCTCCCGAAAGCTCAAACGGATGCCGGTTTTCAAAGCCCTGCAACCCTACCCATGCCAGCGCTTCCTGCACGCGACTGCTAATTTCGGAAGGGGAGAGATACAGGTTTTCGGGGCCAAAAGCTATTTCGTCCCACACGGTTTGTGCCACCATTTGGCTGCCCGAATCCTGAAACACCATGCCCACAGCCTGCCGCGCTGCCAAAAGTTGTTTTTGAACCGGAACGCCGTTTAACAAAACACTGCCCGATGTAGGTAACAACAGCCCGTTGAAATGCCTTACCAACGCCGTTTTACCCGATCCGTTGCTGCCCGACAGCACAATAAACTGGCCCTGCTCAATAACCCAGTTTACGTCGTTAACGGCAAGTGTTCCGTTGGCAAAACGGTGTATGAGGTTGGTTACCTGCAACAAGGGCAACGGCATAGTTTACGGGTTGTTGTTTGGTAAAAGCAGGTTGGGACGCGCCCAATGAGCTACAGCGGCTGCCAGCAACATTTTTGTTACATTAAAGGGTATAAACGGCACCAATCCGGCGGTGAGGGCTGCCCCTAAACTAAGGTTTAGCTTAAACATTAACCCGGCAATGCCCAGTGTAAAAATTGCCACACTGCCCAAAACCAGCCCAACGGCATCGGCCAACCAGCTGTTGCGTTTGTTTGTTACCAATGCAATCATAACCGATGCCACGCCAAACCCCAAAAGGTAGCCACCCGTTGGACCGTAAAAAGCCTGCAAACCGCCGGTTCCGCCGGCAAAAACAGGCAACCCTATAGCGCCAAGCAGCAAGTACATGCCCACGCTTACCGGTGCCCAGGGCCAACCCAGCAACAAACCGGCAAGCATAACAAAAAAATCGCTCAGCACAATGGGCACTTCGCCAATGGGCAGACTTATGTAAGCGCCAATAATAACAAGTACGGTAAACAAGGCAGCGCGCACCATCATGCGCAAATTGGGCATATTGTTGTCCATAGGTTGTTTTGTTGCTTTGGGGGCAAAGATAGGCAGGGTTTTGTTTATTGGCAACTAACCGGCAACAAACAACGGCAAAGGGTTGTGGCAGCAAGCAGGATTTCGGGTAACTATAAGCCGTTGCAATAGCCAATAAATACAAAAGCTACAAACAGCAGCAGGGCAATAATAACCAATGCATACACCAAATTGAGTGCAAGGGTTATGAGAAGCATTTTTTTGCACCCTGCAAATTGGGCCTTTTACCGTAAATGTATGGCTTTTACCGATGCTGCAACAGCCATAATGAAACCGGCAACACCCAAAACAACCCCCGTAAACAAGGTAGCCGGCGCTTTGCTTCTGAATGCCACCGCTACAAGAAGCAAACAGCATACAAGACAAACGCACAATACAACAGATAGCCAAAATGGAGCATTTGAAACCGTATTCATGTTGTTCATCAGTTTAAGTTAACCCAGCTTTCCAGCGGGTCGGCAGAGGTAAAAGTGCCATTGGAACAGGTAAGCGGGTTGGCATCGCGCAGGGCTTTGGTAATGATCATATCTTCGCGGCTGTTAATGCCTCTGCTTTGATATTGGGCAAATACCTCATCGGTTATGGCATCAAAGTAAGATACCATTCTGCCCTGTTTGGTGGGGTCGTTTACCCAAATGGAAATATCAGACATAGTTTGAATGCCGATATGCGTACCCAACTGCTGCCCTGCCGTTACCTTATCGCCCACATTAAATGGCATAGCAGTATTAATATGAAAAATCATAAAGCGGAAAGCCGGATAGTCATCAGACACAATTTCTAATTTAATGCCTGCCCATTCGGTTTCAACTTTTGCAATGGTGCCGTTTGCGGGCGATACTATTTTTAGGCTTGCCCAATCAGTAGTAGCTTTGGGTTCGAAATAATGTTTCATGCTGCGGCAATGTTCAAAAGCATCGGAAAAATCGTGCCCTGCCGAAGATCTGAATTTTGATATTCGGTATATTTTATCCAATTCAAGATAATTTACCGACATAAATTTCGGAACACCGTCTTTGTCAATATCCCAAGTGCTTTCGGGCTGCTGGTTGTTATCGTGATTTTTTTTACAGGAAAAACACGTGGCACAGAACAGAAAAGCAAGTGCAAAAAGAATGGCAAATCTGAATGAGAAATAATTTTTCATTTCAATGTTTTTTGGAGGTAGTATAAAAAATACACCCGACTTTTTCTGTGCAGGGCAGCAAGGAGCAAGGCAAAATTTACCCTGTGCTTAGCCGTATCAAATTTAATACACCCAATTGTAAAACGTGCAATTTTACCAATATTTTTTAGTTAACCGTTCTGCTTGGTTAATCTTTCCACACTTTAACCGTAGTTGTGTTGCCTGTTGGGGTTTGCAGGTTAAACAGGTATATACCCGCCGGTAAACCGGTTGCCGGTATTTGTATGTTTACGGCTTGGGTATTGGCTGTACCTGCCGGTATATTTTGGGCATGCAGCAGTTGCCCGCCGGCATTGTACAGCGCAACCTGCGCAGCACTTTGAGTAAGGCAGGTAAGCATAAATGCTTGGTTTTGAGGCAGGTAAACGGCTTGCAGCAGAGTTTGGCCGGTTTGCGGTGCTGAAATAACGGAGGTGGTAATGTTGGGTGCAAGGTAAAAGTTGAGGGTGCTGTTGCTGCATTGGTTGCAGGCGTTGCAAAGTTGCAGAATTGCGGTTTGCGCGCCGCTAAAACCGGCATCGGGCAGGAAATGCAGTTGCCGTCCATCGGGTAAAACGGTTAGCGAGCCATTGGCAGGCGGCGTAAGTACCGAAACTGTTACCGGTGCCTGACATCCGGTGTCATCGTTCAGCAGAGGTTGTAGGGTAATACCGTCATAGCCGTTTTCATCTGGCATTATAATTCCGTTAATACTAACCCATTCGGGGCTAATGTAAACAATATCGTTTACCGCATTGGGAGCTTCGCACCCCACATACACCACAAACTGCTGCAGGCGGCAGTTATCGGGGTCATTTATCTGGCAAATGGGAATAGTAACGGTATCGGTTCCGGTAAAACCGGGCAGGGGGTAATAGGTAATGCAAGACTGTGCAAAAGCATTAATACTACACTGAAAGGTAGTGGTAACGGCATTGGCAGCGTAAATTTCGCCGGGTTGCATTTCAAAGCAGAGGTCAATGGGGGTAAATACGGGGGTGCAGGTTTGGTTGGGCGTTATGGGTGGCGGCAGGTTGCAGTTGCCAAGGGTTGCCTGTATTTGCAGTGTATCGCATTGTGTGCCGGCGCAGGCTGTAACGGTTATGGCATCCCAGCTTACGGTTTCGGCAAGGGGGGTGTAGGTAAAGCATTGCCCGCTAAGGGTTATGGTTGCCGGGTGAATGCTGCCAACCGCTTGCAGAGTATAGGGTTGGGTAAAGCAAAAATCGGGGCAAACGGTTGAGGGTTCGTAATAATTGGCGCAGAGTTCAACGGGCGTTGGCTCGCAGGGCGGGGTAATGGTGGGTGTACACAAATCGGGCAATTCAACCACCTGTATATACAGCAAATTGGTATCGCAGGCAAGGGCGTTGCAGGCAATAACCGTTACCACATCGGTTCCGATATAGCCGGGCAGTGCAATATAGCGGAGGCAGTTGCCCATAAGGGTAAGGCTGCAATCGAAGGTGGCGTGCGCTTCTGAAATAGTGAAGGCATCATTGCCAAGGCAAAATTGCGGGCAAATAATGTTTGAAACCATTGGCTGTGTGCAGAGGTAAACAGGCTGCGCAGCGCAGGAATCGGGCGGGGCAAGCGGCTTTGCCAAAACTGCAAGCAGTGGGGCAACCACCAACAGCGCTGTTACAATAAGGTGTTTCATGGGTGTATGTGTTGCAGTTTTGCAGCAATAACCGTTCCAGATTGGGCGGTTTTGGGGTGAACTAACCTCAAGTAGGTGATATTGTTTATAACCTGAAACGAGCAGGCAATAATTGATGCCGAAATTAAGGAAAAACCGCCAATGACCGTGATTGTCAGATGGGGTTCTTAGCCTGTTCCAATCAGCATCATCTGAACTATAGGCTTTTTCCTGAGGCGTTTATCCTATGCCGCCTAATCCATCTGTATGGCAAACAACAATTGGCAAATCTGCTACCAAATCAATAAGTTGCTGTAATACCTCCTGCGCCACCTGTTTTTTCATGCCCAAATACATTCGCTTCGGCGCCCTGCCCCCTACCCTGTTCATCATTGTTTTTTTTGATGCCTGCATTCGGCCAAAACTCACACCCTTTTGTTCTGCCAGCATCATAAATTGCTAATTTTACGCCACGCTTATTCCGGACTCAGGTTAAGGATTTAGAAAGATTTGGGTTAAACCAACCTTGGTTAATTAATCAATATAACCACTTTGTATAGCGCGAACACCATTATGAGCAATGGCTTTTACCAATAAAAGAAGGGTAGCAAAGCGCGGGTCGGTTGTAAGCCCTTTTTTATAGCGGGCATAAATTTGCTGGCAGATAACCCCTATTTTAAAGCAGCCAAAGGCATAATAAAACACAAAATCATGAACAGGTAAGCCGCTTTTTTGGGCATACCTTTGCAGGGCTTCGGTCCGGGTTAAATTACCGGGGCGGGAGGTAAGGCTAAACCCAATTAATGCCGGGTGATCGTTGGGCTGCGCCCAATAAGCCAATGTGGTACCTACATCCATTAAAGGGTGGCCAATGGTGGCCATTTCCCAATCTAAAACCGCAATAATTTGTGTGAGGCTGTTGGGGTTAAGCACCAGATTGTCGTATTTATAATCGTTGTGAATAAAGGCGATATCGGTTGTTTGAGGTATGTTTTCCGGCATCCATCGGGCAAGCAGGTTCATATCGGGTATTGCATCAGTTTCGGCTTTTTGGTATCGCTGTATCCATCCGGTTACCTGTCGCTGCACATAGCCATCGGGCTTGCCCAAAGATAGTAACCCTGTTTGCTCAACGTCAAGTCCATGCAGTTGTGCCAGGTTGTCAACAGTGGCTTCCGAAATTTGACGCAGGAGCGCAGGAGAAAGATCTATGCCTTCGGGGGGCTGGTTTCGCAAGATTACTCCGTTTATTCGCTGCATAAGGTAAAACGGTGCCCCTATAACCGTAGTTTGGGGACAATAAAGTATGGGGTGGGGCACTTTGGGATAAACCTGGTGCAGCAGACTAAGCACACTGTACTCTCTTCCCATATCGTGGGCGGTTTTAATGTTTGCGCCAAAAGGCGGCCGCCGCAAAACATAATCGGCATTCGGGGTTTGGAGGAGGTAGGTTAAATTGGAATACCCTCCGGGAAACTGTTTTACCGCCGTAATACCCCCGAAACCGGGTAAATTGTGTTCCAAGTATTGCTCAAGCGCGGGTATGTTAAGTTCTTCGCCGGCTCTTACGGCAACAGTTTGGTCATATGCAGGAGGAAAAGACATGGCAATAGGTTAAAAAATGATTGTAAATAAAAAATTACGACATATTGATTTTCCACACAACCAATGGCTAAAACGATTACCGCAAAGTTTATTCTGCCGCTTTCATTACAGCATGTGCGCCGCCAGATTAAAAAGGTAAAAACACACAGCAGGTTTTAAAAAAAATAAAGCGGCGTTAAAATAACATATATCGGGGTGACGTTTTAAATAATTTATCGTATATTACACTGCTTGGTTTTGTTTTCCCAAAAACAGGTTCAAAGAAAACAAAAAACGCGGTAACGGCACACCTGTTGCACCATATTTGTTTTTAATCATCTGGCAATAAGCCGTAAATTTTTTAGCACATGTCAAATGCAAGAACAGTAGGAAAAAGGGGAGGTTTGGTAATAGCCATTTTAATGGCGTTGTTTGCCCTGTTTCAGTATTACTCCAACACGCAATACAATTCTGTTTTGGGCGAAAAACAACACGTAGCCCTTTCTGTTGACCAGGAAATAGCCCTTGGATTGCAAAGCGCACCCCAAATGGCTGAGCAGCACGGCGGTTTGTATCCCGATGAAAGGGCACAAAATTATGTAAAGCAAGTAGGTCAAAAAATTGTAGCAGCATCAGAGGCAAAGGAATCGGATTATCAATTTGACTTTCACCTGCTGGCCGACCCGCAGGTAATTAACGCCTTTGCACTGCCGGGCGGTCAGGTGTTTATTACCCTTGCCCTGTTTAACCGCCTCGAAAACGAAGACCAATTGGCCGGGGTATTGGGGCACGAAATCGGGCACGTTATAGCCCGGCACTCGGCGCAACGCATAGCGCAGCAACAATTAGCCGAAGGCCTCAGCGGCGCTGCCGTATTGGCCACCTACGACCCCAACAACCCCGCCAGCACCCAAACGGCACAAATTGCTGCCGTCATTGGCAACCTTGTTACCATGAAATACGGTCGGGAAGATGAATTGCAATCAGACGAACTGGGCGTGCGGTTTATGACCGAAGCCGGCTATGACCCCAACGCACTGATTGGCGTAATGGAAATTCTGAAAGCAGCCGCAGGCGGCAACCGACAGCCCGAATTTTTCAGCACCCACCCCGACCCCGAAAATCGCATAGAAAATATTAAGGCAGCCATAGAAAAGTACAGCAAAGGGAAATAAACTCCGGCCGTTGCCCAAAAGCAAAAAAGAATGGGTAGTTTTGCCGCTAAACCAAATACCATAACCATGAACCTGTACCGGGTTGCCTTTTATGTAATTGTTGCAGCGTTGTTGGGTTGTTGCCGGTTTGCGGCGGCGCAATCGCTGTCAATTAAAGATATTACCCAGTTTTTTTCGCCCAGTGTAACGCTTAGGAGCGAGCTGATTTTACCCAGCCCGCTTGCCGAAAACGATACCGTACTGCATACCAATGCCGGCTTGGGGCTGCAGGCCAATATACCCCTGAAAGGTAAAATTGAGTTTGACCTTAATTTGGGCAAACTAAAAAACCTTAAAAACATTAAAAGCTGGACCGATTGGCAAAATATTTCTAAATCGGTACCAGTAGATATAAGGGCATACCAGCTGTTTCTTACCCTTGGGGGCGGCTACCGCAACCTCAGGCTCGATTACGAAACCCAACCGCACCGACTGCCTTATATTAACGGCGGAGTAATGGGTATTCATTTACAAAAAAAACTCAAATTTTTGTTTTACAGCGCCAATCTGCTCCTATCAGAAGATGTAAATACCCTTAACCAAACCCGCCCCTTTTTTAACGGGTTTGTAGGGCAGGCAAGGCTGTATAAGTTTTCTTTTTTGTATTACTACGGTCTGTTTTTGAGCGCTGGCAACAAGCGGGTTTTACCTGTTCCGTTTGCGGGAATCAGTGCAGGGTTGCCCGGCGCATTTAATTTACAGGTTATTTTACCGATGGAGGTTTCCATTACTTACCGCAAAAACAAAAAATTGCTGGCTACTGCTTCCGTCGCCGTATCGGGTTTTACATCGGGGTTCGAAAACCGAAGCTCCGGCTTTTTACCCGGCTACGACCAACGAATCGGCTTTGCCAACAATTTTATTAAAAGTACCTTAGCCGGCACGTATGTACTACCAAAAGGCAGGTTAAAAGTAGAAGCCGGAGCTGCTTACGCCCAGGGATTGCGGTTTTTGGAAGCAAAAAATAAGGACAGTTTTTCTTTTAAACCCAAAGCTGCCCCTTTTGTTGGCATCAGCTACCAGATGAACCTGGGCAACCGCTCATTGGTGTCTATACTGTTTGATAAAATTGATTTTAAATGGTAGTCAGTGTACTGCAACAATGAGCCGCAAACGGCAGCGCGCAACAGGCACGGGCTGCCCGGCTAACGTTTTCGTCCAAAATCGGCAGGGTTTTCACCCCAGTTTTCGGTTTCCCATGTAAGAATTTGCGTAGTATAAGTGTTGTTCTGGAGCCAGGCAATTGCGCGGTCAATGACTTGAAACAGCGGCTCGGTTTTGGGAGTGCGGGTTAAGGTGGTTTTTACCCTTTTCTGTATGACCCACAGGCGTGCCGTAGCCGAATCGGAATACACGGGCAGTGGAGCGTTGTGTTTTTTAAGGTATGCCAAAGCATGTACTATGGCTAAAAATTCGCCCAAATTATTGGTTCCTCCGGCAAATGGGCCTTGGTAAAAAATGCGTTGTCCGGTTTGGGTATCCACACCCTGGTACTCCAGCTTTCCCGGGTTGCCGCTGCAAGCCGCATCTACCGATATGCTGGGTATCACGGGTTTTTCTGTCCCCGCCTTGTTTGGTTTAACGGGTATTTTTTTCATTCCGGAGGCTGTTTTGACGGTAAACTGCATGTATTGGTCAAAACCGTTATTCAGAGCTTCCTCGGCTTCCTGCTGTGTGCCGAAGGCTTTATAACGTGCGTTGGCAAACCCCTGCACCTGCTCAAAACAATCTTGCCAGGTGTGGTAAATACCGGGCTGCCGGCCTTGCCATACGGTATAATATTTGGTTTTACTTTGCGACATGAGAGCCTTTTTTGCTGCTTTACGGTTGGTTAATCTCGTCTGGTAAATTGGGGGTAAATAATTTGGGCGTTTCGGCGGCATGAATATACAATGGGTGGCAGGGGTTGCCGGCTTTTGTTGTTTTTAAGCAATGCCATTGCACGCCCGACAGTTGGGGCGTGGGGACCTTCATAACGGTATTGCCAAAAGCAGCAATATGCAATGTACACAGCGCCGCCATTTGTTCTATATGTAATTGGTTACACAAAGGAGCAAGTATTGTAAGCGGTTTGCCGGCCAAGTCGGCAGGGTTAGTTGCCCTGTACGGAAACAAATTGCCTGCATACAGTCCGCCATACCCCCAGCTTTTGGTAAAACTTATACACCGCCGCAGGGTGGGATCGTTGGCAGTATGTCCGGCAGTAGAGGGGTTGTGCATGAGCCAGAAAACCATAGGAAGGTTTGGGTTCCAGATGCGCCAGAGGCGGTAGCGGTACAATCCGCACGCAGAAAACACTGCCCCGCCGCCTACAACAGGTTGAGGTTGCCATTCGGGGAAGTTTATTTCCTGTATTGCCCATTGTTGGCTGTGGGTCGGCATTATGGGGTAATGTTGGTAAACATAGTTTCAAACTGCAAATAAAATGCAAATTAACCGCATTTGCAAATATTCTGCAAGGTTTTGGGGTGGGGGCAAATTGCACTGAATTGAACCCTGCGTTGTTGTTGCTTGTTCGGTTTTAGTACGCATTAATATCGCATGAATCAAATTGCTTTTCTATTACAGGATTTACTGGCAGAACCCCGCCTGAAACTGTGGGCAAAGGCATTTAACCGCTTTTTTGCCCGAAAAGAGTTTCTGGAAATGCCTTGGCTTATTGTATATATTTTGTTTATTTTTACCCTTACCATTGCCCTGGCACGCCTGTTTAACAAAATATTCGACCATATCATCAGCCGTTCGGGCAATAAACTCAGCAAAGACCCCACCAGCTATATTTTTCTTAAACATGCCGGAAGGGCCATCATCTATATATCGGGCTTTAGCCTTGCAGTATGGTCTTTTCCCGAATTAAGAACCCTGTCGGCCTCTTTACTGGCAGGTGCCGGCATTTTGGCAGTGGCAGTGGGTTTTGCCTCACAGGCGGCACTGGCAAATATTGTAAGCGGTATTTTTATTGTAATTTTCAGGCCGTTTAGTGTTAAAGACCACCTTACCATAGACGATACCACCTTTGGCATAGTAGAAGATATTACCCTGCGCCATACCATTTTAAAAAATCAGGAAAATCGTCGGGTGGTGGTGCCTAATTCCATTATTAATTCCAAGGTTATTTTAAACTCTACCAAAAGCGACCCGAAAATTTGTAAGGTGATTGAAGTATGCGTTAGCTACAACACAGATTTAGACAAAGCCATTGCGGTAATGCAGTATGAAATTTTTAACCACCCTTTTTGTATAGACAACCGTAGTGAGGAAGACAAAAAACTGGGCAAACACCCTGTAATGGTAAAAGTGGTGCGGCTGGAAGAATACGCCATAAGGCTGCGCGCCTGGGCTTGGTCGCCCGATAACTCAAAAGCCTACGAAATGACCATGGACATGAACAAACGTCTTGTAGAGCGTTTTAGGGAAGAGCAAATTGAAATACCTTTTCCTACGCGCACCATCATATTACCACCCGGCGCTGCAGAAGGCAAACTGCCGGGGTAAAACCGGTGTTCTAAGACCCACTGTGCCGGTTTAAATGCCATAATATGCAAAATTGGCGTATCTTGCGCCCGTTTTGTATCTTTTTTGCAATCTTTTATGGATATACTGACAGCTTTTGCCAACATAAATACCCTTATTTTTGACGTGGACGGTGTGCTTACCAACGGCAACGTGCTCATTACCGAACAAGGGCACCTGCTCCGAGCCATGAACGTGCGCGACGGGTATGCTATAAGGCACGCCCTTCAAGCCGGTCTACACATAGCCATTATTACCGGCGGAAACTCAGATGGGGTAACCAAACGCCTGCAAATGCTGGGTATAACCGATATCTACGCCAATGTACGCCACAAACCCGATGCTTTTGAGGAACTGGTGCTTACCTATAACCTCAACAAAAACCAAATTTTATACATGGGCGATGACCTGCCCGATTGGGAAGTGATGCGGCAGGTAGCAATGCCGGTTTGCCCGGCCGATGCCGTACCCGAAATTAAAAGCATAAGCAAATACATCTCGCCATACACCGGTGGAAACGGCTGTGTGCGAGATGTTATTGAAAAAACACTAAAACTTAAGGGATTATGGGCGTAACCCCCTAAAACCTGTTTACCTACCAATTACTAACCAATACAACCGGATTTTTACAACCGGAAGCCATACCATACAACAACCAATGTTAAGGTCATTTTTTTCTGTTATCAGGTGGGTTAATTTATTGTACCTACTGCTCACCTTTTGCGGGTTTCGGTTCTTGCTCATTAATCCGCTGTTTCAGTTGGCAGGCTATACTCCTTCGCTGAGCAATGCGGCATTTGTGCTGCTTGCCTTATCGGTTATCCTGGTGGCAGCGGGCGGCTATATTATTAACGACTACTTTGATGTGGAAGCCGATATGGTGAACAAACCCCACAAAGTGGTTATTGGCAACCAAATAAGCCCCGATACTGCCATGCGCTGGTATTACCTGTGCAACACGGCCGGCATTGCATCGGGTTTTTGGCTTGCCTGGCAGGCAGGCAATGTAAAACTGGGGTTCATTCATATTTTTTCGGCAGCAATGCTTTGGTTTTATGCCACTTATTTTAAGCGTAAGCCTTTAACCGGCAATTTACTGGTTTCATTTATGGTGGCACTCAGTATATTCTGTATTCTGCTGTTCGATACCGAAATGCGCGCATTTACCGCCATAAAGATGAAAGAAATACTTAAATCGGGATTTGAAACCCTTACCGGCTACATTGTGGCCGCACCCGAACTAACCGGCTACACCAATAAAGAACTGTTTGAAACCATTTTTACCTTTGTGACTACGTATGCCGGTTTTGCCTTTTTGCTTAACCTGATACGGGAGTTGGTTAAAGACCTGGAAGATGCCCCCGGCGACGAAGAAGCCGGCTACCGAACCCTGCCCCTTGTAGCCGGCTTTGCTTTTACCAAACTGCTGGCCGGCGCTACAGTATTGCTCACCATTAAACTTATAACTAATTTTCAAATTGAACAGGCGCTTACCGGCCAACTTTGGGTGGCCGTTGCCACTCTAATGCTCATTCAGTTGCCGCTGATGTATGTGGTGTATAAACTTTGGGTTACCAACCAAAAAGCAGGTTTTACCCAAATTAGCAGGGTGGTAAAAGTGGTAATGCTGTTGGGGCTGGCGTATTTGCCCTACCTTAGAGCCACAATAGTGTACACCCCGCAGCAAATGGTATTGCCACCCGGCATAGAAAGCATAAGCGTTGATATTGACTCCACCCAAACTCAAAAACCCGATACCACCGCAACCAAAAGCGCCAACCCCGATACCGCCGTAATTGTTATAGACCCAAACGCACCACAAACTACGCCGGCTACAACAATAGAAAGCGAAACCGATTTACCGAAATCTATGCAGCCCAAACCTGCCGGCAATGTTCCCGCCATAGACGACGACCTCCTGAAATAACCCCGATTAATGATGCCATACCAACCCAATCCTTTTCTTACAATTGGGCAGCAGCGCCGTATTATACTCGCTTCCCAATCGCCCCGAAGACAGCAATTGCTCTCAGAAGCCGGGCTATTGTTTGAGGTAATTACCCACGACACCGACGAAAGCTACCCGCCACAGCTACTCCCTCCCCAAATTGCCGAACATATTGCCCTGCAAAAAGCCTTAGCAGTAAAAAGCGCCCTTAAAGCTGAGCCCGATGTTGTTATTGGCGCCGATACCATTGTTGAAATTAACGGGCAAATTATGGGTAAGCCGGCTAATGAAACCGAAGCCCTTTATTTTTTAAACCAGCTTTCGGGTAAGAAACATCGGGTTATTACAGGTATTTGCCTGCTCTCTTTAAACCGATGCCATGCTTTTCATGTTTCTACCATCGTGCATTTCTATTTCCTTACCAAGCAACAAATTGAGTATTATGTGCAAACCTGTAAACCATACGACAAGGCAGGAGGCTACGCCATTCAGGAATGGATAGGATTAACCGGTATTGAAAAAATTGACGGCTGCTATTTTAATGTCATGGGGCTGCCCGTTAGCCGCCTGCTACTGGAAATGAACAACTTTTAATAGTTATGCACAAACCTGCTGCCTGCCAATAAAAAAATACTAATTTTGCACATTTTTAAATGCTGTGGCCAATCTGCCACGTTCAACCGTTTTTTTGCCGACTAAATTCTCTGATATGCTAAATGAGTGGAGCCACGACTCGGCAGAAGCCAAAGAGCTGCTGTTATCTATTGAAGTTACGACCACCCATGACGACGACCGCCCTGTTTATATTACCGGAAATTTTAACAACTGGGTTACCGATGACGACCGGTTTAAAATGGTAAAGATAGAACACGGCAAGTACCATTTTACCTTCCCCGCAGGTTTGCAACTGCCCGAAACCCTTGAGTACAAGTTTGTAAAAAGCGGTGCATGGCACAACGTGGAAATTGATACCTTCGGAAATACCCCGCCAAACCGCCGTATTGAAAAAACCAGAGGGTATGTTAAAGATCATGTTTACCGCTTTCAAAACAACGGGCAATTCTATAACCCGCAGTTTCTGCCACAAATTCAACTGCTCACCAACGGCGATGATATTCCACAAATGCGTATAAAGCGCAATGTTTGGGCAATACTGCCTTACAACTACTACCAAACCACAGAGCAGTACCCGGTTTTATACCTGCACGATGCCCAAAACCTGTTTAACGACAATGCACCCTTTGGAAACTGGGCTATAGACCGCAAATTGGCTGTACTGGCAGAACGCAACATGGGTAACCTCATTATTATTGCCATTGACCATGCAGGGCATAAACGCATTCATGATTTCTCTATTTACCCCATGCGCACCAAACCGCAGGAGGGTAAAAAATATGTAAAATTTATCAGTAACGTACTCAAACCCTATGTTGACCAACACCTGCGCACCCTGCCCCACCGCAATAATACCGGCATAGGAGGCAGTTCTTTGGGTGGCTTGGTTAGCATTTATGCAGGACTCACGCAGCCTGCAATTTTCAGCAAATTAATGGTATTCTCACCTTCTTTGTGGATGAACCCGCATATCCACTTTGAAAATATGCACATAAAAAAAACTTTCCAAACCAAAGTGTACATATACGCCGGAGGGGAGGAAGGTGCCAACATGGTGACTAATGTATATCGGTTTAAAGAAGCGCTCGAAAAACAAGGCATTACAGAAGCCAACCTGCGCTTCAGAATAAATATTGACCCCCAAGGTAAACACAACGAGCGGCATTGGGGCGAAGAATTTCCGAAAGCCGTAGAATGGCTATATTTCAACAATTAACCATATCTTAAACAGTAAACATGCTAATTCAAACAGCCAACTCCTTTGGCACTTACCCGCCGGTTCTTATTTTCCCCTTGTTTCAAAACGAAACACTCACGAATGCGCTGTCAAAAATTGCCGCACTTTGCGGTATTGATGCCACATTGCTTACCACAGGTTTTAAGGCAGAACTAAAAGAAATGCACCAAATTTACGTTGTCAACCGGCGCAAACCCGAACTAAAAAAAGTGTATCTGCTTGGTTTGGGGGCCAACCCCTCATCGGCCGAAATATTGGACGTATTCCGCAGTTTTGCACATCGCAATAAAACCACGCTTCCGTCTTCTATAGGATTAGATTTGCTTACCACAAACGCAACACAACGCAAAGAAACCATTAAAACAGTGGCAGAAGCAGCCGCAAACGGCATTTTACTGGGGCATTACAACATAGGGCAGTACAAAACCAACGCCAAAACGCCTTATGCGCTTTTATCGGAAGAAGCGAGTCTTACTATAATTACGGGCAAACAATTTACCGAAACTGCCAATAATGCTGCCCGAAAGGGTTTAGATATAGCACAAACGCAAATGTATATTTTTCACTTGGTAAACGGTTCAAGTAACCACGTAACCCCTACTCATATTGGGGAATGCGCCATCGAATCGGGGGCAAGACATGGTTTTCAGGTAACCGTTTACGATAAAATTCAAATTCAAACGCTTGGTTTACATGCCTTGCTGGCAGTAAACCGCGGCAGCGAAACCCCGCCCACGTTTATTGTTATGGAGTACCAGCCCAAACAACATAGCAACAAAACCCTTCCCAAAATTGGGCTGGTTGGGAAAGGCATAACCTTTGATACCGGCGGCTTGTCTATCAAAACTGCCAACATGCAATACATGAAAAGCGATATGGGCGGCGCTGCAGCTGTTTTAGGCATTATGGAAGTGGCTGCCAAACTGCAACTGCCACTGCACCTCATTGGCATTATTCCCAGCACCGAAAACAGCGTGGATGCCACCGCCATTAAACCCAGCGACGTGATAAACTCGTACAGTGGTAAAACAATTGAAGTAGATAATACCGATGCCGAAGGAAGACTCATTTTGGCCGATGGACTTACCTATCTTAAACGCAATTTTAACCCCGATGTAATGATTGACCTGGCCACCCTTACCGGCAACTGTGTTATGGCATTGGGCTACAAAGCCGCCGGACTTTTCTGCAACAGCCAAGCCCTTGCCGACAAACTCTTGCAATCTGCGGGTGCAACCGGCGAAAGATTATGGCAACTGCCCCTCTGGGATGCCTACAAAAAAGAAACCCAATCTGATGTAGCCGATATTAAAAACCATAGTGGCTCGCCGCTGGCAGGCGCCATTGTTGCCGCCAAATTCCTCGAAGCATTTATTGAAAACCACACCGCCTGGGCGCACCTCGATATTGCAGGAACCGCTTTCGGCGATTCGGAATACAGCAATGCTAAAAGTGCTACCGGTTACGGTATCAGGCTGCTGACCCACTACCTCGAACAGCTTGCTGCCGGGTAAACCTGCTGCTGCTACCCCTCTGCAATAGGGAACCGGGCCTTGGGAACCGCATATTGGTTGGTAAAATCGGCTTCTAAGTATTGGTACCAGGCTGCCATGGCTATCATGCCGGCATTATCAGTACAATACTGAAACTGCGGAATGTATGTATGCCATTTCATTTGCTTGCCCAAAACTTCCAGTTCGCGGCGCAGTTCGCTGTTGGCCGAAACACCGCCTGCAATGGCAACATGGGTAATACCATAATGCCGCGCTGCTTTTTTAAGCCTTTTAAGCAGGGTGCTTACAATAGTTTTTTGTACCGATGCGCAAATGTCATAAAGATGCTCGCCAATGAACTGCGGGTTATTTTGGGTGTTTTTCTGCAAAAAATACAATACCGATGTTTTTAACCCACTGAAACTAAACCCGAAAGGTTCGCGGGTTTTCCCCTCCGGAAAAACATAAGCGTCGGGGTTGCCCAGTTTGGCATATTGGTCTATTAAAGGGCCGCCCGGGTAAGGCAATCCCAGCAGTTTGGCGGTTTTGTCAAAGGCTTCGCCGGCGGCATCATCGGTTGTTTCTCCCACCACTTCCATATCAAGGTAATTGTTTACCTTCACAATTTGGGTATGTCCGCCCGAAACGGTAAGGCATAGAAAAGGAAATTGGGGCTTAGGTTCGTCAATAAAATGTGCCAGTACATGCGCGCGCATGTGGTTTACCGCAATAAGCGGAATATTGAGCGCCAGCGCCATAGCTTTGGCAAAGGTAGCGCCCACAAACAACGACCCGATTAACCCCGGTCCCGAGGTAAAAGCAATGGCGCTGAGTTGGTTTTTTTGTATGCCTGCCTGTTGCAGCGCATAATCTACCACCGGCACAATATTTTGCTGGTGCGCCCTGGAAGCCAGTTCGGGCACTACGCCGCCGTATGCCTTATGCACATCTTGCCCTGCTACTACGTTGCTCAGCAGCCAGCCGTCTTGCAATACAGCGGCGGAGGTATCGTCGCACGAAGATTCTATAGCCAATATGGTAATGGGTTTCATGTACAGGTTTGGCGCGGTTTGGCAAACGGTTCAGGTTCTTTTAACCGCCTCCGGCAGTTCTTTGTTCAAACAGGGCAAACAAAATATGGCAAAGCCCGGCAGTTTTACTGCTTACCGGGTCAATATTCTGCCTCAATTTCTTAGTATCTTATTTGCTGTATGCCAATAATGCTTGAGTTGGGTACATACAGGTTAAAATCGGCCACGGTAACGGTGCGGTCTAAGTTGCAATCGCTGTCAACATACTGGTTCAGCACAGAAGCCTGGCCGGTATAGAAGTTAAAATCGGCCACGGTAAACACGCCATCGGCGTTAAAATCGCCGGCACGCATAGCCCAGTTACCATCGGGCATGGCCACCGTTTGCTGGTTACCCAACACATAAGAGCCATCGGCAGCAAAGTTATAGGGGTTAATGTTGGGCAGCGGCACCGGCACTGCGCTCATAACCGCAAGGTGGTTACGGTGTCTTATAACCACATAGTAGCTGCTGTTTGGCGGTATGCTGTAAAAGCGCACGCCGTCTTTACCTTTGTCAATTACGCTGCCGTTGTTAAGCAGCAATGCGGCTTTTTGTTCTACCAACTGGTTGTTGTTGGCGGCGTTGCGCAGTTCAACCAGCACCCAATCTACCATGTTATTGGGTATTTCATCAAGGCACTCGTTGCCGTTATAGTTCCACGGGCTTTGGTTAAACGGTTGTACATCGGGTAGGAGGTTATACTGTTTAAGCGTGGTACTCATGCTGCCGTTGCCAAGGTAAGACCCCTGCAAAAACACCTTTATTTTGGCTTTTACCGGGTCATACTGTGCATCTTTCAGCCCAATGCATACCTGGCCGTAGGTGTAGCCAAACGGGTTGTTGGCAGAGGCAATTTGAAGGTAATACTGTTGGCCGGGGGTAAGGTTGTCAATGAGTACCGGCTCGCCGCAGCGCGATGGATTGAACTCGCACTGAACCTCGGTTAGGTTGCCGCAAACACCCGAAAATACCGAAAGCACATGCACAAAATCGGCATCGGTGGTGGCATATACCTTACCCGATGCAGGAGCGGTAAAGGTAAACCAAATGGCGGCTGTGGGGTTAATGTCGCAGCTGGTGGGTTGTCCGTTTATATTTACGTCATACAGTGTTTGCGTAATACCGGCGGCAGGTTGCAGGGTTGTAATTGCCGTACTATATGCTCCCGACTGGTTTACGGCATAGGCGCTGGTAACCAGGTAATAGGTAATGCCGGCAGTTAAATTTAGCGCCAGCCGCGATTGCGTGGTGCCGTTGTAATCATCATTTCCGTTAATATAGGTGGTGCAGGGGTTGGCGGGGTCAAAACTGCCCGAAAACAGGTGCATATAACCATCAAAACCGGTATAGGTGTTTGTAATGGTGTAAATGGCTGTATTGGCTACGGTAAAGGTAAACACGTCGTACTGCACATTTACTGTGCTTACTGTGCAGGTTGCCCCCTGGTTGGGTCGCAGGTAAGAGGTGGGGCTGCCAACAGTAGTAGCATTATGGTTAATAACCGGCGCCGGTGCCATTATTTGGGTGCTGTATGCGCCTGCCTGGTTGGCTCCGTAGGCACTGGTAACCACGTAGTAGGTGGTGCCGGCAGTTAAGTTTACCGTAACCAATGATTGCCCTATGCCGTTGTAATCATCATTTCCGGCCACATAGGTGGCGCAGGGGTTGGCGGGGTCAAAACTACCGGTGTAAATGTGCAGGTAGCCGTCCATTTCGGGGTAAGTGTTAATAACGGTATAGCTTCCGGAAATGGTGGGGGTAAAATTAAACACATCGTAGCGCACATAAACCGTACTTATGGTACAGGTAGCGCCTTGGTCGGGGCGGTAGTAGTAGTTGGTGCTGCCGGTTGTGGCAGCGGCATACCCGGCAAAGGGCACTTGCAGGTCAACGGGCGGGCCGGTAAACGTAGCCGATTGGTTGGTGGCCGTTGTACAGGCATTGCCAACGTTAATATCAATGGCTTGGGTACAAACATCGTTGGCGGGTGGTTCGGGCGGGCTGCTGATTGCCATGCACACATTACCTTCAACGGTGGCAAAGTACCCGGTAACTTGTACGCGATATGTTTGCCCGGCGGTCAGTCCGTTCAGTTCAATGGTATGTCCGTAGTCTGAGCCGCCCACCTCGGTAAGTGCGCCGCAGTTACCGCTGTAAACGGTAATAACATCGGCAAAATCGGCGCCGCTGTCTAAGATAATCCTACCCGAAGCAGGTGCGGTAAAACGGTACCAGATAGAAGACCGCGAGCGATTGTTAAGGCTGGGCACAGGTTCATTTGTTTCGAGGGTGGCGTTGCGGTTGTTTCCACTTACGCAACTGCCGTTCAGGGTAAGTTGTACAGCGCCGCTGCAATTGTCGTTGGCGGGCGGTGGCGGCGGCGTACCTCCGCCGGTAATACTAAGGCAGGTGGTGCCTTCGGTTTGCCCAAAAGAACCCACGCGGCCGCTTACGCGCACCAGGTAAGTTTGTCCGCCGGTAAGTCCGGTAACGCGCAGATTTTCGCCGGTAAAGCCAAATTCATCGCGGTTGGAGCAGGCAACAGGGTTCAGGCTGTTGCAATTACCCGAAAAAACGGTGATAACATCGTTAAAACTGGAAGCGCTGTTTATGGTTACAATACCCGATGCAGGAGCAACAAAGCTAAACCAAATACCCGATTTGGTGCTGTCAACACAGGCAGCATCGGGGCCTTCAAAAATAGCGTTTATATTGGTAGCCTCCACACATGGGCCGTTTACCGCAACGGGTTCGGCACGGGTACAAACGTCGTTTAATTCGCCCCAGCCGCTCACTTTAATATTGTCAAAACTAGCCCACCAACCCCAGGTTCCGCCATCGCCAAAGCCAAATACCAGGCGCATATCCTGGCTGCGATAAGGCGAAAGGTCAAGGGTTACGTGTCCGAATTGCCCATAGTTGCTTCCTTCAAAATCTTCACCCACAAAAACTTCTACCGGCATAAAATTACCGTTCAGCAGTACGCCAATAGCTAAATACTGCCCTTGATACGCCCTGAAATGCACATCAACATCAAGTGCAATAGTGGCATTAACGGTGGCATCAAAAGGTGGCGATACCAACACTGCCGAGGAAGGAACAGCAGCTTGCCCAAGAGCATCATCGTTAAAATAGGCCATGCAGGAGCCGTTCATGTTATAAGGCCAGGCATCGTCATCGTTGCCAATATTCCAGCCAAAATTACCGCTGTCAATATAGCTGAGCCAGCCGGGAGGCAGGGCACAGTCATTAAAATCTTCAACAAAAAGGGCGCGACTTACTTTAAAGTTGTCAAAGGCTGCCCACCAGTTCCAGTCGTTTCCATCGTAATATTCAAAGCGCACACGCATGTTGGGGCCGGCATAAGCGGTAATATCTATGTTGGCGTGAACAAAACTGTTAAAATTATCGCCGTTGTAGTTTTGGTCCTGGTACACAGCTACGGGCATCCAGTTGGTGGTTCCGTTTTGCGATACGTAGATGGTAAAAGCATCGGAGCCGTTCCAGTTTCTGAAATGCACATCGGTTTCCAGAATTAATACGCCACCGGCGGGGCCGGTTCCGTCAAAAGCGGGCGAGGTAACCTGTGCAGTCCAGGTGGCAGTACCGCTTCCGGTGGCATCATCGTCAAAATACACCATGCAGGTTCCGTCTATGCTGGCGCCGCCCGAACTGTCGTTATCGGGAATGCCTACGCCCCACGATGCCCCCTGATAACCCAGCAGGTTGGATGTCCAGCCTGTTGGCAGCACACAATCGTTAAAATCTTCTTCAATAATTGCCGGCGCCTGCAAATTGGTTTGAGCACGGGCTGAGTGCAGATTGAATGCTATTGCAATAATTGCAAAAGAAAACAGGATGTAGAAATTACCAAACCTCATAACTTCGTTTTTTTGAAATGGTCAGTTTTGTTCGTTCAGATTTTTAGGTGCTTTTGCAGCAAAACTGCAAGAGGTCAGCGCATCGGGGGGGCTTGTAAGGATTTGTTTGAGTTCGTTTCGCAATAATTTTCAAATTCAATCTTAACAGCCTCAGCAGACAGAGGTAAAAAAAAGCAACTTTGTTTTGCAAGAAAAGCAACATAACTGCCCATCTTTCCTTGCGTTTTAGCGGGTGGTTAAGCAACTTTTTTTGTAACACTGCTTACTTTTTCCTGTCAACAGGGGTAAAGATAAGCATTAAGTTTGTATCTTGCACAGGTAAGTCTAAATTTTATGTGCATTGCCATTTAAAAATTTTTTACCCGAATTACAATAACAATGACCACAAATGCTTATTTTGGAGCGTCTTTGTACAAACAAGTAAACAGTTTGGTTTTTAAAATACCTTATCCTTTAAAATATTAAAATGTAATATTATTTAGTTTATAAAATATGCCAAATAATTCGCACAAACACAGCACAGCATTTTTCAATTGCCCGCGGCACGGCATTGAACATGCCCCGCAAAAATGAGTTTGCACACCAACACTGCCGTTCTTTTTTTTGAAATAACGCATTTTACCCCCGCTTTCCTTATATTGTTTACGCTGTATTACTTACCAACATAAGCATTCACAAAACATTTGTTCATTATGAGTTGTGCTACCGGTTCTATTGCTCCCTACACCCCTTCGGCCAACGTACCCTGGAACCGCCGGCGTGTTGCCCACCTTTACCGGCGTATGGGTTTTGGCGCTACCAACAGCCAGATAACTGCCGGCTTGGCTATGACCCCCACCGCATTGGTTGACCAGATTATTAACCAGGCATTAGCCCTGCCACTGCCGGCTCAACCTGTATGGTACGACTGGACACGGTACCCGGTTGATGATTATGCCGACTTTGGCGATGAATCTTATAACCACCGCATTGAACTAACCCGGCAATGGATTTCAAACATGCTGGCCCAAGGCTTTAAAGAAAAATTAACCCTTTTTTGGCATAACCACTTTGTAACCGAGTGGAACAACTACAACTGCTCGGCTTACCTTTTTCAGTATTACACATTGTTGCACCAGTATGCTTTGGGCAATTTTAAACTGTTTGCACACTATATAGGTACAACTCCCGCCATGTTGCTGTACCTCAACGGCAACCAAAACGAGGTTGGAAACCCCAACCAAAACTACGCCCGCGAATTAATGGAACTCTTTACCATGGGGCAAAACAATGGCTATACCGAAGACGATATAGAGGAAATGGCACGCGCCCTTACCGGCTGGAAAGTGCCTTACTCTGATGTTATTGACGCCTATACCTGTGCCGACTCTTATTTTGATATCGCTTATTTTGACAATACCCCCAAAACTATCTTCGGACAAACCGGGCAATGGCGAAACGATATCAACCCGGCTAACCCCGAAAACGTGGTAAACCTCATTTTTGCCCAACGGGCCGACCAGGTAGCCGGCTATATCTGCACCAAACTATACCGCTTCTACATTTCTAACGATGTGGATACCGATATTGTAGCCGCCCTTGCCGATACTTTTAAAAACAACAATTTCGAAATTACACCCGTTCTGCGCCAGCTTTTTAAAAGCGAACACTTTTTTGATGAAGCCAACATCGGGCATTTAATTAAAAGCCCCATAGAACTTGCAGCAGGGTTACACCACGCCCTCCAAATTCCGGCCGATGACAACCGCCTGAACGGCATTTTTTACGATTGCGCCGATATGGCACAAGAACTATTTGAACCGGTTAACGTGGCCGGATGGCCGGGACACCGCACCTGGATAAATGAAAACAACCTTACCCGGCGCTGGGATTATGCCGGCTATTACGTGTACTATGTTGATGATACCACC
The DNA here is from genome assembly GCA_002212985.1 of Sphingobacteriales bacterium TSM_CSS. Taxonomy (GTDB): domain Bacteria; phylum Bacteroidota; class Bacteroidia; order Chitinophagales; family UBA2359; genus UBA2359. Next base: position 48,136 of record NBMY01000129.1, read on the forward strand.
CTCGATAACTGGGTGGAACTGGCAAAAAACCTTACCAACGACTCTAATGACCCCGCAGTTGTTACGGCTGCTTTGGTTGATTACCTGCTTCCAAAGGGCATGGAAACACCGGCAGAATACCAAACCGCTACCGATGTGTTTAAAGGCAGTATTCCGCAAAATTACTTTGATGAGCAACTTTGGAATTTGGATTGGGCAGAAGCCCGCGACCAAATACGCAACCTGCTGTTATTCCTTGTTAAACAACCCTCGTTCCAGCTAAACTAACCTGTCGGGCATTAGAAACCCTCGAAACTTTTTTATCGTTATCTGTTCATCAACAAAAACGCTTTTCCTTCATTATGTGCGACAATCATAAAGAATACCCCGATACCTACCATAACAGCGGCACAAACCGCCGCCGCGGAACCGCTTTGGAACATGGAAAGGAGCATACAAAAGATCATGCCCGCTGGAGCCGCCGCAATTTTTTACTTACTACAGGGCTTTTTACTGCCGGCTCTGCCTTTATGTTGGGTAATACCCGCCTGCAGGCGCTGGCAAAATCGCCCATGTTCAGCGCCATCAGCGCTGCCAACAATGAAAGAATTTTGGTCATTATAAATCTGGGTGGCGGCAACGACGGTTTAAATATGGTTGTTCCCCGGTTTAACGACACCTACTACAACCTCAGACCTACCATTGCCATACAAGAAGGCAATATGTTTGCCCTTAGCCCCGATTTTGGAATGCCCAACACCATGACCTCCCTGCAACCTCTGTGGAACAACGGAAACATGGCCGTTGTGCATAGCGTAGCCTACCCCGCCCAAGACTACTCCCATTTCAGAAGTACCGATATCTGGATGTCGGGCAGCGACTCTGACCAATACCTCTCTACCGGCTGGGTTGGCCGCTTCTTAGACCAGCAGTACCCTGCATTTGAAACCGCCCCAGCCAATTTTCCGGTTGGGTTGCAGGTAGGCAACCAATCGAGCCTTATTTTTTCCGGCGGCGATACACAAATGGGGTTAACCATTAACAATGCCACCGAATTTTACCAAATTGCCCAAACAGGACAACTGTTTGATGTGAACAGCATTAATACCGATTGCTCCTACGGGCAGGAACTGCTGTTTATGCGCCAAACCGCCAATAACACCGTGCGTTATGCGCAAGCCATTAAAGATGCCTACGACAATGCCTCCTTCTTTGGCGCTTACCCCAGCAACAGTTTAGCCTACCAACTGGCCCTGGTGGCTCGCCTTATTAAAGGAAACCTGGGCACCCGCGTATATATGGTGGAAATTGGCGGATTTGATACCCATGCCAACCAAAACAACTACCACCCCGGCCTCATGACCCAAATTGCCACCGCAGTAAGCGCATTTTACAACGACCTTACCTTAGCCAACCGAAACCAGGATGTGCTTACCATGACCTTTTCGGAATTTGGCCGAACTTCGGGTGAAAACGGCTCGCTGGGAACCGACCACGGACAGGCAGCCCCGGTTATGATTTTTGGCGGCACAGTGCAGGGGGGGCTTAAAGGGCAGTTTGGCGAAATTGCCACCGTAAGTTATGCCGACCAGGCTTTTACCACCGATTTCCGCTCGGTATATGCCACCATCCTCAAAGATTGGTTTTGCCTTGAACCTATTGTGGTAAACGCCATTATGGGCAGGGAGTTTCCTTTGGTACCCGGCCTGCTGCCAGAATGTACGCCCAGCACCGGCTCTAACGACCTTGCCGTACTGCTTGGACACAACCCTTCACTAACCGAGGCAGGAACCATACTCATAAAATACGCCATTTTACAACGCGGATTGGTGCGGTTGCAGGTGCTTAATTCGGCAGGACAGGTAAAAGCCACCCTGCTTAATAATACCCTCGACCCCAACAGCTACACGTTTCCGTTCAAGGCATCAGATTTTGGGCTGCCGCCGGGCAATTATATTTACCGCCTCGAAACCGGAGGAAAAAGATATAGCCGGCAAATGCGTGTAATGAGCTGATGATTGCCCGAACCGGAAAAAAACGCAAAAACCGCTTTCCCGATGTGTAAAATAGACCTGTAAAGGCAACTGCGGAACTTAACCGGCAAATAAAAGGTTATACTGCAAAACTTTTTTAGGGTAAAGTTTGGCGGTAAACCAAAAAACATTTATCTTTGCGCTGCTTTTGATGGTGCGGTAGCTCAGATGGTAGAGCAATGGACTGAAAATCCATGTGTCGGCGGTTCGATCCCGCCCCACACCACGCAAAAAACCCCGTATGGATTTTCCGTGCGGGGTTCTTGCATTTAATGCAGCCATCGTTTTTTGTTTTCGGGGTAATTGTTGTAAGTTAGCTTCTTACAATCTTATTAACCTGTTATTGTAACAACTATGCGAAATTTGCTTGTGTTTTTGCTGACTTTTTTGGGTCTTACCGCGCTTTGGGGCGGTTGGCTGCTGATGAAAGACCCTACCGGCAGCGCCATACAACTCCCTTCGCAATGGATTGCCGACACTGTTTTCGGAAATTATTTTGTGCCGGGTTTGGTGCTGTTTACCATACCCGGATTGGGCAGCCTTGCAGCGGCAATTATTACCCGGCGTGTAAAAACTGCGGCAGGTTATCTGCCTGCCGCTGCCATAGGTTTAGGGCTGCTCATTTGGCTGGCGGTACAAGTGGCGGTTATCAGGCAGTTTTTCTTTTTGCAGGCGGTTTATGCCTTTATAGGTGTTTTGGTATTGTGGCTGTCGTGGCGGTTATACAATAAAACAAAGCCTTAAAGCAGAACAGTCCGGCAAACCCATGCCGGGCAATCGGTACCGTCCAATCGGTTATTCGGGCAGTTCTGTTGTGGTGGCAGGGCAGAGTAATACAAATCATTGTGCCGGCGCCAATTACCGCTCTTTGAATTGCCTGTTTTAGTTACAAAACCCCTATCTTTACCACTGCCTGCTACCTGTCAGGCGCAGTTGCCCGTTGCGGGTTACAGTACCCCCCCGAAGCCTTCCCGTTTTTAACCATATAGCCGCTACTAACATGAGCACCACCACTACTGCCGCAGTAAACGCCCTGTTTGCCCTGCAAAAAGAAAACGCCCCCGCACTGGCACTTACCAACGCACAGGAGCGCATAGAAAAACTAAAACGCATAGTTGCATACCTTAAAGAGCAAGTAACCCTGTTTCAGGAGGCTATGTACAAAGACCTGCGCCGTGCGCCGCTTGATACCCTTGCCGAAATGCTCATGATAAAATCGGAGGCGGAGTTTGCCATAGCCAACCTGCCAGACTGGATGCGCCCCCACCCCGTAAAAACCGGCCTCATGAGCAAAGGTACCAAACCTTACCTTATTTACGAACCCAAGGGCGTAACCCTTATCATCGGGCCCTGGAATGCTCCGCTGGCCTGCAACTTAGTGCCTATGGTAGGCAGTATTGCGGCCGGAAACTCGGTCATTATCAAACCTTCCGAATTTTCGGAACATACAACGGCGGCACTCCGGAAAATGATTACCGCCCTGTTTCCCGAAAGTGAAGTGGCATTGGCAGAAGGAGATGCGCAAACCGCTACCGACCTGCTGACGCTGCCCTTTGACCATATTTACTTTACCGGTAGCCCACAGGTAGGACGCCTTGTAATGCAGGCAGCCGCCAAACACCTTACACCTGTAACACTGGAACTGGGCGGGAAATCGCCGGTGATTGTTGACGAAACCGCCGATTTAAACGCCGCAGCCCTCAAAATTACCTGGGGCAAATGCGCCAACAGCGGGCAAGCCTGCGTGGCGCCCGATTATGTGCTGGTGCAGGAAAGCATACACAACGCCTTTGTGGAAAAGGTAAAACAAGCCATACAAACCATGTATAACCCCAATAGTAAAGGCATTGAACAATCGGAAGCATTTTGCCGCATTATTAATACCCGCCACTTTAACCGCGTGGCCGGGCTTATTGCCAATGCCGTGGAAAAAGGCGCAACCATAGCCGCCGGCGGTAATACCAACGAGGCCGACCTGTATATTGAGCCTACTGTGCTTACCGGCGTTACCGGCAACATGCGGGTAATGCAGGAAGAAATTTTTGGACCGGTAATGCCAATTATTGCTTACACCACCCGCGAAGAAGCTACCGGTATTATAAAGCAACTGCCCAAACCGCTGGCACTATACATCTTTAGCAGCAGCCGCACCAATATGGATTATTTTCTTAAATTTACCTCTGCCGGCAGTACGGTTATTAACCATAACATGATTCAGGCGGGGGTAAACCCTTACCTGCCTTTTGGCGGGGTACAAAATAGCGGCATGGGGCGCAGTGTGGGCATGGCAACTTTTACCGGTTTTTCCAATCAGCGTTCGGTAGTTGAAAACCCAACCGGCTGGCGCGATTTTTCTACCATCAGCCTGCCGCCCTATTCCAAATTATTCCGGAAAATGATAACCTACCTGTTTGAGCGGTAACCGGTACACCCGGCAAAAATCAGCGCGCAGGCAGTGCTGACAAACACCGTTAGTTCCAATCTTATTATGAAGGCTACACTGTGTCCACTTTCTTTTGCCCAAAAAATGCAAAATCACCTGCCCCGGCTTACAGAGACAACACAATAGCCGCAAAATATTTTGAGCAGTATGCACGGCTGCATATTCCTTTTGCTAAATTCGTTTATATTTGCTGTTGTATAATTGCAACTATTTAGGTGCTATCTGTAAATTCCGTCATTTTCTGTTGTTCCTTGCTGATTGGAAGCATTGACCATAAAGAGCAAAAAAAACTTTGCGCAAAACTTTGCGTTCTTTGCGGTAAAATGAAAGGAATTCAGTGAAGAACATCACCAACAAAGGTATGCCTGAATAAGTACGGTTTAATTAACTTTATCGCTTGTTTGCCATGTATCTTAAAACCATTTTTGCTGCCTTTTGCGCCCTGTTTATTAGTGCAACCCAATGCCTGCTGGCGCAACTCACCATAACCGTTACCTCTATACCCGCCAACACCCCCGATGGCGCTACCATTTACATTGCCGGTAATTTTAACGGCTGGAACCCCGGCAATGCGGCAAACGCCCTTGCCCCAAACGGCAACGGCACCTGGTCGGTAACCATTGCGCCGGCGCCCGGGCTGGTGGAGTATAAATTTACCCGCGGCAGTTGGGATACCGTAGAGGGCAACGAAACCGGCGGTTTTATGCCCAACCGGCAGTACAATTACACCGGTGGTGCAGCAAGCATATCGCTGTCAATATTAACATGGGAAGACCTGGGCGGAGGCTCACCGCATACGGCAGCCGATAATGTGCAGGTTATCAGCGAAGATTTTTATATGCCCGAATTAGACCGTTACCGCCGCATTTGGATTTACCTGCCGCCCGATTACGAAACATCGGGTAAAAACTACCCGGTTTTGTACCTGCAAGACGGGCAAAACCTCTTCGATGCCTATTACAGCTTTGCCGGCGAATGGGAAATTGACGAGTCGCTCAACCAACTTTTTGCTGCCGGCGATTACGGCGCCATTGCCGTTGGTATTGATAACGGAGGCTCGTTGCGTATAGATGAATACTCGCCCTGGATAAACACTTCCTACGGCGGCGGCGATGGCGATGAATATGCCGAATTTATAGTCAATACACTTAAACCTTACATTGATACCCACTACCGCACATTGCCCGGCCGCGAATATACCGGCATTATGGGCAGTTCAATGGGCGGGTTGATATCGTTATATACTGCTATGCAGTACCAGCAGGTTTTTGGTAAAGCAGGCATTTTTTCGCCCTCGTTCTGGTTTTCCGATGAATGTTATACCCTGACCGAAACCATTGGCAAGCAATACAACATGCGCATTTACCTGCTTGCCGGCGGTATGGAAGGATACTCTGTGGTGCCCGATATGCTGATGATGTACAATACCCTGCTCGACAGCGGCTTTACCACCGACGAACTGTTTTATCTGGTAGAACCCGATGGTACACATAGCGAATGGTTCTGGAACCGCGAGTTTCCCGATGCCTACCAATGGCTGTTTGCCGACAGTCCCACCGGCAGCGCACAACCGGCCTTGCCCATAAACGCCGCCCTTGTTTACCCCAACCCGGCAAAAGAACTGTTGCACGTGCAACTGCAACCACCCGTGCAGCAGGCAAGGGTACAAATATTTTCGGCACAGGGGCAAAATGTGTGTTCTAAGGTGGTAAACCAGAGTGATACCATATTTTTAGAAACCTTGCCCAACGGAATTTACCTCCTGCAGGTGGTATTGGACCAAAACATTCTGTACTCCCGGAAACTGACCGTTATTCATTAAACTTGCCCAAAAACCTGCATGTCGCAAATGCACCCCAACCCACTTAGCGCCGCTTTTTACGACCAATGGAAAATACTCAACATCTGGCTGAGCAATACCATTAGTAAACTGTCAGATGAGGAACTTTGCCGCACCATTGCGCCCAACCGCAACCACGGCGTGTGGATTTTAGGACACCTCATAGAATCGGAAGATGAACTGGCAGTTTACCTGGGTTTGGACGACTGGCTTTTTCCCCAATACGAAACCCTGTTCGGGCAGGGTTCCCCGTTGCTGCCTGTTTCTGACTATCCGCCGCCGGCCTTGCTGCGGCTGCAATGGCAACAGGTTTCGGACCGAAACAACCAATGCCTGGCCGCCTTTACCGATGAGCAGTGGAACCAACCCCATACCCGTATAGGCAACGGCAACCCCCTCGACGAAGATTTTTTTAAAACCAAAGGCCGCTGTATAGCCATTTGGAACCTGCACCAAACCCTGCACCTGGGGCAGTTAAGCGTGTTGCGCCAAATTCGGCAATAAATTAAATGAGAACATGAGGAGGCATGCAAAAATGAAATTTATACCACTTTTTTTATTAATTGTTTTAGCTCTCTTTGCAATGGCCGGTTCTTGTGAAAAAGAAAATAAAGAGCCTAACCAGCCTATCTGGTATCCTGTATTTATATAAATTGCCCCCGTAGTTAGCTGGAAGACAGTTGTTGTCCAAAAAAAGAGAGGCAAAACCTTTGTTTAGTAATTATTTAGGTATTTCTGTAAATCCCTGCATTTTCTCTTGTTCCTTGCTCATTGGAAGCATTGACCATAATGAGCAAAAACACTTTGCGGAACTTTGCGCAAAACTCTGCGTTCTTTGCCGTAAAATGAAAGGAATTAAGTTAAGAACATCACCAACAAAAGTGCCATTTAAATAAGCACTAGGTTTAAATAAATTGCTTCCAGATTTATCTGGAGAACATATAAAATGCAATATTTCTGAAAGACTTTAGCCAAATTTTTATTGCGCCGGACAAAAGCTGAAGGGATTTGTACCTGTGTATAAATGGAAACGAGCCATATCCACATTCCTAAATTCATGCCTGCCACACATTGGTTATTTATTGCATTTCTGCAACAGCCGTCTTATTCTTTTAACGAACAAAGCAGTTCATTTACTGCCCGTTGTGCGGTTTCAATGGCACCATGTACCGTGCCTTGGTGTCCTTGGGCATGAGTGGCTTCGCCGGCAAAAAACAGGGTATTGGCTACCGGTTGCGCCAACGCCTGCCGGTGAACGTCTGAGTTGGGCGACGGATAAGAATATGCTCCTCTGATATAGGGTTGTTTGAACCAATCCATAATAAAACCGGCATCAAAAGCGCCCGAAGCAGCGCCTTGCCCAAAAAGGGCATCAAGTTCGGCAAGCGCTGTTTGTATGGCGTTATCACCCAGGCTGCTCAGGTATTCGGCATTCGGTCCGCAAATAAAAGCGGTAAGCAGGTTGTTTTGGGCGCTGCGTCCGTAGCCCGTACTCCAAAATTCGGGTATAAAACCGTTTCCGTAAATTGACCCGGTATCTTCGGGCCAAAAACGGTTGTTGAAACGCAAGATAATTTTCATGCCTGCATCCATGCCAATACCTTCAAATGCTTGCGTTTTGGCATCGGGCAGGGCAGGAGAGAAGGCAACCGCTCCGGTTTTAAGAACGGCTAACGGTATGGTAATAATGGCTTTATCGGCAGTATATACATTGCCGCTTGCAGTGGTAACGGTAACCGAATTATGAGTATATGTGACAGACTGAACGGGTTGATTAAGTATTATTTTACCCAGAATATTGGCACAATGATATTCAAGTACCGATAAAAGAGTGTCGTTTTTCAGTGCATAACTGTCATTGCCGGCAGTCCACAGGTTTTCAGCATTGGCAATGCTTTTTGCGCCAAGTCTTGTATTATCGGAGCCAAACTCGTTGCCAATAAGCGCATTCAGCAGGTGGTGCACCCTTGTTGGTATGCCCAGTTCGGCAATGTGTTGGGCTATGCTTTTATCGGGGCCGGTGTAATTGCCCAGACTGTCCACAAAATTAAAGGCAGTTATTACATCGGGGTCATTGGCGGCTTCGTCTTCGGTTAGCAGCTGGCTGCCTAATGCCAGCAAGTCTGTGGTATTGGTGCTGGTAAACTCACTTCCGGCATTCTGCACCATTTTATACCATTGGGTTTTGTTTCCGTGCACCTCTTCGGCGCCCAGTTCAATGATGAAATCGGAAAATCCGTTTAGAGGGCGAATGCGGCCGCCGTATGCTCCCGATGCTTCCAGAACGGTAACATCGGCGCCGGCTTTGTGCAGCAGTTGTGCGGCGTACATGCCGGCAGCTCCGGCGCCAATAACCACTGCTTTACCCTGCCAGTTTTCCACCTCGCAAAGGTTGTTTCCGTTGCAGGCAGTAAGCAGCAAATCGGGCAGCAGCAGGGCGCCGGCAGTTCTGAGCGTGCGTTGTACAAAAGTTCGTCGGTTCATGATGTTGGTGGTTAAAAAGTTGCTTCCCGAAGTAAAATTGCCGGTTGTCCGGCATATTATTACAGCAATCAAAACTGTTTGCAAATATGTTTTATTGCCCGGCAGGCAATTTGGTAAATAACAGCGGATTGTAAGCAGAACATCGGGTTTTGTATTACATACCCACCAAGAGTGCCTGAATTTTGAAATCTGCCTAAACAATTTTCTTGCTGATAATCAATGAGTTAGCTCATTTTTGAAAACATTTTTTTGCAGGGCGGCATTAAAATTGGCAAAAAGTGCGTACATTTGCACGCTAAAATTTTGAACAAGTAAGAAAATACAAAACACTGTGGATACATTAAGTTTTAAAACCCCAACGGTGCGCAAA
>NBMY01000137.1 GCA_002212985.1 Sphingobacteriales bacterium TSM_CSS
TTTACATCTAAACCTGCATTTTCGGGATCGGGATATACATTAATTAAGGTAGCCACTACCGGTCGGCAGGTGGGCGACAAACTCATGTTCGCAATTGCTGCGGAGTTGAGGTATCCGTAAACGATAAACTGAGAGGCATCGCAGTCGGTATCGCTCAGGTCTAAAACTGCTGCCGGAATGTTGAATGTGGCGGTGGTAATGCCTGCACCCTGTACGGCAGTAGCAGTACCGGTTGCAATTTGGGTATAGGGATTTACAAAGCCGGAAGCGGGCGATACATAGAAATCAATGTTCTGACCCACAAAAATACTGTCGAGGTAAACGGTTACGGTTACGGGGAAGGCGGTAATGGGGGTAAAGTCATCTACGGGGTCGCAAATGTTTACCAAATCTGCCTGTATGTCCTGAATATCGGGGCAGGTGCAATCTTCGGAAATTTGCACTACCTGTTCATGGTTTACATCTACACAAGCGCCTGTAAGGGAGGGTATTGTGTAGCGGATGTAGATAAGTCCGTTAACACCTACGGCTGCCTGAGCGGCCGACATATCTAAGATACCGGCGGCAGAAATAATGGCATTGTTATAGGTGCCTAATGGTCCGTTGGTGCTGGCGGTAAAGAATCCGCCCAAGGTGGTATTCGAATTGAAATAAAGGGTAAGGTCGGGGTCGGGTTCTGCGGTACAGAATGAGCTGGGGGCATCAAAATACGGCTCGCTGTATTCAAAGGTAACAACAGCCTGGTCAGTACTCGAACAAACTCCACCGGCACCTGCCAGGGTTTCTAAGGTGTAGGTAATGGTAACCTGGTTAATGGGGTTAGATGAAGCCAGGTTGGTGTAGAGCAGTTCGTTGCCCGAAATGGCATAAGTACCACCGCCAAACAGAGGTGTAACGGTATAAGTTCCACCCGGGGTAGTAGCAGCGCTAAATAACGAAGTTAGGGTAAAGCTGCCCGATGCGCCGGTTACACATACCTGCCGGTCATTTATGGTTGCATTGGCAGCGGGGTAAATTTCTATGGTTTGGCAGTAAGTGGCCAAACAGGAAGGAATACCCACATCTACGCAAATGGTGTGTACACCTACGCCGGCAGTCAGGGTATTGAATGTGCCGCCGGCATTACCTACGCCGTCGGTTACGCCATCGCCATACCAATCGGCAATTTCGTCGGCGGTTACGCCGGAAGGAATTGACGCCGGGGCGGTGCTTAAAGTAAGGGCGATGTTGCCATCATCAATACATGCGTTGGTTTGCAGGAGGAAGGTGGGATCGTAATTGGGCGTTACCTCTATTATAGTGGTAGTGGTGTAAGCGCAACCAATAGCCGTTTGCCCTGTTGCTGCGGTATAGGTAATGGTATGTGAGCCTACACCTGCCGTACTGGGGTCGAAGGTGGCAGTATTACCTGCGCCATCGGTTACACCGGGGCCGCTAAAGGTACCATCGTTAATGGTGTTGGGCGTAATGGTAAGGTTAGAGATGGGGTCGTCTAAGCAGAACGGGCCTTTAGCGCCTATAATAATAGGATTGATAAGCGGTGCGCAGGAAATGGGAACATTTACCTGGCAACCGGTAGTGTTATCGGTTACGGTTACCGAGCCGCTGAATACGCCAATTGAGAAGGTGAATAAGCCGGAGCCGTTTACGGTTCCACCTTCGGCGCTATATGCATAGTTGCCCGAACCGGTAGCAGCAGTAACCTGTACCTGACGGCTACCGGCGCTGCAACCACAAGATCCGGCAGTGGCAGTAAGCTGGTTGATAACGGCTACGGGGCTGTTTAAAGCAGAAGAAGCACAAGCGGCAGGTGCGCCATAAGTATTAATGGTAATAGCCTGCGAAGTAGTGCTGCCTACATCTACAAAATCGGCGCCCGAAGGTGTAACGGCATACATGGTGGTGGGGCAGGAAGGCACGGTGAAGTAAGCCGTACATTCTGAGTAAGAAACCGTTACGTTTCTGCCCGATGTGCTTGGCCATACCAGAATGGTTGTGCCGGCAAATGGGCGGCAGGTTGCGGGTAAACCAAGATTGGTAATAGTGGCAGGAGTTAACCATGTATAAACCTGGTATTCAATGACATTGCAAGTATTGTTGGCCGGGAAGGTTAATGTCCATGCAGCTAACCCTTGGGGAAATGCTCCACCGGAAGATTGAACCGGAACAGAAACAGGTGATATTGTCCAACCTGCTTCGGTGTAGGGGTTATCAACAGCCGAAGAACCGGAAACGCTGCTTTGAATGGCGGCAATATACACAGTTTGCCCGCCTACTGAAGTATTATCGGTAGCGCCAAGGCTTATGCTGAAATCAACAACACCACTCGAACAAGTTTCTGAATAGTCGGGCGTTATGGTGTTATAAACAACGCAATCGGTGAGACAATCGTCAACGGTTATGGTTTGACAGTATGTAGCTAAACACGTAGATACGCCTACATCAACACAAACCGTATGTACTCCAACCCCGGCAATAGCAGGGTTAAAAGACCCTGTGGCATTACCTCCATTATCGGTTACTCCATCGCCATACCAATCTGCCAATTGTGTGGCAGTTACTCCTGCAGGAGGTGTTCCTAACGGTGTTGTTAAGCTTAACCCTATTACATTGGCTCCTACACAAACATTGGTTTGCAGGTCAAAGGCGGGGTTGTAGGTGGGGTACACAGTTATTATATAAGTAGAAATACAGTTGCCGGCATCAGTGAAAGTGATGGTGTGCTGGCCAGCGCCAGCGGTAGTAGGATTAAAAGTGCCCGTACCTCCTCCGGTATTGGTAACGCCCGTACCACTAAAAGTGCCAGCAGTCAGCGGGTTAGTGCTTAAATTTACTAATGGGTCTCCCACACAAGGACCCGAATTGGAAGCTGTAATTTGTAGGGGCGGTGTAATAATTAACTGCACTAGTGTTCTAGTTGTAGGACAATTAGATGTACCGCAGATACATTGCGTATAATAGTTGTAGGTTCCCGGTAAAACATCAGTGGGGGTATATGAACTACCGGTTGCATTTAACGGTGTACCTCCGGAAGGTGCGGTAAACCAACCAGCGCGAGGTGCAACTGTTGCCGGAACCGTAACTATTGCGGCAGTTCCGGGACTACAAGCACCATCATTTATAATGGCAGGATTAGTAAGAGTGTAAGAACTTAGTGTGCCACCGCAGTTAAATGTTAAGGTAACAGCCGTAATAGCGCCATCGTCAGCTCCCACACAATCATATACTTGAGCTCCCCAGCCCGATTGATTAATATCATAGCCGTTTAATGAGGATTCACCCCCTTGAATACCGTAGGTGCCTCCGGATGACATATCCCCAAAAGTTCCACTTGTAGATGTGAATGTATAAGTATGTGTGCCATCATCTGTCTCTCCCGATGGTCCATAAGGTCCACAATTGCTATTATTACCTATAAAATTAGGACCGGAGTTGTTTAGCAATACTTGTGAACCATCAGGTCTAATCAAGTACCATTCATTTAAATCAGCATGGTATGAATGACAAACAGTTATAGTTAGAGTAACGTCGCATGTGGCAGCATTGTACAAGTCAGGAAGCAAACAATTACCTGCACAATTAGCGGTAAGCGTAGGGTTGGGGGCACCTTGACACACATAAACCGGAGTGGCCGTGACTCCTGAGGGATTTAAGCCTGTATTAGTACACTGTTGTGCATAACTATCAATGGCAAGTGCCATTATAAATACTGAGAGTAGTAGTTTTTTCATGTTGGTTATTTTGTTTTAGAAGTTAAACCATCTACCAATGCGTTCACATACTCCATTTCTTCATCGGATTTTTTGCCTTGGTAGTGTTGTTGTATTGTTGTCCAGATTTGTAAATTTTCTTGAGTGGAGCGAATAAGCAAACCAAACTCTTCTACACTAAGCTCCTGCTTATTATAATACTCCTCGTACATTTTTTTTGCATTTATCTGCCCTTTATGTAGTTGTGAATTAAAAGATGTGCTTGGGGTAGAAGTAGTGTTTCCCTTTGTAGGAGCGGAATTAACGTTGGATGAGGAGGGCACATTAACAGTTTCCCCACAACTGTATAACATTAGCAACATTAATACAATTAAAGGAAACGCCAACAAAGGTCTGCCTTTTGTTAATCGGTTAAATAAAATCTCTCTCATGTCAATATTACATTTAATTATTAAATAATTTTGTTATTGTTATTTCTTCGAATTGATTATATTGGTAAGCGAATCAATTTTTTTTCTTGCCGATTCAATTTTATCTTTCAATTCTTGTTCTATTTGGGGTGTCATTTTACCGGCGTTTTCGTTCAGGTATCGCTCCATACTTTCTAACCCGGCATTGTAGCGTTGCAATTGGGCTTCAACAGGTAAGTTATTGGTATTGTCACCTAAAGAGAATTCGCTTTTGGATTGCTGGGTTGTTGTTTCTTCATTAGCTGTTTTGGGGTTGTTTTGATTGCAAGCCATAAACAGCATAGCAAACAAAAGCAGATATAATGCAATGGGTGTGTTTGGCAGTTGTTGTTTCATATTCGTTTGGTTTAGCAGTTGGTGGCTTTTAAGATGTTTAATTGGGCATAAATGGTTAGAATTTTTCCGTTGTGTTTTGGGGCTATTTGGTTGCCGTTGCTTTTAAGAACCGGCATTAGCCACAGAAATCGCTAAAAATAAACGAAAATTTAGTGTTACGATGCTCTGTACAAATGGTTCTTTCAATTTACAATAAAAAAATACCGATTTTTTTTAATAAGTTTTGTTGCAGATATTTTGACTATTTGAAAATACTTGGGCGTAAAAGTAGTGCTTTTGTTGAAATTTTGTACCGTTTAGGGAAAAAAAAATGAAATAAATATGCAACCAAGCCAAGTAGATGTCTTATGAAAACAGGCAACCTTTAATCAGAAAGGCTGACAACTACATTTGATGTTGTTTAATGCTGCATTTGTTTATTGGTTATACAAGAATTGGCGCAAAACGCAGCTATATGGCGACTCGCAACAATACCCCCTCCCCTATTGTCTATAGTAATAGGAGACACGCAAGCACCCTGAGTAAGCCCCTTGAAAGTGTGGAAGCTTGTAATGCTTGTATTATAGAGGTTTGAGGTTAAAGTAAAGTTTTTTACCAGCGTAATTTGGCTATTTGTTTGCAAATAACCCCAATTTTAACCCAATCTTGCGCGTATTTACCAACTCAACTACAAACTCCATTTGGTTATTTGCCGAATTTATCGGCATTTTGATTGGTATAATTTACAGAGTCCATTAACTTTTTATAGTAACTTGCTTTTCCCTCATTGTTAATTGACTTAAACGCGTTGTATAATCTGTACATAATTACGGCATTATTGGGTTCAATAGTCAAGGCTTTCTCCCACATGTCGGTGGCAGATTTGTAATCCTCCATAACAAAATATATTTTGGCTATATTATCGTAAGCAGCCACGTTCTTAGGATTCCTTTCAATTGCCGTTGTCAGAACATTTAAAGCCTCATTAAGCTTAGATTGGGCAATGCATATATTTGCAAGGTTATCATATGCTTGTGCACTTTGTTTAGTAGTATCTGTTTCAATAACCCGTTTGTAATAAAACAGTGCAGAGTCCGTTTTTTCTAATTGTTCATAGGCCAAACCCAAATTAATAAGAGATTCTGAGTGGTTTGGTTTATATTCAAGAGCCTGCTTAAGGCAATTTATGGCTTTTTGGGGTTCTTTGGTGTACAAATAGGCAAAACCGAGGTTGTTCCATGCACTCACATACCGCGGATATATTTCGGTGGCTTTTTTAAGATGGTTAATGGCTAAATCATAGATGCCCGGGCTTTCTTTTTTAAATTCGTAAAACTCTTTAATTTTTGATGCTCCAAACAAAAAGTTGACCTTTGCCGAGTTAGGCACTTTTTTTACATCGGCTTCGTAAAGCGTAAAAATGCTGTACCAATCGGCATTGCGCGGTAAAATTACGGCAGAACTTACTATGCCCGTTAACAATAAAAGCAAAGCAAACCGGACAGATTTAGGACGCTGAGAATTTGTTGTGCTTTTAGATGTGCTACTAAACCGAAAAGCCTTTAACAATAAAAAAGCAACAGCTACGCAAAGCCCCAAAGATCCTACATACGCAAAACGCTCGGCAACTATACCGGGGGCTGGTTGTATTATATTTGAAAATATGGAAATGGCTGTCAGGTAAAACAAAATACCATAAGATACCAGATGTTTGCGTGGCAATAAATACAAAGCATACCCCAACAACAATACATGAACAAATATTGAGAAAAGCGCAACCGGGTTGTACCACTCAACTACCGATATTTGGTTGTACCCGTAGTAAAAACACAATGGGTACGGCACAAACAGCATTTTAAGGTAAAATAAGAGCGATTTAAAACCCAACCCGATTTTGTAGGAAAGGCCGGATTGAAAAAAAAGCGGGTTTTCATATACTTCTATTACCCTATTTACTTCTACTACTCCTATGTTGGGTGTAAAATCGTATAAAACAGGGCTAACAAAAAATTGTATGGTTGCCAGACAAGCAAAACTAGCAGTTATAATGCTTATGCGGGAAAGCGCGGTAAACAGAGTAAGCCCCAATAAAAAAACAATAATAAGGTATTTTCCCACGCCCAGCGTTTCAAAAACTACCAGCCCCAACCCTACACCCAACAGCAGAAAAAAAGCCGTTTCAAACAAGATTGCGGCATTTACCTTTATTTTGCCTACCCCAATTGCATACACAACATATAACAAAAACAGGGCAAAAATGTAGTAATAAACATCAATTTTGAGTAAAGCCCAATAATACCCGTTTACTGATACAACCAAACAGACCATGAGTATTAAAACAGTAACATTTAACAACAATTGCTTTTTCAGTTGCTTTACAATGGGCAATGGCCGGTAATCTGACAAAAAGTAAACAGACAACGGTATCAGGGCACTAAATATTATATAAGACTCTTTGGCCAACGGAGCTAAAACGCCCAGAACAATACCGGAAAAAATATATGCAAATTTTCGATGCCAAACATATTTAAGAAAAGACCAAAGACATAATAAACCCAATAAAAAACCAAGTAACTCATCGCGGCTTTTTACATTGTTTACCACCTCTGAGTGCAAGGGGTGAACCGCAAATAAAAAGGCAATAACAAACGGCAAAACCGGATGGTATATTTTGCCCAAGGCCTCGCGAAACATAAAAAAGAGGACCAGTACGGTTAATACATACAACAATACGCTTATTAAATGGCTTACTACCGGATTATATCCAAAAAACTGGTACTCAATGGCAAACGCCACCATAGTAAGCGGGCGATAGCCGTAATTGCCGCTTGCATCATTTATATAGTAAGATTTAAACAGTGCGGGTATGCCTTTTATACCTTGCTGTATTTCTTTGCTTTGCACAAATGTGTGGTCATCTAAGGCATATTCATTGGGAAGCGTGTTGGCATACAGCAAAAAAGTGAGCAAAGCAAGACTAACGGGCATCCAGTTTCTGAAAAACCAGCCGTAAAAGTTCTTTTTATCTTGTTGCTCTATGGCAAATTCTTGAAACTTATCAAAAAATGAACCGGTATTTTTATTACTCTTCTTTACCATACGCTATAATCAGGCAGTGAGTTTATTATAGAATAAAAAGAAAACAAACTTAAGAACCTGCTACCAAATAAAACCAATAGCTGCATCAAAGCTAATACAATATTTACATTGTACAAAAGCCCCGATGCAGCTATTAGGAAAATATATGAAAAATATTCGGTTTTACACAGGGGTAACCGGGCAAAATTTGCGCCAATTCCCTTCTTCCCTACTCTGCCACCACCATTTTACCCCATGCCAGAGTTTGGTTGTTTTGTTGCAGCTGGCAAAAGTACAACCCTGCGCTTAAACTGCCCTGTTGCAGGGTAAAGGTGCCGGTATTGGCAGGTACGGGCAGGG
>NBMY01000156.1 GCA_002212985.1 Sphingobacteriales bacterium TSM_CSS
CTACCGCATTAAACAGGCAAGCGTGGCAATGGGTAAAATGGTTTTAAACCGAAACTTATCATTTAACACGGTGCGCAGGGCAAAATTGAGCAGCAGGTTTCGGCCAATTCTAAAATCGCCGCCGCCGGCAAAATTATAGTCGCCCAAGCCCAGAAACATGTTGGGGCTGTCGGTGGCGGCTTCCAAAAAAAAGTTGTAGCGGGGGTTGCCGTAGCGCCAGCTAAACCCAATAAGGTGCGATTTTGCTACCGAATCGGGCTGCGCTATGCTAATGGTATCTTGCAAAACGGGGGGCATTTTAATATTTAGCCGGGTATATTTTACCATTACACTGGCCAGCATTTTTTTACCAATGCCAATGCTGCCGTTTACCCAAACGCCTGCGCCTGCGCCCTGCATTTGCAGTTGCTTAAGGCCGCTGCCCAAATAGTTGTAGCGTTTACCAAAGGCAATGTCAATAAAAGAGGCGTTCCAGTTTTCTTTTACGTATTGCTGGGTAATGGTTTTAATGCGGTCTTTCTGGCTTAGTTCTATGGCGGTGTATTGTGCGTTGAGGTCTGCCAGTTGTTGCTCTAATTGGGCTTTGGTTTCCATGTCTCGGGTGGTTTTGAGCAAAATGGCGGTTTCTCTTATCTGCTCTTCTATGTTTTTTGCCTGCTCTTTAAACTCGCGCTCGGCGTTGGCATACATGCCGCGCTCCAAAAGGGGGTCTTTTTCGCGAAACAGGTTTAATTTTAATGCCCATGCCATTTGCTGGTTGCTGTTGGAATCTTGCACCGTGCCAAAAGAGGCGCTAAGGGTAGATAGGGTGCGCATTACCCAATGCGCCTGCCGGTATTTGGTTAAGGTGGGGCGGTTGTACAGTATTTCCCAAACGGGCTGCGCCTCTATGGCCAGGTTGGGTTGCAGCGAGTAGGAGCGGAACGACCAATCCACCTTAAAATCGCGGGTAAGGCCGGGCCGGGTTACTACATCGGGATTAGCGCCTAACAAGATAAAAGCGGGCGAAGTGGGTATAGAAAATTCCGATGATTTCAGGTCGTCGGTAAAACCCGATGCGGGGGGCGTTTGGTTGTTTTGCGTTGCCAAAGTTGTTTGGGCAAACAGCACAGAACCGATTAGCAAGCTGCCCAAACAGACCGCCAAAGCCACTACCCGGTAAACAGATACCACAAATTGAAACTGGTGCATAACTTAATTGCTTTAAAGTGCAAAAAACAAGTTTTGTGGCGGGAAAATTACCTATTTTTTACCACCTCCGGTGCTTTTTACCTTCAAAGCAAGGTGATTTTTTTGAAGCTTTTTGTGCCTCCTTCAATGCAGTTTAATAAAAAGTGCTGCTGTGGTTTCCTGTAAATGAATCTGTTACCCTGCCTGCAAAACCGGTTGCGTAGGGGCAAAATCGGTCTTATACAAAAACAGGGCGGCAATGCCCGAAACGGCAAAAAAGGCAGCAACGACAACGGGTCCAAAATTCCAAAAGTTTTGGAGGCCAAACCAATCGGGGTTTTGCAGGTAAAAAACAACGGCGGCAACAGTGGTCAGCAAAATGGCTGCCAGCCCATACGTTTTTTTATCCATAAAAGAAGAAAGGGAAAATAAGGCGGCCAACAAAAAAATGCCGTAGGCAAGTTCGGCGGTGCGGTCAATTTCGCCAAGGCGGTAAAATAAAAAGCTAATTAGCAAAAAAACCACGCTCAGATAAACCGACCCCCAAACCTGAAACAGCGCAGAGTAAGAAGGGTTGAACTTTTGAAGCTCGTTCATATTTTTAATATACGGAATGGGGTGTGCTTCGGCAACATCGGCCGGGCGCCAGCCGGTGGGCATAAACCAAATGCGCAATTTATCGGCCCATGATTTTGTTTGCCAGGCATCTTTCATCAAGACCCAAAGGTGCTGAAAGTTAATGAGGTAGGGGTTCCAGGTATGCGCCGGCCGCCTGATGCCATACACGCAGGGTTCTTCGGGCAATTCGGGCTGAAAGGTGCCGAAGAGTTTATCCCAGATAATAAAAATCTGGCTGTAGTTTTTATCCATGTATATATCGTTCATGGCGTGGTGTACGCGGTGGTGCGAGGGGGTAACCAATATGTGTTCAAGAAAGCCCATTTTATCAATGTAGCGGGTATGGTACCAAAACTGGGCAAACAGGTGTATAGGCCCAACCAACAGCAGCGCTTTATGCGGTATGCCAATAACAGACAAGGGCAACAGCAAAAGGGTGTAAATGTTGGTAAAAACCGATATAGATTGCCGTAATGCGCAGGGCAGGTTAAATTCTTCGCTGCTGTGGTGTATAACGTGGTGGTTCCAGAAAAAATTAACCCTGTGTTGCAGCCTATGTATCCAATAGCCGGTAAAATCCATAAACACAAAGGTAATGAGGTAGGGCCAAAAACTGCCCGGTGTCCACGTAACAAGGGAAAAGTGTTCAAAAAACCAAGGGTACGAAATGAGTACCACCGTTAGCCCAAGGGTAGATTTAAGAATATTGGTCATACCCGAAGAGAGGCTGGAAATAGTATCCATAGTTCGGGGTTTTTCGTGGCGCATAAACCAACCGGCCACAAACTCAACCAAAATAAGCGCCAGAAAAGCAGGCATTGCAATTAAAAGCATTTTACCAAATGTATCCATTAGGGTAAAAAAGGTTAAATGGTTATGTAAAACGGCAGCGTATGTAAATTACCGGAAAATTCTTGCAGAACGGGCTTTAGTGGTAAATTTTGAAAGCAAAACCAATACTGCTTTGAACAACCCGGCCGGTTGGAGTTTGTTTATTCGGCAAAAATATGGTCAATTTGTACCGAAAATCCGTTAATGACCTGCGAAAAAACAGTACCCGTATGATGCAACTTTACCTCTAATTGGTATTTGGTTTGGCCGGGTAAAAGCAGGTACTGCTCTATGGTTTGTTTATCGGGGTCAATTATCCAGTATTCGGCAACGCCATGCAGGGCATAATCAATAAATTTTATTCCGCGGTCGCGCTCTTCGGTAGATTGCGATAAGATTTCCACTATAAAATCGGGGGGTGGAAAAACGCTTTGCAAGGGTTTAAAATGCTGTGCCCGTTCGGTTTTCCAGAAACAAATATCGGGTTCATAATCGTTTCGGGTACAACGCACCATGGCTTTTTCTACGGCTACCTCTCCAAGTTTATGTGCATATACATAGGGCAGCAGTTGGGTTATAAGACGTGTGGAAAGTTTCCAATGTCTTCCGTAAACGGGCGAATGGTAAATTATTTCGCCGGCAATAAATTCGGCTTTTACCGATTCATCGGCGTTTGCCCAAAATAAATGCCTTGCTTCCTGCTCTTTCTGCCAGGTTTCCTGCAGTTCGTTGAGCAGCGTGCCCAATTCGGGCGATTGCAGCAAAGGCTCCAAAAGCGGGTGCATAGACAGACAATTTGTAACTGTAAACGATTTTTAATGCCCGGTGTTTCTTATGCCGAAAAAGAACTGCCGCAACCACAGGTAGCGGTGGCATTGGGGTTGTTAAAAACAAATCCCCTGTTGTTCAGGTTGTTGAGGTAGTCAACTTCCATGCCCAGCAGGTAGAGGCCGTGGGCGCGGTTCATATAAATTTTTACCCCGTCAATTTCGTATTCGTCATCGCCATCTTTTTTGGCATCGAATCCCAGAATGTAGGAAAGCCCCGAACAGCCGCCGCCTTCCACGCCAATGCGCAGTCCGTGGTCGGCCGGTATGTCTTTTTCGTACATAAGGGTTTTAATTTCGTTTAGTGCGCCGTTGGTAAATTTTACGGGCGCTTCGGTAAGCTGGAGGGTGAGTTCGCTCATAATGATTGCTATTTTCGGTTTTAGTACAAAGATAAACTGTTTTTGTTTAACCCCGTTTTTGGAGGCAACTGTTTTGTAAACAATTATACGGTTTTTAAAGTTCAGCGGTAGGTTTAGGGTTGCATTTCGGCTTGTACAGCAGCTACGTAGCGGTTCCACTCTGCAACGGTGGCATCAAACTCAAAAGTGTTGCACAAAAGCATATGGTTTTGCACATCGGTTATAAAATGATAGGCAAATTTAGCCACGTCTAATTTAATCCGCTCAAAATCAAACAGTTGCAAAATTTGCTCAATCTGTTTTGCCGAAAAACATCGGGCGCTGATTTGCTGTTTGGCAACTTTAAGTTTGTCTGACTCGAAACTTTTTTCTTTTATTTTGCTTTTTACCGTTTCAAAAACCGCATCAGATGCCGGTATGGCATTGTTGCAATTGCCTTTCTGAAACCATTGGATTTTGAGTTGGTTTACCCCTTTTATTAAAACAGCGGCGCCGCGCACGTGGTACATGGCAGTGGTATCTATCACCACATGTTTAAGCGCCGGGGGCAGAAATGTTTTTTTCAAAAACCCTTTCAATTGTTTGGGGCTAACATCTTCGGTTTCGTAAAAAAGGTTGGTTTGCTGTGTGGCGGCGGTGTCGAGTGTATAAATGTAATCGCCCTTGTCTTTAAGGTACAGGTTTCGTGTAATGGTATCGGTTGCTGTTTGACCAATTGCGACTATTTGTACCACACAAAGCGGCGTTGGTATTTCGGTAATTTTAATGCCCGATACCGGTTTGTCGGTATATTGAACGCCATTTACCCCCAACAAAAAGCGCAGGTTGGTTTGCCCTGAGTATAAAACCAAATCTGCTGTGCCGGTGTTGTTTTGTGCGGCGGCAAACAGGGTAAAGAGCAATAATGCAACACACAGCCATAACCTTACGCCGCATCTGAAGGAGCGGGTAAATGACCAAAAAGTTTGTTGCCGGTTACTGTTGTGCGGAGTATTCATGCCGGTTGCTACACTATTTTTCGGGCCATTAAAATGCCGTCTCGTATAGGCAGCAATATGTTTTCTATGCGGGTATCGGCTTGAACAAGCGTGTTAAACTGGTGTATGGCTTCGGTGTCTTTATCTTTGTGGGTATGCAGCACCTTGCCGCTCCACAATACGTTATCGGCAAGGATAAAGCCGTTTTTCCGCACTTTATGAAACACCAAATGGTAGTAGTTGCTGTAATTTACCTTATCGGCATCAATAAAAACAAGGTCAAAGGTTTCTTCCAGCATCGGAATAATATCTAAGGCGTTGCCCACATGGCGCACAATTTGGTTAGTTAGTCCGGCATTTTCAAAATAGCGGTCTTGCATGTCGCACAGTTCTTCGTTCATATCAATGGTGTGCAACAGTCCGTTTGGTTGCAGGCCGGCGCAAAGGCAAATAGAAGCATAACCGGTAAAGGTGCCAATTTCCAATATGCGCAATGGCTGAAGCAAATGGCTTACCATACTTAAAAACATGCCCTGATAATGCCCCGACAGCATTTGCGGCATGAGTACCTTTAAATGGGTTTCTCGGTTAAGGGCTTGTAAAACGGGCGGTTCGGGGCTGGTGTGTGCTTCGGCATACCGGGCTATTTCTTCGGCTAAAAAGTGCATAAATGTTTTCGGGTTTGGTTAAACAATGGTGTTATGCAGCAGTGCGCAAGGTACTAAAAAATACTTGCAGCGCAAAGGGTTTGCCCGGTAGTGTTTTACCCGCTTCCATGCAGGTTTTTATTACTTGTTTTGGGGGCAAAAAGGCGGGCAAACATACCCCCGAACCATGCAGCCCGCGCCCTTGTATTGTGGCGGCCAAAACCGGACGCAAAACCACCAAAAGCACATGCAACAAACGACGGCACAAAAACGTTTTTCAAACTGCAAAACTATGTTTGTTAATTTAGCCGAAATAACCCAAAACCATGTTGAACCGATATTTTTTAACCGCCTTTCTTGCCCTTACCCTTACCACCTTTTTTTGCCGGGCGCAAAACAGCCTGCCTGCAGCAGACGTATTGCGGCAGCAATACCCCGATAGTAAAATGGTTATGCTGGAAAAACAGGAACACCTTAATATTGATTACCACAGCGGGCAATGGAACATTGAAAGTAAAATTAAAGAAAAAACGCTATACCTTTCCGAAGCACAGTTGTATTCGCAAAAATCTATTTTTCTTACCGGTTTTGATGAAATAAACAATCTGGAAGCCAAAACGCTGGTGCCTGTCAAAAAAGGTAAAAAAACCGAATTTCAGGAATTTGCGGTGGAAAAAGTAGAAACCAAAGATGTGGTTATGGGCAGTATTTTTTATTCGGATTACAAAGAGAAAAAATTTGTGTACCCGGCCTTGCAAGACGGCGCCACCACTCTGCTCTCCTACACGCAGGTAACCAAAGAACCGCGCCTGCTCAATGCCTTTTACTTTAGCAACTATGGCGGGCCCGTGCTTTCATCGGCATATAGCGTGAGCGTTCCCAAAAACATTCAAATTGCCTACAAACTCATGGGCAACAATGTGGACAACATCAGGTTTGAAAAAACAGAAAAAAACAATCTTATTACCTATACCTGGACAGCCGAAAACGTGGAAGACCTTAAACCCGAAGAAAATGCCCCCAGCAGCAGTTACTATGAGCCGCACGTGGTGGTATATATAACCCGAATTACCAACAAAAACAACCCCCATGAAGAGGAGGTAATACTCGAAAATGCAGACGGCTTGTATAAATGGTATTACTCGCTGGTGCAAAATATTAACCGCCAACCCAGTGCAGAACAACAACAACTGGTTGCCACGCTTATTCATAATGCACCAGATGATACCGAAAAAACCCGCCGCATTTTTCAATGGGTGCAAAGCCATATTAAATACATTGCTTTTGAAGATGGTTTGGGCGGGTTTGTGCCCCGCGAAGCCAACGAAGTTTGCGCCAAAAAATACGGCGATTGTAAAGATATGGCCAGCATATTGGTGCAAATGCTGCAACTGGCCAATGTGCCCGCTTATTATACCTGGATTGGATCAAGAGATAAACCTTACTCTTACTACGATGTGCCCTCTCCTATTGTGGATAACCACATGATTGCCACTGCAAAATTAAACGGGCAATATGTTTTTTTAGATGCCACCGGCGAATACCAGCCTTTTGGATTGCCTACTTCCATGATTCAGGGTAAAGAAGCCATGATTGGCATAGATAAAGACCATTACGATATTGTAAAAGTGCCCGTTATACCCATGGAAGAAAATGCCGAAACCGAAAACCTGAGCCTTACCATAACCGACCGAACCCTTACAGGCACAGGAAATATTGCCTATACCGGGTATAAAAAAGTGTTTTTCCAATACGATAAACTGCGCGCCGATGCAGCCGGTAAATCGGGCAGTTTTTACAATGAATACCTGCGCAAAGGCAGCAATAAATTTGAAACCAAACAGGTAAGCGCCACCGGTTTTAACAACAACAGCGCCCCCGAACTGAAAATTGACTACAATTTTACCGTGCCGGACTATGTAACCAAAGCCGGCGATAAAATATATGTTAACCTGAACCTGAACCGCAAATACCAGCAGGCCGCCATTGACAAAAAAGAACGCAAATTAGATAAAGAGGTAGAATACCAATATGTGGAAGATTACTCTTACAGCCTGCAAATACCCGATGGGTATGAACTCAACTACCTGCCGCCTAACTCAACCTTTAACGACCCCGAATTTGGTTATACCGCAACCTATACACACCAAAACGGTAGTGTAACCCTGCATTTCAGGCTGTATATAAACCACCTTATGCTCAAAAAAGACCGTTTTGATGCATGGAACAGTATGATAACAAAACTGTCTGACGCTTATCAGGAAGTGGTGACGCTAAAAAAAGCCGGGTAATCCATCATACATTGTAACCCCTAAAAACGGGAGGTTACTGTCTTTTTAACCCAAACTGTTTCAGCAACACATTTTCAAAAGCGGTTTCAGACAACAGGCGCTGTGCAAGGGGCAAAAAGCGCACCTCTTTACCTGCCACATAGCGCGGTTTGGGGTTGGCAACCGTAAGCGCATGAATAATTACCTCGGCAATGGC
>NBMY01000134.1 GCA_002212985.1 Sphingobacteriales bacterium TSM_CSS
ATATTGCTTTGATTGCTGTATTTTTGAGGGTAGAACAGAGTTTTTAGACAGACTGCCGTTATCTCAAATCCACGATTCAATCCCCCTCCTACCGCATTAAATACATTTTACCCAGTCCGTTTTTGAGGTAGGCATCGGCGCCGGTGGTGTAGTGTTGCAGGGTTTGCCCGTTTAGTTTGGAAACAAAGCGGTACAGGTACAGGCCGTTGCCCAGCGGGTTGCCAAACTGGTCGGTACCGTCCCACGCAAATTCGGTAAGGTTGTTGCCAATGTGAATGGGTCCCAGTTCGGCGGCGCTTATTTCGCGCACCACACGCCCCGAAACCGTCATGATTTGAATGTTCATAAACTGCGGTACTTCTGTGCCGGTAAGGGTAAACACAAACCGGGTGGAAGAGGTAAACGGGTTGGGGTAATTGAGCAGGTTGGAAACGGAAGGCGTGTTTACCACCTTAAACCGTATGCTGTATGTGCTTGCCGCAAACAGGTTGCCGCTGCGGTCTTTACCCTTTACCTGCAATTCATACAGTCCGTCGGTGGCAAGGGTGGGTTGCAGGTTGATGGTGGCGGTATTTTTGCCGGTTTGGGCATTATTTTCGGTGGCGGGGGTAAACGCTACCATGGGATTGCTAAAATACAGGCGGCTGCTGATGGCGGGCACACCCAATTCGTTGGGATAAACGAGGTACATTTCAAAATCCGATGTATCGTTAAGGGCTAAGTATCGGTTTTCATCGGTAAAGCGCACGGCAATTTCGGGTTTTGCCGATACCAATTCGCCATCGGTTATATGCCGGCCGTCAAATGTTACGTCAACATAGGGGTTTATTTTGTCGGTTTTCACAAAAAAGGGCAGGTAAACCAGGTTGTTGAACCTGAATTTTTCGGGCTGCGCCATGTTTGGGTTCAGTTCAATGGCAAGCAGGTTGCTGCCTTGCAGACCGGAGGTGTTGTGTGTAAGGGTGGCGTTTACCGTTTGCCCGGCGGCAATGGGCGGCAGAGGCGGTACGCTGAGCTGGGTGGGCTGATTGGCGCTGTTAATTATGGTATATTGCACCAGCAGGCTGTCGGTAGGGGTGGCTTCGGCATTGGTAACGGCAAATTCCAATTGCAGCGGCTCGCCTTCCTGCAAGGTGTCGGCATAAAAATAAAAATGGTGTTGGTAATTGAGCGCCACTTCGGGGGCGCGGGTAAACAATACGCGCAGGTGGTTTATTTGCGTGGGTTCTGCCTGCTCCTCTACATGGGTAGTTTTCAGTTCAAGGCGCAAAAAGGCATAATCATTGGCGGCAGGTGCCAAGTATTGCTGTCCGGTTGCCGTTGCAGGCACCATGGTTTGCAGCAGCGCATCGGGGTTGCCGGGCTGCACGCCATACACCAACAGCGTATCGGTGCCTTCAAAATCATATAAATTGTACTGAACCGCATTCCACTCGGTAGCCGGTCCAATGGCGGGCGTGGCAATGGTTCCACTGCTTGCGCGGGTATTTATGGTTTTGTTTAAGTTGAGTTGATTGGAAGAAGAAGTTGGCCCGAAGAGCAGTTGTGCGCCTTCAAAAGCGGGGTTGTTTTTTTGCCCGAAAGCAATAAACGCCTGTGCATCGGGCACATCAAACAGGTTGGGGATGCCCATGCCGTCAAAAACAGCCTGCATTGCCGCCTGTTGTGCGGGGGTAAACGCTTGCAGGCGGTGTTGGTTAAGGCTTAACGCCAGCACAAAATAGCCGTTGGGTATGTGGTTTTGCAGAAAATTTACCAAAGAGTCTGTTTGCTGCGCATCGGAGGTGTTAAATTCAAACACGTAGCGGTCGTCGAAGGAGCAGTGCAGGTTGCCAAACTGCCCGCGCCCGGTACACCCGCTGCCGCTGATGCGTTCCGAAACCATGGGTTCAAGGGTTAAATCGGGTTTAAAGGCGGCAATGGCAATGCCTCCCTTGCACTCATCAACCGAAGTACAATAGCTGATGGGTTCCAGAGGTGTTCCGTTGAGCGAAAAATTGGCAGCGCCAAAATTGTCGTACTGGTTGGTGGCCGTTAGGGTGTTTTGACCGGTTTGAAAACGGAACTGACGGCTGTCTGCATTAAGGGTAATGCGGTGGAGCTGGTTATAGGCAAACTGATAGTAGTGCGATTGGTTAAAGCCCGAATCATAGCCGGGCAGGTATATAAAAGAGCTACCCTTCCAGTTGTTGCTGTCGGGGTTTTCTTGTTGCCGGGCGGCTCGCCAATAGTAAACGGTATTTTCAATAAAATCAATCTCGGGCTGCCATTCAATTACCCCGGCCTTGCTGCTGATATAGGTAGTTGCCAGAGGGTTGGTAAACAATTCCGAAGTATCTATCTGCATTACATAGTTTAATTCGGGCAATATGGGTTGACCGGTAGAGGCTTTCAGGGTAACGGTTTGTTCCGGTACTATGGAAAAATTGCACGGATAAATTGGTATCAATAAATCCGAAAAGATAAACAATCCTTTAGCTGCGCCATTATTATCTTCGCAATCCTCGGCAATTTCGTTATTATAATCAACGGTAATGCTAAAATTGTTTTCGCCTTCTACGGCTGCGGGGTCGCCGGTGGGTATTTGTATGGTAAGTGTATCGGTGAACAGCGTAGAAGCAAAGCGTTTGCTGTAAGCAGCCTGCGAACCATCGGGAAAAGTGCGTTGCACGTGCAGGGTAAACGAGTCGGCAACGGCCATTCCAAGGTTAAGCAAGGCCACATGTATGGTAAAGGTATCTACATCGGCAGTAACTTGTTGCGGGGAAAAGGTTATGCCGGCGGGGTCCAGCACATACTCCGGGCGGCTCCACGAGTTAATCACCACAGCCGGGTCGCCCACCAGCGTATATTCCTGGCAGGTAAGCTTGGGTCCGGCATCGTTGGGCGAAGCGGCAAACACATCGGCAACGGTGTTTTGAATGCAGTAGCCAATGGGTTTGTTGTAGTTATCTTTGCAAAAATGGTCATACAGTTTGCTGTTAAACTGGTCTAAATACAGCGGAAAACCCGATGAAACGGTAGCCAGAAACCCTATGGCGCCCACGTTATCGGCCAGCACGTAATCTTCAGACATGGCGGTTTGAGGTTGTCCGGTAATGGGGTCAATATCGTAGCTGTGAATATCGCCCACAAAGCAGGAACTGGCCATAATAAACGGGTATTTCCCGAAATTCTGGTACGCCTGCGGTTCTTGAATATCCACCTGCCAGTAGCCGCCGGCGCCATGCCCCACAAAGTTAATAACGGCCAGTCCTTCGTTTATAAAATTGCCTAAATCAACGGCATCTACCGGGTTTGCCGAAAAACTGCGGTAGGTTTTTACCACTTCTCCGCCAAAATGCACCGCTTCAAACTTATGGCGGTAGTTTTCCAGTGTGTTAAAAAACAGCTCGGCTTCCGACAAATTGGAGCCGCCGGCAATGTGCATGGCGTGTTTCATCCACTCGCGGTCTTGAGGGTTGCAGGTGGGGTTGTTCAGCAGGTTGTCGTGTTCAATAACTTTGTTTAAGTAAGCAGCCACTTCCTGCGGTGTGTTGGCCGGCACCCTGCCGGTAGCCAGTTGGTTAACGAAACTGGCTGCCGGGTAGGCGCTGCTGAGCATCATATCGGAAGCCGGATGCCCGAAGGTAGGCACTAAGTTGCGGTTGTAGTTGGCCGGGTTGTTCAGTGCATACGAATCGCGGTACCCTACCGATTTACCCAGCAACAGCAGGTATTCGGGCGGTGTTGCCCATGTTTGCACCGCAAACCGCAAAAAGTTGTTGATAGAAAGCGGGTGTTTACCAATACCCCAGCTAAACTGGTCGTAGAGTTCTTCAATATCGGCCACTACCACACTGTAGCTGCCGCCGGCTGCCGAGCTGCGGTGCTGTGCATAGCGCTCTACCTCATTTACATCGCCCTGCATGAGCGCACGGTTGGTGATAATGAGGTAATTCCCCCTGTTTTCGGGCAGGTTGTAATTGGTAAAATGTGTTTCGGTAAGTTGCGAAACCAAGGTTACTGCCACAGAAGGAAAAACGGTGGAAGTATTGCTGAAAAACAACGTTCGGGTAGCCATACCCGATGTTGCCTGCGGCAGGTGAAAGCGGTAAACCGGTTGCCCCGATGCATTGTCCACATCGGGTAAAAAGCGCAGTTGGTTGGTAAGGTCGTACAGTACGGGTGCGGTTCCGCCGTTAAAGTTGGTTATTTCAAGGTATTTGGCGGCATTGTTTGGTATGGTAAATTTGTAGGTAGCCGAGCTGTTAAAATCGTAGCTGTGCGGATAGGTTACGGTAAAAAATGGCACTGAGTTGCGGTTTACTAACAAATCGGTATCGTTTGCCAGTTCCTCGGGCGATGCAAAATTGAGCTGCGTATTAGGCGAGGTAAGTTGCGAAACCGGAAAACCAAACAGCAGGTTTTGCGAGGTATAGCCTTCAAACTCATAGTCAACCACCTGTGTGCCGTTTACCTTTACCTGTATGCGGTGGTCGGGTATAAGGTCAAACAGGTTCGATTGCCCCAAGACCCGCGCTTTAAACAGTACGGTATCTTGCGGTTGGGTAGCGCCTGTATAAACCGATTTGGTGGCAATGTTGTAGTTAATATTAGCGCCGGCCTCAATGGCCGAACCGACAAATCCTTCCCCGTCTTCAAAATCGGCATAATTGGTGTTAATGCCGCCCAAGCGCACCGGTTTACCCCCGTAAAAGGTATTTACGTTTTGTTTTACGCTTTCAAACATAAAATACTGTTCTTTGGCGGGAGCGCCTGCCAAATTGTTTGGCGTATCGGTATAGCGTTTGTTGGGTCCGGTTTCATCAATGGTCAAAAAATAAGCCGAAGTATCGGAAAACATGCTCACATAGGGGTTGGGCTGCCAGCCCGGGTAAAGGTATAGCCTTGTATCGAGGGCGCCGTCGTTTTTTTCTCCGTAAAACTCAATATAATCGGCTGTGTTCATGCTGCCTTCGGTGGTAACATATAAGGGTATTTCCTGGCCGCGGTAATACATTTTATAGCTGCTGCCCTGCCCTGTTGGCACTCCCGAACCGGAAAGAGCGTTATAGGGAATGCGATGCAGGCCGGTTTTGGCTACTTTTATTTTATAGTAGGTTTGGTCAAAATTAATCCATTCGTTATTGAAGGGTGCGCTTGTTTGTGCCGATGCCCCAAAACTAATGCCCAACAGCCATATTATACATAATGCAGAATGCCAATTATAAAATCTTTTAGCCATAAAAAGTACCTAATTTTGGTTGCAATGATGCAAGTATAACGCTTTTTGCAGTACAAGCGTTGCATGGTTACCTTTTTTTACCCCGAACAGAACCGCCAGTCAGATACTTTCCCGACCCGAAATGCCCCAAAAAATGGGGTAAAACGGCTTTAATAACATGGGATTGTACTAATACAGAATTTTTTTTCAAAAAAGCCTCCACTTTCAAAGGTTTTTGTTTTACCTTTCTATGAAAATAAATTTTCTCTTTAAGAACAGCAAAATACGGTTAAAACTACCTGTCAGCTTCAGACAGTGAAACCCGGCAATTCGTTTTTCGGTTGCATCAATGCCAACTGCTTTCTTCTCTGCTATATCAAACACATTCATTCACAATAAATCAGCCACCTCTATGAAAACACTTCAACATTCTACCATACTTATGCTGCTCATGCTGCTAACAGGCAGTGTTTTAACCCTACAGGCACAAACGCTTTCGGGCCCTGCTTCGGTTTGCGAAGGTGAGTGTTATGCCTATACCATGACGCCTTCGGGCAGTTATATCTGGCAGGTTACAGGCGGTACGCCGGCTTACCAGACCGGCAACAGTGTAAACATTTGCTGGGGGTTAACCGGCACCGGAACCATAACCGTAAAACAAGGTGCAACAACAGTTGCCACGCTTTCGGTTATCATTCACCCCAACCCTACTCCGGTTATCATTCCGCCCCCCATTCCTTCCTGCCCGACCAGCAACTCTGCCGGTGTGCCCGACCAAGGCACCGACTGCCTGAAAGCCTGCGCCAACCAATGCCTTACCTACAAAGCGCCCCTTAACCCCGGCAGCACCTACAGTTGGGATGCCGGCGGCGAAATAAGCCTTACTCCTACCGGCATTAACACCGTAAGCGTTTGTTGGGGCAACCCCGGCAACGGATACCTAAAAGTAATAGAAACCAACCAATGGGGTTGTACCGACTCAACGCTTATTTGCATTAAAATTATTCAATCGCCGGTGGCTTTGTTTACCGTTTCCCCCGGAACCAGTGTTTGCAAAGGGCAAACCTTGTCGTTTAACAACCTCTCAACCGGCGGTGTTACTTATTTCTGGAACTTTGGCGATGGCAATACCTCTACCATGCTCAACCCAACGCATGTGTATAACACCGCCGGCACCTACACCGTAACGCTTACCGTAGAAAACGCCTGTAAATGCTCCAGCACATACAGCTTAACCATTACCGTTTCCAATAATCAGGCGCTGCCAATTGATTGCATTTCTACGGTTTGCGCCAACGACCCGCAACCTTGGGTGTATTACACCACACCCGGCTGCGGACCCTACACATGGAATGTAACCGGCGCAGTATCATGGTCGGTTCTAAGCCCGCCCCACCAGATACAGGTGATTTGGGGCGCCGGCCCTACCGGAACCATCAGCGTATCGGCAGCCGGCTGCGGCGGCAACCTCTGCCCGCCTACTACGGTAACCGTGCCTATCATTTCGGCAACCGTGCCTATATCGGGCGCCAACCCCGCCTGTGTTGACAGTTATGAAACTTATTCGGCACCAAAATTTGGCGGAACCGCCTATACCTGGACAGTAACCGGCGGTGTCATTACACAAGGTCAAGGCTCGCACCAGATTACCGTACATTGGAGCCAATTCCCCACTACCGGCCAAATTTGTGTGGATTACGAAAACTGTTTCTTAGATTGTGGCGGACATGCCTGTATGACCGTTCCCGTATTGGCACCCTTTGAGCTTAACGGCCCCGATATTATATGCCTGAACGACATAGGCACGTTTAACGCTTTCAGTATGTCGGGGTTGCCGCTTTGCAATTGGTCTGTAACATTGCCCAACAACATAACACTACCCAACCTTGCCACCAATACCAGTAGCTTCAGTTTTCCGTTTAACCTTGGCACGGGTATTTATGTAATAACTGCAACGGCGCAAAATTCCTCGCTGTTTTGCAATTTAACTGCCAGCTATGCCGTACAGGTAGTTCCCCTGCCGCCGCCGCCGCTTACCATTACCGGCCCCACAACGGTATGCCCCAATGGCAGTTATACCTACTCAGCCTTTGCCAGCCCTGCCGTTGGCACTTTTGTATGGACAGCCACCAACGGAACCGTGGCACCGCTAAACGGCAATTCGGTGGTGGTAACCTGGGGTCCATCGGGTCCTTATTCGGTGTCGGTAGCACAAAAGGACAAAAACAACCCCTTCTGTCAATCGCCTCCAATTACGCTCAATGTCAATGCGCTGGTTTTAGGTTCTATAACCGGTACTGCCAATGCATGTCTCAACGGCACACACAACTACTCGGTACCTGCTATTGCCGGCGAGTACTACAACTGGTCAATTACCCCATCTAACGCCGGAAGCATAGTGGCCGGCGCGGGTACCAACAGCGTTAGCATACAATGGAACATATTGGGCGCAGCTACGGTTAGCGTTTCGGTATGCAGCCAAACGGCAAGCCTCAATGTTACGGTGGCAACGCCAACTATCAGCATCAGCGCACCGGCAAGCGTTTGTGCCGGAACACCTTACAACATTTCGGTAACTCCTGCCACCTATATCAGTTATCAATGGCAGCATCAAAACGGAAATACCTACAGCGGGCAAACCATTACACCCACTATTGGCGGTTGTTTTTCGGTAACGGTTACCAATTCAAACGGCTGTACGGCGGCCTCCTCTGTTTGTGTGGCACAAAATCCATCGCCAACGGCCAGCATTTCCACCCTCGGGCCAACCGTTTTTTGCATTCCCAACCCGGTTTCGGCTACGCTCAACGCCTTAACGGGCACGGGTTATACCTTCCAATGGCAGTTAAACGCCGCTAATATACCGTTGGCAACCAGCCCCACCTATAATGCCGTGGCCCCGGGAACCTATACGGTAGTGGTAACCAACAGCTTTGGTTGTACAGCCGTTTCCAACCCTATAGTTATACAACTCATATCCTGCCCGCCGGCACCTTGTACACCGGTAGGCAATGTAATTGGAACCGCCACACCCACCGCACAATGCAATGTGTTTAACTTTAGCGGTACGGCCACCAATGCCACCATTACCGGTTGGGCTTTTGGCGATGGCAACTCCAGCCCGCTTGCTACCACTACGCATACTTATACACAAGCAGGCTATTACATGTCAACCCTTAGCGGGGTAGATATCAACAACTGCCCGGTTTCCGATTCGAGGCCGGTAATAGTAGTGGCGGCCGCCAACTTCAATTTTAGCATCGGGTGCAACCAAACCGTTTCCTTTACCGATTTATCTACCTGGATTCCCACTGCAAGCATATCGGGTTATTTGTGGAATTTTGGCGACCCGCCAAGCGGCGCTTCCAACACCTCTGCTTTAGCCAATCCCAGCCATATATTCAGCTCATCGGGTACTTTTACCGTTACGCTTACCATAACGGCCAGCACCGGTTGCACATCGGTAAGAACGCTTACGGTTACCGTTCCGGCATCGCCCACGGCAAGTATTACGGCTCCTATACAAGCCTGTGAAGATACCGGCGTACCCTTTACCGGCAGCGGAACCGGCAGCATTGTAGGGTATGCGTGGAATTTTGGCGATCCGGGCAGCGGCGCCGCCAATACCTCTAACGCCGCCCTTACTTCGCACACCTTTAATACCCCCGGCGTTTATACCGTAACCCTTACCGTAACCGATGCGGCAGGTTGTACGGCAAGCGCCAGTCATAGCATTACCATTAGTACCAACAACCTTACAGGAACCATAACCTTAGCGCCTGCCGGTATTATTTGCCAGGGCAGTTGTGCCACTTTAACAGCGCCTGCCGGCGGAACTTCCTACCTTTGGAGCAACGGTGCAGTTACCAACTCCATAACGGTTTGCATTTCGGGCAGTTACAAGGTAACCATGACCGATGCCAACGGGTGCGAATATGTAACGCCTCCCAAAAACGTGGTCATCACACCCGGACCCGATATAGATATTGTGGGCGACCATGTTATTTGCGCCGGAACAGAATTGTCTCTATCGGTTTACCCCTGTAACTTTGCCAACTATACCTACAATTGGTCGGGCGGCACCTGCACCACCTGTTGCGTAAATGCGGTTAATCCATCGTGGAACCTCAACCTGCTGCCTCCCGGCAACTATAACTTTACCGTTACGGTTACCGACAACACCACCGGCTGTAGTTCCGTAGCTGCTCATGCGGTTACGGTATATCCGTTGCCTACGGCGCCGATTATTACCTCTAACCCCACCGGGCCGCCCCTGTGTGCCGGCGCTAACGTAACCTTTACGGTTACCAACCCTGCCACCGGCGTTACCTACGTGTGGAGCAACGGGCAAACCGGCACCTCCATAACGGTGAATAACATTACAGCCGGCGATTGGTACGTAGTAGCCATTGACAATATTACCGGCTGCGAAAGCGAAAGCAACCATATAAATATTTGTGAATTACCCGATATTTGCCTTGCCCCCGAAGGCTGCTACACCCGTTGCGGGCCAGATACGCTTTGCGTAGCCAACCTATTTGCCGGCTACCAATGGTATTTTAACGGCTCGCCCATAAGCGGCGCCATCAACAATACTTATC
Source organism: Sphingobacteriales bacterium TSM_CSS (assembly GCA_002212985.1). GTDB lineage: Bacteria > Bacteroidota > Bacteroidia > Chitinophagales > UBA2359 > UBA2359. The sequence goes on from NBMY01000134.1 coordinate 9,808, forward strand.
TGGCTACCAACAGCGGCGTTTATCAGGTGTTGCTTACCAATGCCTGCGGTTGTACTGCTTTATCTAATCCGCTCAACCTTACTTTGGTGCCTTGTTGCGCTACCGTACAAGATACCGTTGCCTGCAATACCGAACTGCCGGGCACCTATTCATACACCTTTAATTTCTTTAACCAAAGCGGTTTTACCATTAATCAGGTTCAGTTATCGGCAACTTCCAGCAATAACCTACCCGTTACGGTTTCGCCACCGGTTATACCCACCGGAAATGTACCCAATAACACCAACTCGGGCAGTTTTACCGTTACGCTCAGCGGGCCCGGAGCAGCGCCCGGCGCTACCATTTGCTTCCAGTATAACTTTGTGTACGTATTGGGCAACGGCCAAACAGTGTTCTGCTGCCACTCGCCCATTTTATACTGCGTAACGTTACCGGTAAACTGCTGTCAGTGCGGCAGCCAGGAGGAATTTGTGGCACAGGTGAACCAGGGAATACAGATTATTCCCACCAATATTTGCGGCAAGTTTAAATTTGTGCCCAACGCGCTGAGTGCATGCGATTCGGTAATCTGGACAATGGACGGTGTGCCACTTTACAACACAACCGGCGTTGATACCGTTACACATACCTTCCCCACCACGCCGCCCGGTTGGCATATTATCTGCTACACGGTGAAACGGTATGACTTGAACGGTAATTTATGCTTCCAGCATACTGTTTGCCGCGAGGTGTATGTGAGCTGCTGCCGATGCGACGAAAACTTTTTTGCACAGGCCAATCTTGGGTTTAACTACAACGTTTGGAATTATACGGCAACCATGTACCCGATTGGGCTTTTAGACCCGGGGTGCGATCAGGTTACATGGTCATACACTACCGCTAATCAATCTGTGTTGATGGGCACCTCGCAGGGCAATAACGGGTTTACCTATACCTTCCCCGGGCCGGGGCTGTATAAAGTATGCATGACCATTACCCGGATAGATGCCGTTACCGGACAAATATGCCAGGTTACCAAGTGCCGCAAGGTGTATATACCCTGTATTATTATTTGGCACGACCCGACAGACCCTGTTGAGTGGCAGGTATCGCAATATACGGCAGACGTTTTGAATCCGCTGGACGATGATGCATCGGTAAGTTTTGCCGATGTAACGGTTAACGTTATTGCGCAACCGGTAAACGGGTTTATTGTTTTTGACCCCATTAACTACTGGCTCATATTTTACCCCAACACCGGCTACAACGGAGGTTTGGAAACCTTTACCTACGAAATTTGCTTAGTGGCCAATCCTGCCATTTGCGAAACCATAACCGCCGAAATAGCGGCAGTACAAAACATACCTACAATTGGGCTGCAATTTAAAGCCTTGTTGGGCGGTGCGCTGAACGCCAATGACCCGGCAACCATGAATAACAGCCTGCGGCAGCAAAACCTGCTACCTCTGGAACCGCCTTATGAACGACCGCCATGGGAAATGCAGTGTGCCGCCGGATATAACGACCCCACAGCCATGCCGGCAGATATGGTGGACTATGTTGCCATTGAAGCGCGGTACGCCAATGCGCCCGATGTGAGGGCTGCCCTGCTTTGCGGCATTTTACATCAAGATGGCACGGTAGGCGGCATTTGTTCGGGGTTTGGCGCCTGTGAGGCCGGAGTTTTGGAAACCGCGCAATTGCAAGCCGGTCAATCCTATTATTTCATCATCAGGCACAGAAACCATACTGCCCTTATGACCAACGCACCCGTGCAAATAACCGACGGAACCATCATTGATTTCAGAATTGCAGCCAATATTGCCGGCGGAAGCAGCCAATTGGTACCCATACCCGGTACCGCCCTGGGCGCTATGATACCCGGAGATATTTATGCCGATGGCGTACACTCGTTGTATGATTTTAACCTGTATCGTGCACAATCGGGGTTGGTAAATGGCTATTACGACGCCGACTGCAACTTAGACGGGCAAACTACCATTGCCGATTTTAATTTGTACCGGCCCAATGCAGCACATATTGGCGTACAGCTTATTAGGTACTAAATCTGTAATTTTTTTTACCTTTGCAGCAAGTGTTACCTGATTACCGAAAACAGGTAACACTTGCTGTTTATAAAACCAATTAATTCACACCTTTTTATTCATCTCTGTAAAAAAAAACGAATGAGAAAAAAAATTTCTGCAATTGCATTAGTTGTATTGTTATGTGCCGCTACAATTAGCATAAATGCACAACAATACTTTGATTATGAGTGGAGTAAATACAATATTGCCTTTACCCTTGCCGAAGATTTTAAAGAAGTAACCAACAACGACAGTGAGTTTACGGCAGTGGGAGATGGAATGGAATTTGCCATTTTCCCTTTTAATGATGCCAGTATAGACCATACGAATATGACAAACTACACGCTTTCTGTTGCAGGTTCGCTTGAAATGCAGGAGTTAGATGATGTAGATATGCTGCAACTGAATGGTTTAAAAGGCGCTTATGTAGAAGGTTATAAAGATGGCGACCGCGTAATACTGATGGGTTTTATTGACCCCCAATCGGAAACAAACTTTTTTGCCCTCATTACCTTTGGCGATAATGATAGAGTAGCCGAAGACGAGGCAGTTCATATGATTAGCAGCCTCAGAAAAAAATAAACCGCTTGCTCTAAACATTGCGTGTTGCTGCTGTTTCTAAACAAACAGAAAACAGTAAAAACGCTTAATCCCACGTATCAGCGCTCAGTTCCTCCCCTTCTTCGGGCGGCGGAGTTGAGCGCTGTTGTTGTTCTTTGTACCATTGGCGGGTTTTAATTTTCTGTACTTCGCGCTCAATTATTAAATCGGCCAAGGCAAGCGGAGCGGGCAGCTCGGTTTGGTTAGAGAGTGCCAGCATGGCCTTTTTCTCGGAAATATCGAGGCGGTAAAGCGCTTGCAAAAAAGTTTCCAGTTCGTGTTCTATTTTCCAGGCAATTACCCCCGCTAACCAACTGCGGAATGCTTCGGAGTCGGATTTTTGAGTATCGGGTGGGGCATTGGGTAAAGCCAAATCCTTACCAACCAACTCAATGGTTTGGGGCAGTAAATCGGGTTGAGGCATATTCAAGATAAATAACGGGTGAAGAAACGATTAAGGAGGTTAAAGATATAGTAAAATTACAATTTACGGCAAAAAAAATGCAAAATGGTGTATTTACCGGGGCCAATGAAAAAGAAGGCAAGTAAAACAGCTGCTAATTCTGCAGGATAAGAAAAATCGAGATAGTTGCCGCTTCCGGTTACATATTCTTTAACAGCGGCCACAAACATGGTAAACAACAGAAATACACATGCCGGACGAAAAAGCAACCCGCTAATCAACAATAATCCTCCGCCAAATTCGGCTAATGCGGCACACAACCCCCATAATTCCGGCGCAAAGTGTACCCCAAAATGGCTCATGGCGGCACCAACTTTTGCCCAACGTTCCGGTCCTCCTGCAAGCTTAGGAAAACCATGCAACACAAAAGCACTGCCTATCAGCAGCCGAAATAAAAGAATTCCAAAATTAGTTTGCTGATACCATTTCATACGTGTTATTTTTCGGGATTTACGGCATCAAAGATTTCGGTAAGCAATTGCCGGGCTTCTTTCATGGTGTGTATGTTTTCAAAAATAAGCATAAAACTTTCGTTGCTTTGCTTAAAGGTTGCTTTGGGCATAAACCGGTGAACATGTTGCAAGATACCCATAAAAACGGGAGATTGGTAATATGCAGAATTTTGATTTTGCAAAAAGTAACAACGCAGTTTGCGGTTCTTAAATAAAATGCGGTCGAAGCCCATTTTTTTGGCAACCCATCGCAGCCTTACTGCTTCAAAGAGTTCTTTCACCTCTTTTGGAGGCGTTCCAAACCTGTCGGCAAGTTCGAGTTTGAATTTTTCGAGGCCTTCTTCATTTTCTACGTTATCAAGGCGGGTATAAAGTGCCAGCCTTTCGGGCGAGTTGCTTACATAGTCATCGGGAATAAGCATTTCAAGGTCGGTATCAACCTGACAATCGCCTACAAAGGCACGCTCTTCCATAATTTGGTCGTGGAAAAGGTCTTTAAAATCGTTGTGTTTCAGTTCCCGTATAGTTTCGTCTAAAATTTTGTGGTATGTATCGTAGCCAATATCGGCAATAAAACCGCTTTGTTCTCCGCCCAGGAGGTTTCCAGCGCCCCGGATATCGAGGTCGCGCATAGCCACCTGGAAACCGCTTCCCAATTCGGCAAATTGCTCAATGGCTTTAAGGCGGCGGCGGGCATCGTCTGGCAGGGTAAACAGGGGCGGGCAAATGAGGTAGCAAAAAGCTTTTCGGTTTGAACGCCCCACACGGCCGCGCAACTGGTGCAAATCGCTCAACCCAAACCAATGGGCATGGTTAATGATAATGGTGTTGGCGTTGGGCACGTCTAAACCGGCTTCCACAATGTTGGTACACACCAAAACATCATATTTACCTTCAATAAAGCCCAACATTCGGTCTTCCAGGTCTTTATTTTCCATTTGCCCGTGCGCCATGCCTACCTCTGCATCCGGACACAGGCGCATAATCATAGCGGCCACTTCGGGCAGGTCTTTTACGCGGTTATGAACAAAAAATACTTGTCCGCCCCTATATACTTCAAAATTAATGGCCTGTCGTATTTTTTCATCATCAAACCCTATAATTTCAGTATCTACCGGCTGTCGGTTTGGCGGTGGGGTATTGATAATGGACAAATCGCGTGCGCCCAGAAGCGAAAATTGCAGGGTACGGGGAATGGGCGTGGCAGTAAGGGTAAGGGTATCAATATTAACCCGAAGGCTGCGCAGTTTTTCTTTGGCAGCCACGCCAAATTTTTGTTCTTCGTCAATAATTAGCAGGCCAAGGTCTTTAAACCTTACACCCTGCCCCAGTAGCGCATGAGTTCCAATTAATATATCAATTTCGCCTTTGGCCAATTTTTCAAGGGTGGCAGTTTTTTCGCGGGTAGTTTTAAAGCGGTTGAGGTAATCTACCTTACACGGAAAATCTTTTAGCCGTTCGGAAAAAGTTTTATAATGTTGCAACGCCAAAATGGTGGTAGGAACCAACACAGCCACCTGTTTACCATCGGCCACGGCTTTGGCGGCAGCTCTTATGGCTACTTCGGTTTTACCAAATCCTACATCGCCGCATACGAGGCGGTCCATGGGGTAGGGCTTTTCCATGTCGCGCTTTACGTCAAGGGTGCTTTTCAACTGGTCGGGCGTATCTTCGTAAATAAAAGAGGCTTCGAGTTCGGTTTGCAGGTAGGTATCCTTGTTGTACATAAACCCTTTTGCTGCCTTTCGGGTGGCATAGAGTTTTATGAGGTCTTCGGCAATGTTTTTTATTTTTTGGCGGGCTTTGCGCTTTACGGTTTCCCATGCATCGCTGCCCAATTTGTTAATTTTAGGAGGCGAGCCGTCTTTGCCGGCATATTTCGATACTTTGTGCAAAGAATTTATACCAACATACAGCAAATCATTATCCTTATATACTATTCTGATAACTTCCTGTACTTTTCCGTTTACTTCAATTTTGCTTAGTCCCGAAAAAACACCCACGCCGTGGTCTATATGGGTAACATAGTCGCCCGGTTGCAGCGAGCGCAGCAGTTGTATGGTAATGGCTTTATCTTTGCTGTAGCCTTGTTTAATGTTATATTTGTGGTAGCGGTCAAAAATCTGGTGGTCGGTATAACAGGCAATTTTCAGTTGTCGGTCAATAAATCCTTCGTGGATGGTGGTGGTAAGTGCGGTGTAGTGGAGGTTGGCTTTAAGGTCGGTAAAAATCTGGTCGAGGCGGTTGGACTGCCTTGGGCTGTCCACAAACAGCAGGTTGGTAATGCCCTGATTTTCGTTTTGCTTGAGGTTTTTAATGAGCAGTTCAAAATTTTTATTGAATGATGGCTGCGGTTGCGAGTCGTAGGTAATTATTTCGGCATCGGAAAACAGGTTTTCGCGCCCAAATTCAATGGTAGCTTTCTCCAGAATATCGGCTTTCAGTTGTTCGGAGTTCATGAAGTTGGCGGCGGCATCTTCGCCAGAAAAAATTGATTCGGCATCAATTAAGCCTTGTTTTGAAAGGGTTTCAACAGCATCAAGGGCTTTTTGGCAACAGGCTTGGTTTATAGCAAGCAGCGCCGGAAGGTCTTTTACCCATACTACCGTATTAGCCGGCAGTATCTGTAAAAGCGAGGTTTTCTGGTGACTGCCGAAATGCGTTTGAATGTTTGGCACAATGGTTACCTGCGCCAGTTTTCGGGTAGAAAGCTGGGTAAGCGGGTCAAAAATGCGGATAGATTCTACTTCATTTCCGAACAATTCTACGCGGTAGGGCAGGTCGTTTCCAAAAGAATAAATATCCAAAATGCCGCCTCTTACCGAAAATTGGCCGGGTTCATACACAAAATCGGTTCGTTCAAAGCCGTAGGTAACCAACAGTTCAATGATGAAATCAATATCTGCTTTTTCATTTATTTTAAGGTGAATGGTGTTTTTACCAAGCACCTTGGTGTTTACCACTTTTTCAAAAAAGGCCTGCGGGTAAGTAACCACCAATTCGCCCGTTGTAGCGCTGTTCAACAAACGCCCCACCGTTTCGGCCCGAAGCAGCACATTGCTTTTATTCACCTCTTCCGGCACACCGGGCTTTTTAAAAGAATCGGGAAAAAACAGGATCTCTTTTTTTTCCAGCAAATTTTTCAGCGTATTTTGGAAGTAGGCAGCTTCGTCTTTATCCTGAAGTATAAACAAATGGCTTTGCGGTGCGGCCCAATACACCCCTGCCGCCACAAATGCATCTTGTGAGCCGGAAAGCCCGCGCAAATACACCCGTGCGTTAGACAACACCTGCACATACGACACAATTTGCTGTGTTTGTGTATGGCTACTGTATAGGTCAATAAGGTTTCGCAATTCCATGCTTCCGCAAAGGTAACAACTATTTGGGCAAAGTTACCTCCAAAAGGCTTGGTTTTGTGTTAGCCTAAAAAACATAACCGGCTTTCAGCTCAATGTTAATGCCCGGCTCATTGGCAAAATAGCGCTGCCGGTTCAGGTAATCCCGGTAAACGGTATTGAATAGATTATCGGCCGTAAAGGTAAAGTTAAGTTCTGAATCCTTGAGATGAAGCGCTGTTGCCGCTGTTGCTCCCAAAAGGAAATAGCCGTTTGGCGGCGGCAAAAAATCCTGTTCGGGAAGCAGCCTTGTTTGCTTCCACACATAACGCCCATTTGCAGAAAGCGTATTGTTCTGAAACCTTTTAAAGTTGCGAAAAACATAACCTGCCGAAGCAAACAGGTTGTCTGACGGAATATTAACAAGGGGTAAATTGTCCGATACATCATGCCCGCGCACCATAGCATATTTCAAAATCAGGTTTATGCGCTCGGCGGGTTCAAAGGTTAGCAAGAGGTCGGTTCCCCAAAGGGTTGCATCGGTTTGCCGGTACACAAACAACGGAAAAGCACCCCGAATGGTTAACCTGAACTCCTGTTGGGGTTGCAGGTAAATATAGTTGCCGATGTACTGAAAATAGGTTAATGCCTGAACAAACAACCGCTTGCCAATTGAAAAATCATTTGAAAGCAAGAGTTTACCCGATTGTTCCTGTTTCAGGTTTTTGTTCCCTTCTTCAATGCCGCTTACGCCTTGGTGCAAGCCGGCGCTGTATAATTCGTTTACTTCGGGCGAGCGAAGCATATAGCCGGCATCGAGGGTAATTTTGTAGTTTGCAGCGGCCGAATATTTAACCGCTCCCGAAATTGCATAATTGTGAAAAGGCGTATTGTATCGTTCAATTTTGCGGGGCAGCGTAGTGGTAATGGTTACCGCATCTAACTGCTGAAAGCTGTAGCGCCCGCCAAATTCGTAAAAGACCCGCCCTGCATCTTTCTGCAAAATAGCAAAAGCGGCGGCGTTGAATGCTCTGTAATCGGGTATAAGCGGAAGAATGCCTGTTTCGGAGTTGTTGGTATTGTCGGTATAATTTATTTGAATACCCGATTTAAGCAGCAGGTTTGTTCCGAAAATGGTTTTATAAACACCCTCGGCAAAATGGCTTTGCTGCAATAGGCTCAAGGCCGGAATGTTTTCGCGGCCGCTTCTTCTTACGTCAAATTCCTTGCGGTTATTGAGTTGCCCGCCGTAGGTAAATTGCAAAGATTGATTGCCCCTTAGCAGGCAATTTACCTGTGCTTTGAGCAAATGATGCTGCACGATTTGGCGCGGCGCTTCTATTTGGTAAGTAAAATGGTTTTGGGTAAAAAATGGCACTTTGCGGGTTATGGCTTCTTCCAAATCGGTTAAATTACCTATATGCGAACCGCGCAAAATGGCAATTTCGGTATTAAAAAGGCTGTAGTAAATTTTGGAATTAATTTTTGTGTTAATTCTCCTTTCCAATTGTACCGATATGTTGCCTTCCCGATTACCGGTATTGCTAAGGTAATAACCGGGGCTTTTTTGGTCGCCTCGGGCTTTAAGGGTTCCGGTAATGCGCCACTGTAACCATTTACCGCCTTTTTCGAGCCTTGCATTAAGGGTATGCCCCAAACCGTTTGATTGAAACAAATAGTTGGTTTCGCCGTGCAGGTGGGGGTCTTGGTTAACGTTATCCATATCTACCAACACAACGCTGCCTAACGAGTTGCCTGCGTAAGCCAGCACCGAAGCCCCTTTTACCACCGAAATATGGTCGGCTGCAAAAGGGTCAATTTCGGGTGCGTGGTCGTTGCCCCATTGCTGGCCGGCTTGAGCTATGCCGTTGTTAAGAATAGCAATGCGGTTTCCATACAAGCCATGTACTACCGGTTTTGAAATTCCCGAACCGTTTTTTAAAACACTTACGCCGGCAATATTTTCCAACACGCCGGCAAGCGATTTGCTGCTTTGTGCCACTATTTCGCTACGCCCTATGGTATTGCTTACTTTAGCAGTATTATCTTCTTTTTTGCCCTGTACAACGGTTTCGCTTAACAACTCGGTATGGTGTCCAAGAAAAATTTGTATCGTGGTATCGGCACTGAGTTGCAGGAAATAGTTTTCTGTTTCGCAGCCAATATGACTGAATTTGAGATGGTATGCGCCCGCGCAAACGTTTGAAAGAATAAAATTACCTACTGAGTCGGCAACAGCCCCTGACTGGGTTTCCTGTATATATACTGTGGCGTAGGGTAAAGGCATATTAGTGCCCTTATCTTTTAACGCTCCCGAAATGGTGTAGCTGCAGGTTTGGCTGCTGATATGCGTAAAGCAAAGCATCAACAAAAGCGCCACCAAACCCCTGTTTATCATTGTGCACATTAAAGTTTTATTGTACCTTTACCGTAAACTGTACTTCAATATCGGTTTCGCCGCCGGCATTGGCAATGTTGCCATCTGCTACGCCTGCCGCTGCTTTGTCAGGTTCGTGGCGCAGGGTAATGGTTAGCCCTCCTTCCGAAACATTGCCAGTGGTAAGCGTGTTAGCCAAACCCAAAGGTCTGCCGTTGCCGTCAAAATCGGCATAAGTTACAGTGGCATTTAAACCGGCCTCTGCTGCAAAGAAAAACTGATGCGCTTCGGCTTCATCGGTAATTTCTGCACTAATATCATCGGGGGGCGAAACTGTTTCGTCGAGCAATTGTAATGAGCCAAGATATGCCGTGTTGGCGGTAAGGGTATCGTTTACCACCACCGGCGCAGCGCCGCCGGCGCCATCGGTATCGGTAAAAGTAAATACAGCCGGTTCGCCACCCGCAACGGGTGTAAGCGTATATACCAGCGTGGTAATCAACTCCTCCTCATTTGGTATTACCGGGTCGTCTTTTTTGCACGAAACGATTAACAACAGTACGCTAAGCAGGTAAACAGGTAATAAACTTTTTTGATTTTTCATTTTCTTTTGTTTAGTTTTTGCAACAATGTTGCAAAAGTACGAAAATTTGCAAACATGCAACAATGTTGCAAAAAATTTTTTTGGCAGAAACAGCCTTTAGAAGCATGTATCTGCCCTGCTGCGGTAAACCATGCGAAAAAACTGCTTTCTTAAAGCAAGCAAGAAAACTTTTTGTGGCGTGAATGGCCGATTATAGGAAAATGAATCGCAAATTTGCATTTATGAACAGGCAAATTCCATTTAACAAGCCCTTTTTAACGGGTAAAGAAACCCAATATATTGAGCAGGCGGTAGCAGCCGGCAAAATATCGGGCGATGGTGAATTTAGCATTAAATGCCACCGTTTTTTTGAACATAGGTACGGTTTTACCAAAGCCCTGCTCACCACCTCCTGCTCCGATGCATTGGAAATGTGCGCCTTGCTCATAAATACGCAACCCGGCGACGAAATTATTATGCCTGCCTACACTTTTGTATCTACTGCCAATGCTTTTGTGTTGCGCGGGGCCAGTATTGTTTTTGCCGACAGCGAACACAATACACCAAATATTGACACCGAAAAACTTGAACGGCTCATTACTCCCAAAACGAAAGCCATTGTAGTAGTGCATTATGCCGGTATTGCCTGTAATATGGACGCAGTAACAGATGTTGCACAGCGTCATGGATTGTATGTCATTGAAGATGCTGCCCACAGTATCGACTCTTATTACTGGCAACGGCCATTGGGCAGTATTGGGCATTTATCTGCTTTTTCATTTCATGAAACGAAAAATGTAATTGCAGGTGAAGGTGGAATGCTGGTTATTAATGACCCGAAATTTGTTCTTCGGGCCGAAATACTTAGGGAAAAAGGCACCAACCGAACTGCTTTTTTCAGAGGTGAGGTAAGCCGTTATGAATGGGTTGACATTGGTTCTTCTTTTTTGCCCTCCGAACTTACTGCCGCTTTTTTATTCGCACAATTAGAGCAAATAGACCAAATTCAGCAAAAGCGCATAGCCTTGTGGAACCGCTATTACGAAAGATTGGCTGCTGCCGAAGCCCGGCATTATGCCCGCTTGCCCTACTTGCCGCCCTGGAGCCACCGGAACGGACATTTGTTTTTTTTGATTTGCCCCGACAACAATACCCGCAACCGCCTGATAGCGCACCTGCGCGCAAAGGGTATTTATGCAGTTTTTCATTACCTTGCGCTGCATAACTCGCCTTACTACCAACAAAAACATACGGGCGGCAGCCTGCCCATGGCAACACACTACACCAACTGTTTGGTGCGGCTGCCCTTGTTTTATGAGCTAAGTTTTGAAGAAGTGGATTATATTTGCGACGAGGTACTATCTTTTTTTACCGAAGCCCACAACAATTTGCCCTAAACTGTGCCGTGCTCTCTTTGTATTTCCGTTATTTTGCCTGTAAAACACCCCTTGCGGAACTTTAAGGCACAAAATTTGGTTAAAATTTAAACGAAGCACAATAATTTCACAAATTAACACGCTATTAAAACAGTTGCATGTAACTAAAAAAGGTTTGTGCAGTCTAAACAAAACAGGGTCTTTACCGTATAAACTAAAGAATAACTAAACTACATTTAATAACCAACCTTCAACATTAACGCAATGAAGTATTTCCTCCGTTTTTTACCCGTGGCTTTCCTGTTTGCTATGATTGCCTTTTCTTCCGGACAAGAGGTTGCAGCTCAAAGCAACACCGAGTTGCTGGAGAAGTTTCAAAAACTTTTCAGCGGCAATGAACAGCAGCAAAATACCTACTACAGCAAGAACAAACAAAAAGTAAGCGTTACCATTAAAGACTTAGACTGGACCGACGTACTTACCTACAGCAGTATTAAAGAAAGCCTGTCAACGGCACTGGCTGGAAGTACTAACCTTGATGTGAAAGAAATTAACTTTACGCCCGATTTTGACGAGGGCTACTATTTCCTTTCTTTCAGTCTTGATGACCCCGAATCTACAAAGGTGGTCATATTAGACGTTGCCGGTCGCGAAGTACACAGCGAAACCATTGACGAGTTTTCGGGCACTTATGAAAGCCGGGTAAACATTCCCGCAGCGCAAAAAGGCACTTATTTTCTTAAAGTAATTCAGGGTTTCAGCCTTTTGAACAAAAAATTAGTTATTGAATAGGTAAACAGTCCGGTTTAACCGGTATTGCAAATTTACCAACATAAAAATGCCAGATACGTACCCTGCGTAGCTGGCATTTTTGTATGTTTCGGTTTTTATTTCAGAACACACAGCAAAGATGCATACAAAAAACCTGATAACCTCCGTAGAAGTTATTCATGAAGATGATGACATAACGGTAATTAACAAACCTCCGCAGTTTTTAAGCATACCCGATCGGTATAATGCCAGTATTCCTAACCTTTATACCTTTTTGTGCAACCGGCTTGGAAAGGTTTATATAGTCCACCGCCTTGACCGTGATACAAGCGGCATTATTTGCTTTGCCAAAACCGAGCAGGCACACCGGCATTTATCGCAGCAGTTTGGGCAACATAAGGTGCGCAAAATTTACCACGCCATTGTGGAAGGCATTTTACCCGAACCGGTAGCCGAAATTGACCTTCCGATTGCCGAAATTTCGTCAAAACGGGGCGTTATGCAGGTAAATTACCAAAACGGCAAACCCTCTGAAACCAAATACCGCATTATTGAGCAGTTCAAAAATTATGCTTATGTAGAGGTAATGCCGTTAACCGGCAGAACCCATCAGATAAGGGTGCATTTTCAGGCTATCGGGCACCCGCTTGCCGTTGACCCTTTGTATGGCAATGCACAGGGGTTTTTCCTTTCATCGGTAAAAAGACATTATCACCTCAAAAGGCAGGAAGAAGAGCGGCCTATGATTGACCGTCTTACGCTTCATGCCTTTTCCCTTGAGTTTGTACACCCCGGCACCGAAAAAACGGTTCAATATACTGCGCCACTGCCAAAAGACATGAGCGCAATGCTCAAACAACTTCACAATTGCAACCGATTTTAACCCGATAGAAATCACTTACCCGATTGCCCGAATTATGATTTTGACCGCAGTTTATTTACCGGCAGGGTAATATCATTGCGTTGCGGAATGTTTGCACTGCCGGTTGCCTGTGGTGGAATGGTAGGGGTAAAAGTGCGCATAAATTGCTCTAACGATTGTTTCTTGTACTCGTTTTGGGCAATATATTTCATGAGCGCTTCAAATTTATCGGGTGTTTTATAGCCCGGAAATGCGTTGATGCGCTGCAGGTTTTCATCCATAAAAGCAATAGTGGGGTAGCCTATACGTCCGGTAGCGTTTTCGCCCAGAATGAGGGTGGCTGCCAGACGGTTGGTGCCTCGGCGGCCGTTTTGCATAAATTCCCATTGCTTGCCGTTAAATGAAATAGTGTTGGGATTTTCAGCATTGAATTTTACCGCATAAAAATTCTTATTAATGTAGTCGGCCACATCGGGGTGCTGAAAAGTGGCCTTGTCCATGCGTTTACACCAACCGCACCAGTCGGTATATAAATCAACCACCACTTTTCGGGGTTCCTGTTTCATTTTGGCTTCCAGCTCTTCAATGCCAATCCAGTTAATGAGCGATGCCTCGGCAGGGTTAGAAGCCATGTTGGGCTTGGGGTTTGTTGTCTGCTGCGTATTATTGGCGGTATTGTTATCTTCTTGCCGGTTGCAGGCGCTAAGTAACAAAATAAATACTGCCGAAAGTGTAATTAGTTGTTTCATGTTGATATGTGTTTATTTTTAAAGTTTATAAGCTATAACCAAAGTAAGTATGTGATTTGTTTGATGCAGGATTTCCTCCCCTATTTCCGGATGTTAACTTCTTTCACCGAAAATAAGACTCCCGATGCGAACCATGTTGCTTCCTTCCTCCAATGCTATACGATAATCGGCCGACATGCCCATTGATAAAACCTTAAAATGCGGTTGCAGGTTTACATATTGTTGCGCAACCTGTTTAAAAATTGCTGCAAGTTGTGCAAACTCTTTGCGGACTTGCGCCACGTTTTCGGTATAGGTTGCCATACCCATTAACCCACACAGACGCACATTGGACAACGGCAATGCTGCATAGTTCGTTAAAAAAGCAAGTAATTCCTGCTCAGAAAACCCGAATTTGGTTTCTTCCTCTGCTATATGCACCTGCAGGAGGCAAGGAATAATGCGGTTGCATTTTACCGCCTCTTTGCTGATTACCTGCAGGAGTTTTTCGCTGTCAACCGAATGTATTAAACTTACAAACGGGGCAATGTATTTTACCTTATTGCTTTGCAAATGCCCTATCAGATGCCATTCAATATCTTTGGGCAGTTGTTCATATTTGGGTATCAACTCCTGCACTTTGTTCTCGCCAAAAATTCGTTGCCCGGCTTGGTAAACGGTTAAGATTTCGTTGGGTGTTTTGGTTTTGGAAACAGCAACAAGGGTTGCCCCATAACGGCTTACTTCTTCGTGCAGCGTGTTAAATATGGCATGGTTAAACATAAGATAAGGTCAATTATTACCTGCAAAGTTACGACAAAACCGATAAAGTTACACACAAAGATAAAAACCGCAATGCATTTGGGCAGGCAGAATTGTCGGACTATTATTTTTTAACAAACTTAGCTACACCATACAGTTTATTATCTGCCCAAAGCCGGATAAGGTACACACCGGCAGGCAGGTTGTTTATGGCAATGTCTGCTGTATTTTGGCCCGATGCAACGGTTATATTGCCTGCTTTTTGGCCCGAAGCATTTTGCAACTCCACCGTAATTGGGTAAGATTGAATGGCAACAGGCAACTGTACATACAGGATATTGGCGGCCGGGTTGGGGAAAATGCCCAAAGTGGCGGGCCAATTGTGGGGCATAGGGGTATTGTTGCTGTTCGTATCGGGGTCGAGGTAATCGGGGGTTCCGTCGTTGTCGGTATCATCATCAATTAAAATGCCGTTTTGGTTGGCATCTTCATCTATGGTAAGAATGCCGTCGCCGTCGTCGTCATTGTCTAAGTAATCGGGCAGCGGGTCGCCATCGGTATTGTCATCGGGGGGCAAACCGTTGTTGTTATGGTCTTCGTTAACGGTTAATATCGAATCGTTATCGTCGTCGGCATCCAATGCGTCAATAGTTCCGTCAGAATCGGTGTCTAATGCCACACCTGCCGGCACTTCTGCACCATCGGGCACATGGTCTTCGTCTGTGTCTGCACTCAGGGCGTTTGTGCCCAATGCAATTTCCAGTCCGTCGTTCAGGGTATCGGCATCGGTATCGGGGTTCAGAGGGTTGGTATCGTACAAATTGAGTTCATCGCCATCGTTCAGTCCATCGGCATCGGTATCGGGCAGCAAAGGGTTGGTGCTGAAGAGTTGCACTTCATTACCATCGGTTAACCCATCGGCATCGGTATCGGGGCTTAGTGGGTTGGAGTTGTAGGTATTCACCTCTTCTCCGTCGGATAGCAGATCCATATCGGTATCGGAATCATTGGGGTTGGTAGCAGTTGTATTCACTTCCTCCCCGTCTGTCAGACCATCGGTATCGGAATCGGGCAGCAAGGGGTCGGTAAAATGTTGCAGGAGTTCGGCGTAATCGGTAAGGCCGTCGGCATCGGTATCGGGCAGCAAAGGGTTGGTAAAATAGTAGTCAATTTCATCAAAATCGGTAAGGCCGTCGGAGTCGGTATCGGGCAACAAGGGGTTGGTTGAATAAGTGTTTGCTTCATCACCGTCGGTTAACCCATCGGCATCGGTATCGGGGTTAAGTGGGTCGGTAAGTAATTGGGTTACCTCCTGCCCGTCTGCAAGTCCGTCAAAGTCGGTATCGGGAAGGTTGGGATTGGTTCCGAGGGTTGATTCTTCGGCATCGGTTAACCCGTCTT
Source organism: Sphingobacteriales bacterium TSM_CSS (assembly GCA_002212985.1). GTDB lineage: Bacteria > Bacteroidota > Bacteroidia > Chitinophagales > UBA2359 > UBA2359. Next base: position 25,587 of record NBMY01000134.1, read on the forward strand.
CGTCGGTATCGGTAAAGGCAGAGCAATCAAGCGCTATATCTAAAGGGTTCAAACTGCCCTGAATATGCTGCGGGGTATTGTCGTTGAGGTTAATGAGGGTAAGCGTTGTATTGTATTGCAGTTGGGTGGTTTGTCCGGTGCCTGTAATCTGAAAACAAACGGTACCTACATCAATCCAATCGGTTGTTAACAGCGGGCAGCCTTGGTTTGGCAGCAGCATGTTGGTGGTAAGGTTAAACTCGCCGGTACCGGGGTCGTAGGAGTAGCTTGGGGCAAAATAGGGCGCCATAAAACCGCCCAAAGCGCACGAGTCGGTATTGTTAAAATGAATGGAAGTATAAACAGGGTTATTAATAATATTATGGTTGTAGCTGAAAAAAAGCGTGTGCGCCCCAATGGCAAAATCGGGCTGGCCCGGAGCGGCTCTGAGTTGCAGGGTTACGCAAAATGTACCGGCAAGGCAGTTGGTTTGGGGATTTCCAAACTGCGCTTCGTACTGCGACTGCGCCCGGAGCCTTTGAAAAGAAAAAAACAGCAAACAGCCAAAGGTAAAAAGAATGGCAAGATTTCTCATACAGGTACCGGGTTGTAAAAAATGGGGCAAGATATTCTTTAACGAATAAAAACAGCGTAAAGGTACGTTATTGTTTATTTTCTTAAACCCGAAGCGCCGAAACTATTCTTTGGCGTCCGCTGCTGTCGGGGTAAACGGTTGGCTGCCCGAAATTCATGCTTTGCAGCAGTTGCCTTACCTGCTCTGCATACAACTCATGAACTTCAAAAAACACAGCGCCACCCATGATTAACGCCTGCTGTGCGTAGCGGGCTATGGCGCGGTAGAACAACAAAGGCTGGTTATCGGGAACAAACAGGGCGGTATGCGGTTCAAAATCTGTTATCTGTTTTGCCATAGTGTGGCTTTCGGGCAATGTAATATAGGGAGGATTGCTGATAACCAAATCTAACCCATTCGGCAGGTTGTTAAATAAGGCTTCGTTCAACACATCGGCACATAAAAATATAATTGGAGTTTGGAATTTGCGCGAATTTAATTTTGCCACCTCCAATGCCGCCGTGCTTATATCCAGGGCAGAAACTTCTGCATTTGGCAACAGCCGTTGTATAGCAATGGCAATGCAGCCGCTGCCAGTGCCTATATCTATTACCTTCGGGCATATTTTTGTACCATTGTTCAGGTGTTGCACTGCCATTTGCACCAATTCTTCGGTTTCCGGACGCGGAATTAACACGTTGGAATTAACCGTTAACATCATATCAAAAAACGGCGCTTGCCCTAATACATATTGCACCGGTTCATGCTGCAACAATCTTTGAGTATAGCGCGCTAACATTTCCCCCTGCGCAGGGTTGAGGGTAAGGTTGGGGTGGGTATAAATTTGCAGCTTGCTGCTGCCAGATACATATTCCAGTACCCAAACGGCTATATTACGGGCTTCGCGGGTGGGGTAAATTGCCGTTAGTTGCTGCGAAAGGCGATTGATGTGTTGGATGACGGTGGGTTGCGTTTGGGGTGCCATAAAAGAAACAGGTTTTACCAATACCGCAAATATAACAAAGACTAGTTTAAGTGCCCGGGTAATCTTATCTGTGCCTTTATTTACCTGCCTATATATAGTATTTCTGCTACAGTTTAACAAATCAGGTATCAATTTCTTCTTAATCGGCAATCAATTGCGGTTCGACTGGCTCACCGCACTGATGACAGGCTCATAAAACAGACAAAATTACCGTAACATATCAAGTTTCTGCTGTCTGAAAATGAGCAAATCTTTTTGCTTCCAACCGTTTACCCCTACACCCGCTCCAAGGCCTGCCCTATGTCGGAAATTATATCCTGATGGTGTTCTACGCCGATAGACAGGCGGATTAACTTACCCGAAATGCCCAGTGCGTCGCGTTCGGCTTTATCCACATCCACATGGGTCATAGTGGCAGGATGTTCGGCAAGCGATTCGGTGCTGCCCAAACTTACGGCCAACTTTATGAGTTTCAGCGCATTCAAAAAACGGAAAGCCTCTTGTTCATCTCCCCGTATATCAAAAGAAACCATAGCGCCGGCGCTGAGGCATTGGCGGCGGTAAATATCGTATTGTTCGGTGCCCGGTTGAAGGAAACCGAGGTAATAGACTTTCTCAACTTTGGGGTGTTGTGCCAGAAACTGCGCCACATAAGCGGCATTGTGTGCCTGTTTATCCATTCGGAGTTTAAGGGTTTCCAAACTTCGAAGCAAGAGCCAGCCGGTCCAGGGCCCGGCCATGCAACCCAAAAAAGTGCGCAACGTTTTTATGCGCTGTATGAGTTGTTTACTGCCCAGACAGGCGCCGGCAATTACGTCGCTGTGTCCGCCAATATACTTGGTGGCAGAGTACAATACCAAATCGGCACCCAATTTTAACGGGTGTTGCCAAACGGGTCCCATATAGGTATTGTCAACGGCAAGGTACACTGCCTTATCGGGCGTTGAAAAATGATGTGCCACGCTTTTCAGCATGGCAATATCAAACAGGTCGTTGGTAGGGTTTGCGGGCGTTTCAATGTAAATGAGTGCCAGCTTACCGTCTGCCCTGCTACGCACCAGTTCTTCAATTTGTTCCCTGTTATGAAAATGGGTAAATCCAATAACGGTAATGCCAAATTTGGTAAGGGTGTGTTTAATAAAATGGTTGGTGCCGCCATACAGCGGAATGCTGTACAGCAACACATCGCCGGGTTTAAGCAGTTCCAGCAGCGCGGTAGAAATGGCAGACATGCCGCTTTCAAAAACGGCTGCGGCTTCGGCGCCGTCCCACAAGGTGAGCCGGTTTTCCAATATTTCCAAATCTGGGTTGTTGAGGCGGCTGTAAATGAGGCCGGGTTCTTCGCCCGCGCCTGCTTCGCGCAGTCCGTATGCCAGCTCAAAAAAAGATTTGCCTGCCTCGGCAGTTTTAAAAACAAAGGTGGACGTTTGAAAAATTGGACATTTTAAAGCGCCTTCCGATAATTCGGGCTTGTAACCGTATGACATCATCAGGCTTTCGGGGTGCAAAACTATATTTTCAGGCATGTTGAAAGCAGTTTAATTGGTTATGAAAATGGATTGAAGCAGTATTTTTACCTATGCAAAGGTACAATATTCAAAAACCATTTTTGTAAAACAGCAAAGAAGAAGAAAAAAAAACCACAACACAGCGTTTTACGGAACTTTTTTCCTGAATGCCCTGTTTATTTGCCCGAAAACCATTTTTTTTACTGCTTTATGAATTCCTTAGACGCTACCGACCGCCGTATTCTGCAACTGCTGCAACAAAATTGCAGCCTTACCCACAAAGAAATTGCCGCCGAAACAGGGCTTAGCACCACACCGGTATATGAGCGCATTAAGCGGTTGGAGCGCGAAGGGTATATAAGCGGGTATGTGGCACTGCTGAACCCGGTAAAGGTGGGGCGCAGCCTAACCATATTCTGCTCGGTTTCGCTTAAAGAACATGCAAAAAGCCTGCTCGAAAAATTTGTTGCCGAAGTTTTGCGTTTTGAAGAAGTGACCGAATGTTACCATATTGCCGGCAATTACGATTACCTGCTGAAAGTGGCGGTGAAAGATATGGATGCCTACCAGAATTTTATTGTAAATAAACTGGCGGCTTTGAACAATGTTGCCCATGCGCAAAGTTCTTTTGTTATGACCACCGAAAAACACAGCACCGCATTACCGGTGTAGCCAAACTACAAAAAGGCCATATAAAATACGCCAACACCTTAAAAAATATAACCCTATGAAAAATCTGTTTCACCCATTCGTCATTTTGGTTTTGTTTATTTCAGCTACTGCCTTTGTACAATTACAAGTACAGGCACAAGACTGCGAGCCTTATTTTCCGGCAAAAACCGGTGCAATCATTGAAATGACCAACTTTAAACCCGATGGCAAAGCCGAAAGCCGCTCTGTTTCGGAGATAATTGAAAAAACCGATATTCCGGGCGGAATGTCCATGAAGGTAAAGGGTACTTTTTACGACAAAAAAGATAAAAAGGTAATGGAAAATACTTACGAGGTAAAATGCGAAAACGGTATTTTTTATATGGACATGCGCAATTTTATGCCTGCCGAAAACAACCAAATGTTTGGCGACATGGATGCCAGCGTAGAAACCAATTATCTGGAGTTTCCGAGCAACCTGCAAGTGGGGCAAACCCTGCCCGACGGCAGCCTTACCCTTGCTATGAACAGCAACGGCATGGCACTGTTTAACATGAACATTAATATTACCAACCGCAAAGTAGAAGCCCTTGAAACCATAACCACTGCCGCCGGCACTTTTGAATGCTTTAAAATATCGCAACAAACCGATATAAAAATGCTGATGAATATTAGCACCAAAAGCGTTACCTGGTATGCCAAAAACGTGGGCGCCGTTCGCACCGAATCGTACAACAAAAACGGTAAACTTACCGGCTATACCGAAATAACCTCTGTAAAAGAATAGCATTGAAAACAACCCTGCCTAAAACCGGGTAAATGTCGCCATGCGCAGACGTTTGCCCGGTTTTTGTGTTGTAAAAAAAGTGAAAATATATTTGGTATATTTGAGCAGACAAGCTAACTTTGCTTTTAATTCATTACACCTTGAATTAAAGTGAACTCACTTCCTCAAAATAACAAAACTCATTTCATGTTTCTTTATACTTAAGCCATAAAAGGAAAGAAGTGAGCAGAAGCAGACAATTAATAACAGTTTCCATTTATTAGTAAATAGCCATGAAAGATCTCTCCAGATTTTTAGCAGCCCAAAATACAGATTATCAAATTGCTCTTTCGGAAATTAAATCGGGAAAGAAATTAAGTCATTGGATGTGGTACATTTTTCCTCAGTTAAAAGGACTTGGCTTCAGTTCAACCTCAATGTATTATGCAATTAATGACTTGGGTGAAGCTATTGAGTATTTAAATCATCCAATTCTCGGAACTCGTCTGAAAGAAATTTGCAACGAATTATTAAAATTAGAACAGAGTAACCCAACCTCAATTTTTGGAAAACCCGATGATTTAAAATTAAAATCCTGTATGACTCTTTTTTTGAAAGCTGACACAACATCTGAGAGTGTTTTTAAAAAAGTCATTGATAAATTTTTTGAAGGACAAGTTGATAATAAAACTATAAAATTACTTAAGTAACTTGAAGTCGGAATTAAAGTAACTGTAAATTTGGGTTATTGGTTTGACAGCCATACATTAAACGGGTAGGCGAATGTGGGGCAAGGTCTATCAGTTGCCAAGATTTCGGGACGCTGTTCCTATGTATAGTTAAATAAATCCGATGAATTTTAGATAGCGGCGGTTTGGCAAAGATGCATCACACCGAAATCTATCTCCGGCACTTTGCAAAAGCCTTTTCCTGTAAGCCTTTGAGCAAGCCGATAAAGCCTGCTTGACATTAAGCATTAATCTGTACGCACTATTCCTTTAAAACATGACACTCAGACTAATGTCTAAACCCAAACGCCTCCTGCTGTTTGTACTGTTATTTCTTTTTACAGTGTTGCTGTTACCAATGCTTTCATCGGGCAACCTCATCATTCCCGTACAAGATGCCACCTTCCGCGATTGGAATGCCAACAGTTTCTGGCATTACCCCTGGGGCGTATCGGGCACACACAAAGGCATAGATATTTTTGCCCCACAGGGAAAGCCGGTATTGGCTGCCACCGGCGGATTAGTGGTGTATAGCGGGCAAATTAGCCTGGGCGGCAATGTGGTACTGGTATTGGGCGCAAAATGGCGGTTTCATTATTATGCACACCTGCAAAGCGCCACGGTAACAACCGGGCAATGGGTTTGGCAGGGCAACCAACTTGGGTTGGTAGGTAATACCGGCAATGCCGCCGGTAAGCCGCCGCACCTGCATTACTCGGTAACCTCCCTCCTGCCCCATTGGTGGCTTTGGGACAACGAGCCGCAAGGCTGGCTCAAAATGTTTTATTTAAACCCGAATGAACTGCTATTGCAAAGTATGGACAAGCGATAGCGGCGGGGTTTTGTTTCCCCTGCCATACAACCTTTCCCTACGCTAAAACATCTACCTTTACCGTTACTTTACATACACGGTTTAGCGCTATACTTTCATTTTGGCAAGGCAAAGGGCAACAGCATCAGATTTTTGGAGCAGCAGGTGGGGGCAAATTACCCGTTTGGTTTGCCTGCTGCCGGTGTGGGGTGTATTGCTGTACGGCGCTTGTGGCGGGCAGGTTTGGGCGCAAAACGCTTTACAGTTAAGCAACCTGCGGAACAAAATCATAACAGTTCAGTCGGGCACTACCGTTTTCGATACGCTTTCTGTAGCGCCGGGTACGGTGCAGGTGCGGTACGCATCGGGCGGGCAAACGGTAGCTGCCGCTGCCTACGCCGTTGATTTCGCGCAAGCCGCCATTACCTGGCTTTCTGTTCCGCCTGTAGATTCGGTAACGCTTACCTACCGTGTGCTGCCGGTGATGTTGGGTAAGCCGCTGCGCAACAAAGACACACTTTCGGTCATACCGTTGGCAGAACAGCCGGCGGGCTACCTCGAATACCAAATACGAAACCGGCAAACCACACCCGATATTTTTAACCTCGGCGGATTAGATTACAGCGGAAGTTTTGGACGCGGCATTACCATTGGAAGCAATCAGGATGCCACGGTAAACAGCAATTTTAACCTGCAAATGAACGGTAAACTGCCCGGCGGCATAGAAATTACCGCCGCTTTAATGGATAACAACGTGCCGTTTCAGCCCGAAGGCAACACGCAGCAAATACAGGAATTTGACCGCATTTATATTCAACTGCAAAAAAACCGCCATAAATTGCTGCTGGGCGATTACGACCTGCGAAGCACCGCCGCCAACAGCTATTTTATGCAGTATGCACGGCGATTGCAGGGTATTTCGGGCGCATCGGGTATAGATGTGGGTAAAAAGGGCAACAGCATTTCGGCATCGGCAGCCGGCGCGGTGGCCAGGGGTAATTTTCAGCGCATGGTTATCAACGGCATTGAGGGCAACCAGGGGCCGTATCGGCTTACCGGCGCCAACGGCGAAACGTTTATTATTGTGCTTTCTGCCAGCGAGCGGGTGTTTATTGATGGTAAATTGCTTGCCCGCGGCGCCGATAACGATTATGTTATTGACTACAATACCGCCGAAATTACCTTTACCCCACAGCAAATTATTAACAAAGACAAGCGCATTACCCTTGAGTTTCAGTACACCAACCAAACCTACCTGCGCTCGCTGATGCAGGCATCAGGCGGCGCTACGGTTGGAAAAACGACCTGCCGGGTGCAGTTTTTTTCGGAACAAGATGCCAAAAACCAGCTCCTCACCGACCCTACCCTTCCCGATAACTACGTAAACATTTTAAAAAGCGTGGGCAACAACGTGGACAACGCCATATTGCCCGGCTGGAACAACACCGGTTTTCTGCCCGACCGCACCATGTACCGCCTTACCGATACGCTCGTTAATGGTATGGTGTATGATTCGGTGTTTGTGTATTCGGTTAACCCGCAGTTGGCGGTATATGCGGTGAATTTTAGTTTTGTAGGAACGGGTAAAGGCAACTATATTTTATCCGATGGCAATATAAACGGTCGTGTGTTTGAATGGATTGCGCCCGACAGCCTTACCAATACTCCCAAAGGCAACTATGCGCCGGTTACCAAAATTATTACCCCTAAAAAGCGGCAAATGCTCATGGCCGCCGCCGATTTTATACCCTCCAAACAGCAAAAAATAAGCGTGGAAGTTGCTCTCAGCAACAATGATGTAAATACTTTTTCCGATATTGGCAACAGTCAAAACCGAGGCATTGCCGCCCGAACCGGTTATACCAACACCTTTACCCCCGGCGGCAACAGCAACCTGCAATTGGTTATCGGCGCAAATTACGAGTTTGTACAACAGCAATTTACCTTTATTGAGCCTTACCGCGATGTGGAATTTGCCCGAAACTGGTCAACCGCCGCCAACGCACAACCTGCCACCGAACATCTGGCAAACGCCTCTGCACAACTAAAAATGGGCAAAAATACCGATTTAGGCTACCGTTTTGGCGTGTTTGTAAGAGGCGGCAACCAATATAAAGGCGCTATGCACACCATCAACGCACGGTACCGAAGCAAAAACGGGCTCAATGCCGTTTTTAACCTCAGCTACCTGAATGCCAACGCCGCAACCGGCGAAAACAGCCGTTTTTTGCGCCCCAATGCCGAATTATCGAAAACCATGGGTAAAAAAAAGTGGCAAATGGGCATAAAAGCCGAGCAGGAACGCAACCGCATTACCTCATCCGATACCCTTAGCGCCAACAGCTTTTACTACAACCAAACCGAATTGTTTGTAAAAACCCCCGATTCTACTGCCAACCGGCTGCTGTTCAGTTTCATAAAACGGTGGGATTATGCACCGGCGCAGGGTGGTAAATTTACCCTTGCCAATACCGGCAACACCGCAAACCTCAACGGCGGATTTACCAAAAACCCCAACCGGCAGTTTACCTATAATTTTACATGGCGAAACCTGCTGGTTGCCGATACATCAAAAATAAAAGCCACGCCGTTGCAAACCCTGTTGGGCGAGGTAAATTACCTCGAATCGGTGGGTAAAGGCTGGCTCAGAAGTACCACACAGTACCAGATTGGTGCAGGACAACGGCAGCAAACCGAGTATTTTTACGAAAAAGTAAGCAACGGCGCGGGCAATTTTGTATGGTACGACGATGGCGATGGTATTGAAGAAGTGGAGGAGTTTCAGCCGGCAACCGAAAACAATTTGGTAGATGCCCTGTACATTCGCATTTTACTGCCTACCGGCCAATACCGGCAAACCAATATTGTGCAGTTTACCCAAGCCTTGCTGCTAACGCCCAAAGCGGTGTGGTTTAACCAAACGGGAGTGAAAAAATTCATCAGCCTGTTCTCTACCCAAAGTACGTTATCGGTAAGGCGAGAATCGGGGCAGCGAAACTGGAGTTCCTACCTTCCTTTTGGCAATACCACCCAAACCGATGTGCTTGCCGAAAGCACCAACGTTCAAAATGCGGTGTTTGTAAACCGAAACAGCCCAAAATGGGAGGTAAACGTGCAACAGGTGTATTTGGTAAACACCAATTTACTACTCAACGGTACCGACCGCCGTTTGAAACAGGAGTGGAAACCTGCCATGCGTTTCGGGTTAAGCAATAAATTAGCCGCACGGTTATCGGGAAGCCGGGGGCAGTTAGCCGGGGTTTCAGAGGCATTTACCTCGCAAAATTATCAAATTCGCTACTGGAATCTTGAACCCGCGGCCGACCTCACACTGAACAAAAAATTCAGACTTACCGGCTCGTTTACCTATAAATACAGCGCCGATTACCAAACCGAACCGCTGCTGCCCGCAAAACAGCAAAAACTTACCCTCGATACGCAGTTTGGCAGCGCCATAAAAAGCAATGTAACGGTGCGGGTTTCTTATGTGCAGATTGCCTACAAGGGCGCGGTTAACACGCCTGCTGCCTACAACCTGTTAGATGGCTTGCAGCCCGGCGGCAACTACTTGTGGAGCCTTAATTACAACACCCGCTTAGCCAACAACATGCAACTTAACTTTGGGTACGATGGGCGAAAAACTGCCCAAAACCGCATTAACCACACCGGCCGGGTAACGGTGCAGGCCATTTTTTAAACCCTATGAGGTAGAAAATATACATTGCAAGGCAGTACCTTGCGCATTGCAGAAGGCATAAACAAAAAAAACTGTGCGGCAAAACGTGCCACACAGTTTTTAGAGAATAACGCCCGAAAGTGGAGCTGGAGGGATTCGAACCCTCGTCCAGTTAAAGCTCCAATAAGCTTTCTACATGCTTAGTGTCGTATTAATTTTGGTGAACCGGCAGGAACGCCACTAACCAACCGATTCCTTACCCCCGATCAATTTCGCACACGCATCGAGGTACCTGCGCGCACTATCCCAATGTTTGATGAAACCTCGACCGCCGCGCCTATTGGGCGAAAGCACATTGCGGGAGATTAATGGAGACTAATCATCCCGATTAGGCTGCCATTCTGTAAGAAGTGTTGCCAGTTATGGCTGAGGCACTGAGATTTACGAGCCAATGCAACAAAAGCTCGGCATGCTTACTTACCGACTACCTTACTGTCAAAGCCGGTCAGCCCCATAAAATAAAGAACTTTCTGTTTGTTTAAGATATTGGTAAAAGCGTTTGTGTAACCTTAGTTTTAATAAAACCGCTGCGCCCTTACTAATCAGTTATATAAATGCATTGAGGCGGCAAAAAGTTCCATCGGGTTATAAAAACAAGGCGGCTAGAGCCATTTTTTGGCATCGGCCAAAAATTTAGCCAATCCTACATCGGTTAGCGGGTGGTTGAGCAAGCCCATAATAGAACTTAGCGGACAGGTAACTACATCGGCGCCGGCTTCAGCACATTTTACAATATGCAGCGGGTTGCGTATGGAGGCTGCCAGTACCTGCGTTTCAAAATCGTAGTTGGTATAAATTTCTACTAATTGCGATATAAGTTCCATGCCGTCCCATGAAATATCGTCAATTCGCCCGATGAAAGGTGAAACATAGGTGGCGCCGGCTTTGGCCGCCAAAATAGCTTGTCCGGCAGAAAAAACCAGCGTGCAGTTGGTTCTTATGTTGTGTTTGGTAAAATAGCTGATGGCTTTTACCCCATCTTTAATCATGGGCACTTTAACCACAATTTTTTCCGATAACTCGGCCAATTGCTCACCCTCCCGAACCATGCCATCAAAGTCGGTTGCCACTACTTCGGCGCTGACATCACCCTCTACTATGCTGCAAATGTCAACATAATGCTGGAAAATGTTGTTTAACCCCTTAATGCCTTCTTTGGCAATGAGCGAGGGGTTGGTAGTTACACCATCGAGTATGCCAAGCGCCTCGGCTTCGCGAATTTCGGCAAGATTGGCAGTGTCTATAAAAAATTTCATATTTGGGTAGTTTTGTTGACGCAAAGGTAAGAAAGATTGCCAAATTGAACCGAAAATTTGGCCCATACTGCCTTATCTTTGTCCAAATTACCCGATGAAACTGCCGGACATTTATTGCATGGTTTTTTCATGGCAAAACAAACAAAAAAACATTTTATAAAACATAATTTTTTATCAATGGAAATGGAATACAGACGCCTTGGATCATCGGGTTTGCAGGTGAGCGCACTTTCTTTCGGGTCGTGGGTAACTTTCGGCTCACAAATTGACGACACCATGTCGGAACAACTGATGACTCTTGCCTACGATGCCGGCATTAATTTTTTTGACAACGCCGAAGTATATGCCCACGGAAAATCGGAAATTGTAATGGGCAATGTGCTGAAAAAAACCGGCTGGGACCGCACCAGTTATGTGGTTTCGAGCAAGGTGTTTTTTGGCGATGGCCGCCGAAAACCCAACCAAACGGGGTTGAGCCGCAAACACTTAATGGAAGCCTGCCACGATGCGCTGCGCCGCCTGCAGGTAGATTACCTTGACCTGTATTTTTGCCATCGCCCCGACAAAAACACGCCAATTGCCGAAACGGTTTGGGCTATGAACCACCTTATACAGCAAGGCAAGGTGCTGTATTGGGGCACATCTGAGTGGAGTGCGCAGCAAATTACCGAAGCGCATTTAGTGGCGCAACGCTACAATTTAATAGGACCCACCATGGAACAACCGCAATACAACATGCTGCACCGCGAGCGTTTTGAAAAAGAATACAAACCTTTGTACAAAAACTTTGGGTTAGGCACTACTATCTGGTCGCCACTGTCATCGGGGTTGCTTACCGGCAAATACAACGAAGGTTTGCCGTCAGACGGTTCGCGCCTTGCACAGGAAAAAACAGCCTGGCTTCGCGACAGCAACTTAACCCCCGAACGGTTAGATACCGTGCGCAGGTTAACCAAATTTGCTACTCAGCAATTAGGTGTAAGCATGACCACCTTGGCCTTGGCATGGTGCCTAAAAAACCCCAATGTAAGCACGGTAATTTTGGGCGCTACCAAGCCCGGCCAGCTACAGGAAAACCTGAAAGCATCCGAAACTCTACCCCTGCTTACCGATGAGGTAATGGATACCATTGAAGATATTTTGGGCAACAAACCCGAATAACAAGCGCTGTTGCAAAATTTATACCTGCACAAGGCAGCATTAAACCACAAACCAAAACAAATTGCCTTTTGGTTTGTGGTTTGTTTGTTTACTTTACCCGCAGCCGCTCGCCTTTGTAGAGGCGCTCGCAATCTTTGCCGTTTATCGCGGCTAATTGTTCAATGGTTATGTTGTATTGGCTGGCAATGCTGTACATGGTTTCGCCTTTGCCTACAATGTGGTAAACCTTGCCTTTTTCCTTTACCGTTTTCCCCTTTTCTACCGGGCCTTTTACGCCGCCGGGTTTGGCAGTTCCGGCATCGCATACATCAAGACCTTTCTTTGCGCCGGCATCGGGTTTTATAGTATAGATGACCGGCTCGGCATTTTTGGCAACTTCGGTGTATTTAAATACCTCTGTTGGCACAGGCACTTGCACCGGAGTTGCTACCTCTACCGTGCGGTAGGTTACACTTTCTTCTTCCCAGTCAATATGTCCGGTAAATACCGCATCGGGCGGAATGTTGTTGTCTCCCTGAACCAGCGGCAGGTTTTCGTTTCGGGGTTCGCCGGTAAACTGCGTTTTTTCGGGAATTTGTTGTACCTGTTTTACCATTTGCGTAGTGTAAACAGGGGCAGCAACACAGGGCGTTTGATAACCTTTGAGCGGATTGCCGGCATCATCGCACACTTTTTCCCAAACAAAAGTGCCCGATGCGCAACCCGAAGAGAAATAAGTGCCTTGTATAGAGCCATCGGGCAAAAATTTGCCGGTATAAATGCTCTTGAGGTTGCCGGGCGAGTTAATAACCGCCGTCATTTGGTTGCCTTCGTACAACATGCCGGTAATTTCAAGGGGTTCCTGCTGGTTCCTTTTAAATGAGCCGGTAAAAGCGCAGCGCTCATCGGGTACAATTCTTAACAGGCTGTTAATTTCACTAATTTCGGCCGAGTTTTTCATGCGCCAATAGCCTGCCATGCCGGCAGTATAAACGGTTTGCGCGCAAACGGCTGTTGCGGTAACAATAAAAAACAAGAAGGTGGTAAAGGGCTTCATAATATAGGGGATAAGATTATAAATATTTGAAAATCAATGAGATCGCAGCCAACCTTGCCTGTAAGGAGATAAATTTGAAGAAAAAACAAGGTAGCAATAATACTACTCCTTTCCCTTTTTGGGGCAATTTTTGCAGCGTTTTCCTTTTTTGTACTTCTTGCAGCATTTTTCTTTCTTTTTACCGCAGCAAAAGGGAGGTAAAAAGGGAGCATAGTCAAGTGCAAAAGAAACATCGGGTAACTGAGGTAACATCAGACAGGGTTTTATCTTGCAAATTTACTTAAAACCGTCAAATTATTGAATGCCGCCCGACAAAAACTTGCCGGTAAAATTGTACAAACAGCGGGAGTGTAAAACTAAAAATCAGGCGTAATATAATACTCTACATGTTGCCGGTGTATGATTTATTGCTTAGTTTACCTTAATTTTGCATCAAAACAGCGCAGCGTTAAACTTTACCCCCGCCTGAGCCGTTTTACAATAAATTTTCAATTTTTACTGAAAGTTTGAACACTAACACATGAAAGAGTCTATTGAAAGTTTAGATGCCGTGCTAAACCACCCCGCATTACCCGCTAATTTGCGCGCCATTGGCGAAAAAGTGGTTAACGGGCAACGCATAACACCCGAAGAAGGCATTTTACTCTACGAGCAGGGCGAATTGGGTTTTCTGGGCGCATTGGCCAACTATATTCGGGAGCGCAAACACGGAAGCTATACCTACTTTAACCGCAATTTTCACATAGAACCAACCAACCTTTGCGTTTATTCCTGTAAATTCTGTTCCTACTCGCGGCTCATTAAACAGCGCGAAGACGGCTGGATAATGACCGAAGACGAAATGCTTGATATGGTAAAAAAATACGACAACAAACCAGTTACCGAAGTACACTTGGTGGGTGGGGTCATACCGCAAATGGGGCTGCACTTTTTTGCCTCGCTCATTCAAAAAATAAAAACGCACCGGCCAAGTCTGCATGTAAAAGCATTTACCCCCGTTGAGTACTATTACATGTTTAAAAAAGCCAAAGTAAGCTATCGCGAAGGACTGCAAATTTTGCGCGCTGCCGGACTTGATTCCATTCCCGGCGGTGGCGCCGAAATTTTTGACGAAGAAGTTCGCAGCATTATTTGCGGCGATAAATGCACGGCACAGGAATGGTTAGATATTCACGAAACAGCCCACAGCATGGGCATACCGTCTAACGCCACCATGTTGTACGGGCATATTGAAACCTACGCCCACCGCATTGACCACATGAACCGCCTGCGCAACCTGCAAGACAAAACCGGCGGGTTTAACTGCTTTATTCCCTTAAAATTCAGGGCGGCCAATAATGAAATGGCGCATCTGGGCGAAGTTTCGGTAATTGAAGACTTGCGCAACTATGCCGTAGCAAGAATTTATCTCGATAATTTTGACCATATTAAAGCCTATTGGCCCATGATTGGCCGCACTACCGCGCAACTCTCCCTGTCGTTTGGTGTGGATGATATAGACGGAACCGTTGACGATACAACCAAAATTTACTCCATGGCTGGTTCCGAAGAGCAAAACCCGTCACTTACCACGCGCCAAATTGTTGATCTGATAAAAGCCGTTGGAAGACATCCCATTGAGCGCGACAGTGTGTATAACGTGCTCACCGATTTCGGAACCACAGAACCCGAAGCGGCTATACCCGAATTTATATCGCTTCCGGTTATCAACAAGTAGGCATGTCCACGCTTTGGTTTTCTCATGCAAACGGGTTTCCGTCAAGTTGTTACGGGCAGTTTTTCGGCTATTTTCCGCAACCCCGCTACCAGATTTTGTATATAGATAAAACCGCACATGGCAACTATCGCCCCACACACGGCTGGCTCAACCTGCGCAATGAGTTAATTGCCGCCATAGAAACCGCCAACACGGGTAAAGTGGTGGGTGTAGGGCATTCAATGGGTGGGGTTATTACCCTGCTGGCCGCCCTTAAACGCCCCGATTTGTTCAGCCGCATTGTTCTGTTAGACCCGCCACTGTTTGGCAGGCGCAAACAATGGTTTATGCGCACAGTACGTCTGCTGCGGTTAAACAGATACATTCCGCCGGCAAACAAAGCCCGCAAACGCCGTACCCATTTTAACAGCAAAGCCGAAGCGCTGGAATATTTCAGGCATAAACCTCTGTTCAGAAACTTTACGCCCGGCAGCCTTTCCAATTATGTAGAGCACGGCCTCATGCCTGCACCTAACACACAAGGATTTGAACTGGCCTTTTCTGCCCAAACAGAATACCGGCTGTTTTGCACCACGCCTGTATCGTACCCCCAAAAACCGCTTACCGTACCGGCAAATTTAATTTATTCAAACACCTACGAAGTGCTGTGGCACAATGATATTGAATGGGTAAAAAAGCGGTTTCCCGATATGAAACTCACCTGCTTTACCGGCGGTCACCTGTTTCCGTTTGAGCAACCCGAAGCGGCAGCAGCATTGGTCATGCAATTGATTGAGGGGTAAAATGGCTTTTAGGGTATAAACTGTGTAGAAACAGTAAATATATTCATTGCCAACGATTTAAGACTTGGCGTTTTTTGTTAATTCGCTTTTTCGCAAATTACAATGTATTCGTAAAGCATTGTGTTCACGGTTTTTCCTGCTTCGTTTGTCGGTGAGTTTTTTGAAGGCATTGCTTTGTTGCTCAAAAGCCGCTCATAAGTTGTCAAATGCTTAAAGCCGTTTTCTTCAAATTTCTCCGCAATAAATTGGTCTGTTGGAAGTTGCACATTTTTGACTGTTCGGTTACCAACTACATAAATAGACTTTCCGCCTTTTTTTATACTATTTGCAACCTTTTTGATAGAGTTGCCAAGGTCGAGGTAAAATGCTGAAACTTCTAATGCTCTCTTATTGTCGGCTTTGTCAATGTGTGAAATGTAGTCAGCAATTACACCTTTATTGATGTTTGCTTTTGCTTTTGTTCCGCCCATTAACATTCCGTCAATTTTTCTTGCATAATCAATTCCAATCCATTCGTTTGATAAGGCAGAAAATTGTCCGTAAGCAACCGTTGTTCTGCTATCGCCATAAGGCGGGCTTGTCAAAACTACGTCAAATGAATTT
This sequence comes from Sphingobacteriales bacterium TSM_CSS, assembly GCA_002212985.1. Taxonomy (GTDB): domain Bacteria; phylum Bacteroidota; class Bacteroidia; order Chitinophagales; family UBA2359; genus UBA2359. The sequence continues at coordinate 41,880 of NBMY01000134.1, forward strand.
TCTTTTGGTTGAAATTTTGAATATTGAACGTCCACTTTTACTTCGTCAGTTAATTTAGGAAAGTAAATGTTTGTGTAAAGAAAAATCGTTTCATTTAATTTTTTAAAATACACACCCAAAACATCAGGGTTAAAATTCAAAATATCTTCAGATTTCATTCTGTAAAGTTTGAACTCATTATTTCGTGTGTATGAGCATTCACGAACAGTTTCAGAAAACGGAAGCAAGAAAAAACGCTTTAGGTTTTCGTCTGTAATATGATTTATGAAATGCTTAATAATATTTAAATTATTCAAAACTTCTTTTGAAAACCAAAACTCAATATTTGTTACATTTGGATAAGTTAACTGCTTGGAACTGTCTTCAATCTTTATGAAATCAAAAATGCTATCTCGTAACTGCATTTTTGTTTCAACTATTGTGTTTAGCGAAATTTTGGTAAACTTCACTTTTGAAATTAAAATTGCCAATGGGTTAATATCAAAACCATACATATCCGTAATTCCACACTCTAAACCACTTGCAAAAGATGAACCCGAACCGCAATAAGGGTCAAGCAATTTGCCCGATGAAACATTGAGTTCTTTCAGAATGTCAATGCCGATTTGAGGCAACATTGTTGCAGGGTATTTATGCAAGTTTGGATATTGTGTTGCATAGGATTGTCCAATATAATCGTATTTCTCATTGCGAATTACTTGGTATTTCATAGGCTTTCGTTTACATATTTTGGAAGATTAGACATTCTTGAAATAAACGAAGTATCAACATTTTTGGCAATAAAAGATTGGTCAAAGAATTTAAACATGCCTCGTTGTTGAGGGTTATTAATTTCGTTGTAAAAGTTTACGGTTGCAAAGCCAACAATGGGCATCACTTCTGGTGCGTACGTAATGTTAAATTTGTCTTTAATGGAATTTGGCGTTGTTGCAATTTCCATTAAGAGCTTCCATTTGTAGGTCTGTCCTGCACGTTCTCGCAGGGATGTCTTCAAGGATAAAATCATACATTTTTTGAGCGAATTATTTTCGTTCAAAGAGTAAATCACCAAATCACAATCAGGTTTTTGCGTTTCCCCATCCACAATTATAGTAGAAACTTCGTCAAAATTTGGAACTTTTGATTTTTGGCTTGTTATGAAAATGTCTTTACGAATGTTGCCAAGTTCCTTATTGCGCAAAAAAATGTATATGATTGATTGCGAAAATGAATTCCCTGCAATAGACTTTAATGCCTGTCTTTCGTCTTTGATTTCGCCAATTGCTTTTCGTTCCATTAGATACATATCAACAAAAGGTTTTGCAGAATTAAGAATAGTATAAATCTCGTCAAATACAGACATAAAAGCAGCATTTTTACTTTCCTCTGAATTTTCCACAAACTCGTTAATTAGTTCAACGGTTTTCTGCATATAGGCCGTTTCCAATATGCTTTTCAATGTTTTCTGCTCGTCGCTTGTTAATTTGTACATTTCATAAAAAAATAAAGATTATGCAAAGATACAGAAATTGTTGTTCAGTAATTCTGGTCAGTGTCGTTATTTTCGCTTGCACCCAATAAACCTTCTCGCCACCTTTACCGCCTGCTGTTAATATAGCTGTAGCCTACCAAACGATCGTAGCGGCTGTTAAATGCATGAAAATAGACCAAAATACTGTAGTCGTTTTCGGTGCTGATAAAATTGCCTTCCAACAGCGAGGAGGTTAAAGGAGCGCCGCCATCTCGTTTTATCACATACTGATAATCATACAAACCCTGTTTAAGGTATGCAGCGCCGCGGTATGATTTGGTTTTGGGGTTGTAGTGCATTTGAAACTGCGGCAGCGTGTTCCAGTCGCTAAGTGCGCCAAAAATGTAAATATTGCCATCGGGAATGGGTTTTTCCATAGGCAGTTCAAAATGCACCCAGGTATAATCGGCATCGAGGTTGGTAAAACCCCAGTCGGTAATACCGATCTGAAATTTACCGTTCATATCTACATAGTTAAGCCGAACCATAAAACGCCCGTTGTCTAATTCGGGGCTTCTTGGAGCATCGGGGGCAAGGTACACATGGCAGCCGGTACTGTCGCGGGTTATGTTTCGCACCCTTTCGGTATTCATGCGCAGCGTTCGGGTATCAAAGAACCTGAATTCGTTTCCGGCTTCAAACAGGGTTTGGTCAATATAGTTATAGACTAATTCATTGCGGCGAATAAAAACGGGCTGCAAATTGGTAATGGCATTATCCCACCGGTTGTTTTGCAGTACGGCTACTTTTATTTCTTCCAAGGCGTTGTTTACCTGAAACCCGTTATATCCAACCGTAAAGTTAATGCGCTGATGGGTATTGAAATACTGGGTTATGCCACTGGTAAGCAGTACCGGCATAACCGTTAGTTGGTTTTCGGAAACCATAAACCGGCGGGTGAGTAATAGGTCATCGGGGTTATCGTTGGCATAGACTTTCAACAGGTAATTACCCGATTTTGTAGGTCGCATACTGTTATTTGGAAACAACAGGCGGTACTGCACATAACTTTGATAGGTGTTAAAGGCATACCGGTAGTTGGTTATGTCGTCGCGGGTAAAGCCGTCAATATAGTCAAACGGGTCAAGCACAGAGGGTTGCCAGTTCCATGTGCATTGTTCTATGGTATAACTGTAATTTTGGGCATTTGCGCCCAGCACATCAAACACCAGTTCTAATTGATCTTTTCCGTTAAGGGTTATTACCGGCGCTGCCAGCGGGCGGTTTTGGGGTGCAAAAATAACGGTTTTTACCTCGGGGTTATACACTGCATCTTGGTATTGCAGCAAATCGGGCACATAATAATTGTAAGTGCTGTCGGGCCAAGTTTCACCGGTTTGTGCCGCCAGATTGTATGCCGGTGTCTGACATAACAACAATAACAAAGCAGTAGTAAAACGGTACAAAAAATTCATTCCGGCCGATATCTTGTTCAATATTAACGCTAAAATACGCTTTTTTGTATATCTGCATAGCATTGGCTTAAAACAAAACACCCGCAAACCGGTTTCCGGCTGCGGGTGTTTTAAAAAATAAGCGCCGTCTTGGTTAATTAATTACTTTTGGTACGTTAAAGTTATAGCCAATGGTAATTTCGTGCGAGCCGTTGGAAACCTGATTCAGGCTGGAAGTGGTAATGTCGTAGGAATAGGTAAAGTTAAAGCCCTGCTTTAAATCAACACCCAGTAAAATGCTTACGGCATCTTCGGTACGATAAGCTAAACCCAGCCAATATTGGTTGTCGTAAGCTGCCCGAAGGTTTAGTTCTGCCTGTGGACGAGTGCTTTTTACCACTTTCAGTAGCGCGCCGGGGGTTAAGGAAAACATTTCGCCCAAAGAGAATTTATAACCACCGGTAAGGTACATGTGGCGGGCATTTTGTACACTTTCTACGGTGCTGTCGAATTTAAATTTGCTGGCAAACATTTGGTTGACCGATATGCCGGCCCAATAGCGCGGGTTACTGAGGTAAACGCCCAAATGTGCATCGCCGCCAATTTTACTCTGGTCTGCCGCAGCAATTTGAGGGTCGCCATCGGTTTGCAATACCAGTTCGCTAAAATTCACTCCGTATTGCATTAAAGCGCCGGCTAAACCAAAGCCAAGATAGGTTTCGTTTTCCTGATTAATGGGCAAGTGGTAGGCATAAGCCAATTGCATTCCGTTGCGGCGGGTAGGACCTGTGGCATCGGCATATAAAATAAGGCCTAATCCAACAGCGCGCTTAGCGCTTAAGTTGCCATGCAGGCTAAGTACACCGGTAGAGGGTGAGCCTTCAACGCCTGCCCACTGCTTGCGAAAAGAGAATTTGCTGATAAATTTATCATTGCTGCCAGCTACGGCGGGGTTGTAGGCAAAATCGTTCACCATGTATTGCGTTAGCTGATGAATTTGCTGGGCTTTTCCTGCAACAGAATAGAGGCAGCAGGCCAAAACAAAAAGTATGCTGATTTTTTTCATTGTCTGTTGTAATTTGAAAATTAAAAAATTCTGTTTCGGAGTAAAAGTGCAGGGGAAACCGAGCCAACAGGCGGCAATTTCCCCTGCGCTGCTTTATTAACGCAAAATGGTAATAGGTCCAGCAAGCGGGTCACTGCCGTCGTTCAGGTCAATGAGGTAGTAGTAAGTGCCTTTTGCCAGTTCTTTACCATCGTTATTGGTGCCGTCCCAGCCGTTTCCGTTGTTGTAGGCTTTGGTGCTGTACACTTCCTGCCCCCAACGGTTAAAAATAATAACCGAAACATTGGGGTTCGATTGTGCCTGCGGTATGAGCCAGGTATCGTTGAAGCCATCAGCATTGGGGGTAATGGCATTGGGAAGTTCGCACACCTCGTTAATGCTTACCAGTACCGAGTCGGCTGCGCTGCAACCAGCTGCATTGGTCGCCAGCAAGGTATAAATAGTTTCCTCGTTGGGTTTTACATTAACGGTAAGATTGCTGCTGATAGGAATTTCGCCGGCAAACCATTGATAAGTTTCGGCAGTTGTTTGTCCTTCCAATTGCACCTCGTCGCCGGGGCAAATGGTGGTGGGCAGGGTAAGCACTTCCACGCTTGGCGTGTTGTTTACCGTTAGGTAGCTTTCCACCGCCGCCTCATCTGTTGCCGAGCCGCAAAGGGCGGTAGCCACCAACGATACGGTATAGCTGCCCGGTTGCAGGTTTACAGCCGGTTCAAATTCGGCGCTGGTAGTTTCCTCGCCGGTTTGGGTGTTGGTAAATGTCCACAAATAGGCCGATGCATTTACCGAAAGGTTATCTAACCGAATGCCCTCTCCTGCACATGCATTGGGCGAACCCTGAGCTTCAAATGCTGCTTCGGGTATAGCGCCTTCGGAATAAGGAATGGTAATGGAAGCAGTGGCTTCGCAGCCGTTTAAGGTAACGGTTACGGAGTAAGTTCCGGCATCGGAAATGCTGATATTTGACCCGAAACTGCCGTTAGACCAGGCATAAGTGGTATAACCGCTTCCGGCATCGAGGGTAACGTTTTGACCTACGCAAATATCCTGTGCGCTTGCCTCAATTTGGGGAGCGGTAACAGTGGTAATGTTGAGGTTAATGTTGGAAAATGCCTCGCAACCGTTGGCATTGGTAACGGTTACCGAATAGTTGCCGCCTGCCGTTACATCTATGCCCGTTGTGGTGGCGCCCGTTGACCAAGTGTAAGAACTGTAACCCGCACCGGCTGAAAGAGCAACAGTTTCACCGCTGCAAAAATCGGTTTGGCTGCCGCCGTTGGCAAGAATATCGGGCGGGGTTATGGCGCTTTCGGTAATTTCAATGCTGGCGGTGTAGGTACAACCAAAATCATCGGTAGCCAATACTGTATAGCTGCCGCCCTGACTAATGTTAATAGATTGTTCGAGGCTAATGGTTCCCCACTGGTAAGAGGCAAAGCCGTCTGATGCCGTTAAATTCAGCAAATCGCCTTCACAAATAAAGGTATTGCCGTTTCCGGTGGTAATACTGAGCGTTTGCTGAGGAGCAGGCGAAACAGTAAAGGCAGCCGTTCCGATGCAGCCGGCTGTATTGGTAACGGAAACTGTGTAATTGGTTTCTTCCGAAGGCGAAACGGTTATGCTTTGCTCCGTACTGCCGTTATTCCATACATATGAGTTAAAACCGTTGGTTGCAGTAAGCGTGGAACTTGTACCCGGACAAATAAAGGAATCGCCGGTAATGGCAGGTGTGGGGTTTTCTGTTACCACAAATTCATACAATTGCGAACTATACTCGCATGAACCCTGGCTATACTCATACTGAAGTGTATAAGTGCCGGGGGTAGCCGTGCCGGGGTCAAAGGTGCCCGATGAAGCCTGCCCGTTGAGCAGGAAAGAGCCGCCACCGGGAGAACCCACAAAGTTTACGGCATTGTCTGATGTGCAATAGCCCGAAAGCACATTGGCTACTACCACATCAACAGGTGCGCAGTTTTGGGCCACGCAGGTCTGAATGGCAGAGGGGGTGCTGTTGCCGCATATCCCTGTGCCAAGTGCGGTCAATTGTATTGCCACCGCTTCGCCCTGGCTTAAACCCGATTGGGTGTAGGAGGTTACAAACTGGCTGAGCGTGGTAACAGGTACACCGTTTACAACAACCTGATAACCGGTTGCTCCGGCCACGCCTACCCAGTTAAACGTAACACTGGAAGTAGTAGCAGTGCCGCAGTTTACCACCGGAGTTGCCAGGGGCGATTCAACCGTTACGGTAAAGGTTTGCTGCGGGGCAGAACAACCGTTGTTGCTGGCCGACAGGCTGATGAGTTTGTTGCCGGCAGTTGCCCAACTAACCTGATATGTTTGGTTGCCCAGCGAAGTAACGTTGCCACCCGAAAAATTCCATACATAATTAGCTCCAGCCGCTACATTGTCTAATGAAATGGTTACCTGCCCGTTGGTAAGGCAAATATTGGAAGCCGATACCGTGAAGGCTGGGTTAGGCGCCGCGGTTACTTGTACCGATTGCGAGGTGGTTAGCAAACAACCGGTAGGCACATCAATATAACTGTAGGCAACCGTATAAGTTCCTGCGCCGGGTGTTGCAGGGTTAAACGTGGTTGCAGGCGAACCGTTAACAGTAAAAGTACCTCCTGCCGGTGTGGCGGCAAGCGTTACAGCCGCATCAGAAGCACAATAGTTGCTGCTAAGCCCGGTAATTACCGGTTGCGGCAATCCGGCACACTCCGATGATTGTACCTGTATGGCAACGGTACCGGTATTGTTGTTGCTGCAATCTTCGGGTACAGAGCCGGTGCTGTTGATGGTTACAATAATATTGCCAATTCCGGCAGTCATGGTTAAGGTTCCGTTAATGGTATAAGTGCTGCTTACAATGGGCGCCGGCACTACCGATTGCCCTACCGGCACCAATGCTCCGCCGGGTAACTGCTGTTGAACGGTAATGGTAATATTGCCAGTTAAAGCCTGTCCAATATTGTTTACTGTAACCTCTACATTCACGCCCGGGTTTACTACCGAAACAGGAGAGCCGGTAAGTTGTGTGCCGCTTGTGGCATCATAGAGTTTAATATTGGGAGCGCTGCCAATGGTAGCTATTACATATTCGGGGTCATTATACGAGCCAACCAGTACAAAGGCGGGGTCGCCTTCTAAAGTATATTCCTGCAAGGTAATTTTGGTGCCTTCATAGCTTGGGTTGGCGGGGTCGGCAATATAAAGGTGGTTCATGGCATTGTTAACGCAATGTCCTATGGGCTGGTTGTAAGAGAGGTAGGAAAATTCGCGGTACAACGAGTCGCCAAATTCCTGTAAAAATTCGGGGAAACCGAAAGATACGGTAGCCAAAAATCCGATGGCGCCTTTTTCGGGAATGAGTACATATTTTTCTGCCATGGAAACATTGGAAGCGCCATAGCTATGTATATCGCCCACAAAACAGGAACCGGCAAACATGAGCGGGTTTTTAAAATTATTGGTGTATTCTTCGGGTTCTTTAATGTCAAAGTTCCATTCATCGGCGCTAACCGAGTGCCCCATTAAAGTTACCAGCGAAGCGCCGGCATTCATGGCTGCATGGAAGGCGGGTTGGGGGGGCGGCGTATAGCTTGATTGGGTAAAAGTGCCCACCACCGTACCGGCATAATAAGGCGCTTCAACAATATCTTTGTAACTGTTTACATAACCTAAGTACTGGTTCATTTCGGTTATGTTGTGCCCGTTGGCAACGTGTATCACCTTCTTCGTCCATGAGCGGTCGTTTTCGGTGCAATTGCGGTCCTGGTCGTAAGAAAGCATTTTTTCGTAGTATGCCTGCACTTCGGCCGGGTTTTTGGCGCTCAATCTGCCTACCGGAATTTGCGGGATATAGCTGCTGAAATCGCGCACGGTTAGCATGTTATCAGACGGATGATGCCCCCATGTAGGCACCAGACAGGCCGGGTAAGCAAGCGGGTTATTGGTAACGCTCTCATAGCTTACCGATTTGCCCACCAAAAACAGGTATTGCGGTTCCACACTCCACGTATCTATGGCGTAGTTAATAAAATTGCGGATAGAAAGCGGGTGTTTGGAAATACCCCAGGCAAACTGGTCATATAGTTCTTCTACGTTAATAATGGTAGCGTTGTGATTGCCTCCTATCAAAGACTCGCGGTGTGCGGCATAAGAAGATACCCAATCGGTAGTGCCGGTACGCAAAGAGGGGTGCGTAATAATCACAAAATCACCCTGAACAAATGTGTTGCTGAAGTTGGTAAAGTTGGTGGTGGTCATTTGCGAAACTGTCCACACATTGCAATTACCCGGAATACAGGGGGAAGTACAGTTGTTCAACACACAAACATTGTCAACACTGGTAAGGTATAATTCGCGCGGAATGGCGGTGTTGGAGCCGGGTTGCAGTAAAATTTTATACACACCGCCCTCAAAAATGGGGGTTATTCTTTTACGGTTGGTAATATCGTAAAGAACCGGAGCGCTGCCACCATTAAAATTACCAATTTCGAGGTAGGTAAGCGCGTTGTCGGAAAGGGTAAAACGGAACTTGGTTTCATTTCCGAAATCGAACTGGCGCGGGTAGGTAATTTCTGTATAGGCCAATGCAATGTTATCAATGTCCGAAATATCGCCCAATGAATTATATACTACGCTGGTGGTGGGAGATGTAAGGCTGCTTAAAAATACCACCCGGTTAACCGGTACACAATTATAGCCTTCAAAGGTTAAATTTGCGTACTCGGTACCATTAACCGTAATACTGGTATGGTGGTCGGGCAGATAGGGGAAATCGTTTGAACGCCCAACTAATTTACTGTTGAGTTCTGCAGTTGGCGCACCCGGCCCGGTATATTTTGCGGGAGTTGGTATGTTAAAACTCAAAGAACCGCCGGCAGAAATCTGCGAGCTTACAAAACCTTCGCAATCTTCATAGTCGGGATAGTTGTTATTTGCCCCACCCAAACGGAAAGGTTTACCTGCATAAAACTGGTTCCAGTGCAGTTGCCGGGCAGTATGCATAAAATAAGGCTCGGCAGCCGGCGCTCCGCTCAGGTTGTTGGGTGTTTGCTGATAGTGGTTGGCCGGGGTAGCATTGTCCCAAACCAGAAAATAAGAAATAGTATCGGTAAAAAGACTTCGGTAATCATGCAGTTGCCATTCGGGTTCCTGAAATAACCGGCTGTCTAATTGCCCGTCGTTTTTGGTGCCGTAAAACTCTATATAGTCTGTGGTACCAAGTGTGCCGTTGGTGGTAACATAAACAGGCAATTCCTGTCCTTTAAAAAAGACCTTAAAACCCGAACCGGATAAACCGGTTAAACCGGCGCCCGATAAAGTTGAGTAAGGAATACGGATAATGCCGTCTTGTGCTACCTTAAATTTGTAGTAGGTTTTGGAGTAATTAATCCACTCATTGCCATAGGGCTGCGCCCAAAGCAAAGCGCTGTAACTCCAGCAAAGAACGAAAAGTAACAATAACCTTTTCATAGTGAAATGATATAAGTTAAATAATTTTGAAATAAATTATTGTGTGCCCGAAATTCAGGTGCAAAGATACAATTAAATACCGAATAAAACGGCTTTAATCATTACATTTGTTTAATACGAACCTTTAAACACTTGGTAGCTATGCCATTGCAGTGTAAACAACTGCAGGCAGAAACACCATACCCACCCCTGAATGCACCCGGAAAACTGAAGTGATAACCCAAAAATAAAATCTTATTGTGTAAAAAAATATTAACCATTGACTATATGGTTTGTGTTGTGCAAATTTGAGTTTGGGTTTTAAAAAAGAATCTCAAAGAGTATAGACGGGCAAAATTGAAAATAAGATGCACGCCCACATTTTTTTTATCTCACCTCCCAAAAAAAACAACATCCGCAGAACGTTGGCAGGTATTCTGCCGGTTTCTGCGGATGCTGTTTTAGTTAGTTTGCAGGCAGCAAAGGCCGGTATCTTTATTCAATACAGTGAATTAAGACTGTTTTTCGGCTTTTTTGGGTTGTTTCATTTTTTTGGATTCCTCTTCGGCAGCCAGTTTTTCGCGGCGTTGTGCTTCAAGTCTGCTAAGGTCAACCATAGAAGGCGCTGCCACAAAAATAGAGGAGTAAGTACCTACTACAATACCAATCATTAAGGCAAAAGCAAAACCCCTGATGGTATCACCACCCAAAAGGAACAAAACAAATACGGTAAGGAAAGTGGTGAACGAGGTCATTACAGTACGGCTCAAGGTATCGGAAATTGCGGCGTTCACGGTATCTTCCAATTTGGCTTTGGGGTTCATGCCCAAATATTCGCGGATACGGTCGAAAACTACCACGGTATCGTTTACCGAATACCCGATGATGGTAAGAATGGCGGCAATAAAAGTTTGGTCAACCTCCATAGAGAAAGGAACAATGCCGGCCAACAGCGAAAACAACCCGATAACTGTAAGCGCATCGTGGCCGGTTGCTATTACCGCACCTGCGCCATATTGCCATTTTCGGAAACGGAAGAAAATATAAAGGAAGATGGCCAAAAGCCCGAAAATTGTAGCCCAGACTGCGCCTCGTTTAATGTCATCGGCAATAGTGGGGCCTACCTTCTGCGAACTGATTACCTTTTTGGAAACAAACTCTTCATAAGAAACATTGTTTTCAAACTTGCCCAACCCTTCGTGCAGTTTCTTCAGCACCTGATTGTCCATTTCGGGGTCGTTGCTTTCAATGTTGTAGCTGGTGGTAATTTTAAACTGGTTATTGGCGCCATAAGTTCTTACCAATGGTTCTTTCCCATAAACGGCGGCCAGCGCTTCCCTTATTTGCGGTGCATTGACCTCCTGATCAAAGCGCACCACATACGTGCGGCCTCCCTGAAAGTCAACGCCAAATTCAAACCCTTTTACAGCAATTGACAAAAACCCAATAACCAGCGTAGATGCACTGATGATGTATGCAATACGGCGTTTTCCCAAAAAGTCGTACTTAATGTTTTTAAACGCATGTTCGGTCATTGCAGTGCCGTACTTCACTTCGCCGCCTCTTCCAACATACCAGTCAATAGCCAGACGAGAGAGCAAAATGGCGGTAAACATAGAGGTAAGAATACCTATAATTAATACGGTGGCAAAACCAAGCACAGGTCCCAAACCGTAGTAGAACAGAATAATGCCCACCAGCAAGGTGGTAAGGTTACCGTCTATTATAGCAGAATATGATTTGGAATAACCATCGGCAATGGCTTTTCTCATGCCGCTGCCCCTGGCCAGTTCTTCCCTTATCCGTTCAAAAATAATTACGTTTGCGTCAACGGCCATACCCATGGTCAATACAATACCTGCCATACCGGGCAGCGTAAGTACAGCGCCCATAGAGGCCAAAATACCCATAATGAAAAACAAGTTTACCAAAAGGGCAATATCAGCAAAAATACCGGCTTTGTTGTAGTAGAAAATCATAAACAACACCACCGCTACCAAACCCAGCAACAATGATAAGAGTCCACTTCTAATGGATTCTTTACCCAATGTAGGCCCAACCACTTCCTCCTCAATAATGCGGGCGGGAGCAGGCAATTTGCCCGATTTGAGGATGTTGGCAAGGTCTTCGGCTTCGGTTACGGTAAAACTGCCCGAAATTTGCGAGTTGCCGCCGGCAATTTCCTGTTGTACCACCGGAGCAGAGTAAACTAAGTTATCAAGTACAATAGCTACACTCTTTTTTATGTTTTCGGCGGTGAGCTTACGCCACAGGCCTGCGCCTTCGGCGTTCATATTCATACTTACTACTACCTGTTGGTTGGCGTCAAAGTCGGGGCGGGCATCGGTAATTACATCACCTTCCAACGGCGCTTTAAAGTTGCTGCCAAAACGGCTTTTGATGGCATAAACGGTAAACAGGTTGGGGTTATCTTTATCGCCCATGGGTTTGGCGCTGTACAGCAATTTCATATCGGGCGGAAAGGCAGCTTTTACGGCGGGCATTTTAAGATACTCATTAAATTTAGCCGTATCGGCACCCTGTATAAACCCGATAATGCTGCCGGAATTGGGCGACTGGCTGAAAATAGCATACAACGGGTTTTGCCGTTTCATTTCCTCAACATTGAGCGAGTCTTTTTTGGAGGTATCGGTTTTTTCGCTCAGCAAAGAAGACGCGGCAGTATCGGCAGCACTTTTTGCAGTACTGTCTGCGCCGGCAATTTTGGTAGAGTCGGCAGAGGTTGCGGCAGCAGTTGCGGTGGTATCTTTTTTGGCATCGGCAGAGCCGGTTTTGGCGTTGCCAATGGTATCTACGCCAAAGGTTTTTTTCAGCACGTCGTTGGCTTCGGCAAACATTTTGGCCAAATCCTGACTGTTTTCGTAAGTTTCCCAGAATTCAAGTTTAGCAGTAGCCTGCAAGAGGCGGCGCACCCTGTCGGGGTCGTCAACGCCGGGAAGTTCTACCACAATACGGCCGGTGGCTTCCTGCAGGTTAATGTTGGGTTGGGTTACCCCAAATTTATCAATACGGGCACGCAGAATTTCAAAGGTGCGTTTTACCGAGGCGGTAGCCTCATCGCGAATGACCTGCAACACCTCTTCGTTGGTAGAATTGAGGTTTATTTTGCTTTGGTATTCAGTGCTGGCAAACAGGGGCGCCAGTTTGGCATTGGGGTCAATTTGGGTAAATGCCCGGCCAAAAAGGGTTACGTAATCTTCCTGCGAATTGTTTTGCAATTCATCGGCCTTTTTAATGGCCTGCGCCAGAATGGGGTCGGGGTTGTTGTTCGACATTGCCTTAATAAGTTCCTGCAACGAAACCTGCAACACAACGCTCATCCCGCCCTGCAAGTCGAGCCCCAGGTTAATCTGGCGTTCTTTAATTTGCTGGTAGTTAAACTTGGCAATGCCCAGGTTTACCACCGGTTTCAGCGAAACAGAGTCGAGGTAGCGGCGTTTTGCTTTGCGCTGTTCTAAGTACTTTTGATCTTCTGTTGCGTTGGTTAATTTTGAAACGGCTTCGGTTGCATATTTTTCTGCCCTGTTTTCAACCCGGTTTGTAAAGAGGGTAAACGACAACTGGTAAATGCAAACCAATGCAAGAGTAATTCCGAAAAACTTTATCAGTCCTTTTGCCTGCATATCAATAGGTCAAATTAGTGTTTAAATTAAGTCTTTTGTACTTGTTTTGTTAAAACAGGGTGCAAATATAAGGCTTTACACAATTGGAATGCTACCAATTGCGTAAATTATGTTCTTAAAATTGATTTTTCTTGCCCAAAATGGGTAAAAGGCGTTTTCTTTGCTGCTAAAATTTTGCATTTATGAAAACAGTGGTGTTTTTGGGCGCTAAAAATATTGGGTTGCGCTGCCTGCAATACTTGTTGCAACACACTGCTTCCCTGCAGGTAGGAGTAGTGGCGGCCGCTACACAACCAAACGGGCTGGCGGCTAATAAAGCCATCGGGGAGTTATGCGCCCGGCATGGCATAGGGTTAATTGACCATTTACATCAAATTCCCGAATGCGACCTGATTCTCTCCATTCAGTACCACCAAATTTTGAAACCGCAGCATATTGCCCGCGCCGGGCAAATTGCCGTTAACCTGCACATGGCGCCCCTACCCGAGTACAGGGGTTGCAACCAGTTTTCTTTTGCCATTTTAGACCGGGCAAGCGAGTTTGGCACTACCCTGCACCGCCTTGAACCGGGCATTGACAGCGGCGCTATATTGTTTGAAAAGCGTTTCAGCATTCCGCCTCAATGTTGGGTGAAACAATTATATCAGATGACCGAAACCGCCTCGGAACAACTGTTCAAGCAACATTTAGCTGATTTAATAAACGGAAATTACCAGCCCGTGCCCCAGGAAACACTTCTTGAACAACGCGGGTGCAGTTACCATTACAGAAATGAAATTGAACAAATAAAACAAATAAACCTGAACTGGAGCGCCGAAAAAATTGAACGCCACCTGCGGGCTACCTGTTTTCCGCCGTTTGAACCGCCTTATGCCTTGGTTGGCAGTAAAAAAGTGTATTTTACCCTACCCGAAAATGAAACGGAAACAGCCTGATGTAAACCAAAATTGAACATGAAACCACATATAGTTTTTACCGTAATTAACGACCTGCATTACGACCAACGAATGGAGCGCATCTGTACTTCGCTTAGCTTGGCTGGGTACCGTGTAACGCTTATTGGCAGGCTACTGGAAACCCATAAACCCCTGCCACAGCGCCCCTATACCCAATTGCGGTTTAAAATGCCCGTTAATAAAGGCAAATTGTTTTACCTGCTTTACAACCTTCGCCTGTTGTGGCACCTGCTATTGCACCGCTACGATATTTACGGCGCTACCGACTTAGATACCTTAGCCCCGCATTTTATTGCCGCAACGCTTAAAAGCAAGCCTTTTGTGTATGATGCCCATGAGTATTTTGCCGAATTGCCCGAAGTGGTAAACCGGCCTATGGTAAAGTGGATATGGAAAAAAGTGGAGCAGTTGATTGTGCCCCGAACCCGTTTTGCTTATACTATTAACCAGTCTTATGCCGATTTGTTTGAACGTCAATACAAAACCCGCTTTGCCATTATTAGAAATGCCGCCCTGCTGCGCAACGAAATTATTCCCAATATAAAGCCCGAAAAGTACATTCTGTATCAGGGTGCGGTAAATGTGGGACGTGGCGTAGAGCAAATGATTGAAGCCATGCAGTTTATAAATGATTGCAAACTTTATATTTGTGGCAAGGGCGATGTTTACGATAAATGCACCCATTTGGTACAGCAACTTGGTTTGGAAAGTAAGGTAACCTTTTGGGGCTACGTTCCGCCCGATGAACTGCGCAGCATTACACTTATGGCTACCATGGGGTTTACCTTTTTTACCAACGAAGGACAGAGTTATTACTACTCGCTGGCAAACCGGTTTTTCGATTATTTTCATGCCGGTGTACCGCAACTTTGCGTTAATTTTCCCGAATATGCCCGAATTAACCAGCAGTTTGAAATAGCCTTGCTTGTAAACGATTTGCAACCCCAAACCATAGCCGCCGCCGCTAACCGCCTGCTTACCGATGCGCCTTATTATAACCACCTGCGCCAAAACTGCTTGGCCGCAAGGCAGGTTATTAACTGGCAAAACGAAGAAAAAAAACTCCTTGCCTTTTACCAAAATGTTGTTACGGAAACGCTAACCTAATACAAGGCAGGAATATACATGACCGATTTTTGTTGCCCCTCAATCACCATACAGCAAAACCCGCAGCAGTTGCAGTATAATGCAACTGTGTCTTAACGCGAGGTCGGGAAAGGATTTTTTTTCTAAAAGGCTAAAATATAGGAAGAAGAGGTTGCGGTTGATTAAATTTGTAGTTGACA
>NBMY01000019.1 GCA_002212985.1 Sphingobacteriales bacterium TSM_CSS
CAACTATTGCCAGAGTAAAAAAAACTTCCTACATTTGCAAAACTTTCCTACACATGAAACTCTGGCAAAAAGGCTTCGAAATTAGCAAAGAAATCGAAGTGTTTACCATTGGTAAAGACAAAGATTTAGACGTACTTTTAGCCACACACGATGTATTGGGCAGCCTTGCCCACATTGCTATGCTGCAAAGCATAGGGCTGCTTACCAAACAAGAGTGGCAAATACTTACCACCGAACTGCGTACCATCTACCGCGAAATTCAGCAGGGTAAATTCATTATTGAAGAAGGTATTGAAGACGTACACTCGCAGGTAGAGCTTATTCTTACCCGCCGATTGGGCGAAATGGGCAAAAAAATTCACAGCGGCCGCTCGCGCAACGATCAGGTGCTGCTCGACCTTAAACTCTTCATCCGGCACGAAATTGAGGAGGTGGTAAATCTGGTAAAACCCCTGTTTCAAACCCTCATTACCCTTAGCAATCGGTACAAAGAGGTACTGATGCCCGGTTACACCCACTATCAGGTAGCCATGCCCTCATCATTTGGGTTATGGTTTGGCGCCTATGCCGAAAGCCTTACCGACGACCTGCTGCTGCTGAAGGCCGCCTACAAAATTACCAACAAAAACCCCCTTGGCTCGGCAGCCGGTTACGGTTCTTCGTTTCCGCTTAACCGAACCCTTACCACCCAACTTATGGGTTTCGATACCCTGAACTACAACGTGGTGTATGCTCAGATGGGGCGCGGTAAAACCGAACGCATAGTGGCCGATGGCATGGCCAGTATTGCCGCCACTCTGGCAAAATTATCGCAGGATGTGTGCCTGTATATGAGCCAGAACTTTGCCTTTGTGAGCCTGCCCGATAACCTTACTACCGGCTCCAGCATTATGCCGCACAAAAAAAACCCCGATGTATTTGAACTCATTCGGGCAAAATGCAACAAATTGGCCGTATTGCCCCAGCAAATTGCCATGATAACGGCCAACCTCGCATCGGGCTACCACCGCGACCTTCAAATAATTAAGGAAGATTTTCTTCCGGCTTTTGAAGACCTGAAAAACTGCCTGGCTATTGCCAACTACATGCTTCAAAACCTTAAAATTAACCCCAATGCGGTTAAAGATGAGCGCTACCGCTATATGTTCAGCGTAGAAGTGGTAAACCAATTAGTGGTAGCGGGTATGTCTTTTCGTGATGCCTACCGAAAAGTGGGCGAAGATATTGCCGCCGGTAATTACCACCCCTCGTACCTCGTACACCATACCCACGAGGGCAGCATTGGCAACCTGTGCAACCCCGAAATTGAAAACCTCATGCAACAAACCTTGCAGGGTTTCGGGTTTGAAAAGGTACACCTGGCACTCAATAAACTGCTCACCGATGATACCGGCTTTATACACGAAAAACATACTCAACCATAATGCATATTTATTTGCAAAGCGTTCATTTTCGGGTGAACGCTTTTTTTTTAATCTTATCGCCACAAATTTCAAAAACTATTCCATCACCCAATAAATACTGCAATTTTATGAATTTACGACAGGTAGTAAAAGGCAAAATTTACCAAAAAGGAGGCTGGGTAAACACACACGCACACTTAGACCGTGCCTATACCCTTACCACCAATAATTTCAGGTACGTAAATGCCCCGCTTAAGGAAAAATGGCATTTAATTGATACCATGAAACGCGAGGCAACTCCCGATGAAATTTACGGCCGCATGGCACGCGCCGTTGAGTATTTTATGGAACAGGGAACCCAGGCATTGGGCACTTTTATTGATGTGGACGAAGTAATTAAAGACAAAGCCATTATTGCCGCACAAAAACTGAGCGATACCTACGGCAAAGACATTGAACTTAAATTTGTAAACCAGGTGCTTAAAGGGGTAATTGAACCCAAAGCCAAATATTGGTACGATATTGCCGTGCAGTTTGTTGATATTATTGGCGGATTGCCGGCCAAAGATGCCGGCCGCGAAGCCGAACACTTAGATGTGCTGTTGCAAACCGGAAAAGCTATGGGTAAAATGGTGCATGTGCACGTTGACCAATTTAATACCGATGAAGAAAAAGAAACCGAACTGCTTACCCGAAAAACCATTGAACACGGTATGCAGGGGCGCGTAGCTGCCGTACACTGCATTTCGGTAGCGGCGCATACCCGCGAGTACCGTCACCAATTGTACCAACTCATGCGCGATGCCGGCGTAATGGTAATTTCTTGCCCTACCGCCTGGATTGACCATAACCGAACCGAAAAACTGGCGCCCAGCCACAACTCTATTACCCCGGTTGATGAAATGGCACCCGCCGGCCTGACAGTAGCCTTTGGCACCGACAACATAAGCGATATTTACAAACCCTACTCCGATGGCGACCTGTGGACCGAAATGCGCGTAATGCTGGAAGCCTGCCGCCTGTATGATATAGATACACTGGTAAATATTGCCACTACCAACGGGCTTAAAGTGCTGGGGTTGGCATAGTCTTTTCCTTCGGGTAAAAACCTTTTCCGGCAAGGTTCTGTTGGAAAAGGTTTTTTGCTCCGTTATACCGATGTGAGTGTTTTAATAACAACCAACTGTATTTTATTACTCCCAAACAATGGTTAGGGGTGGCAGCATAATTCATAACTCATAGCCAATAATTTATTAATGCGTTGGCTTTACTCCCAAATAATGGTTTCGGGGTGGTTGTACCAATAGCTGAACCGCCCGCCGTAGGTTTCCTCTATGGGGTTGCGCTTAATTTTGAGCGATGGCGTAAGCAGGGAGTTTTCTACCGTCCACTCATCTTTAACCACCACCAGCGTTTTTACGTGCTCGTGCGATTCGAATTTTTGGTTAACCGTGCTCAACGTTTGTCCAAGGCTTTCACCCACTTTACCCTTTTCGGCAGTTCGGGCAACTTCAGAAAGCACTACCAGCGCAATGGGTTGTGGCAGATTAGCGCCTACCACGCACACCTGTTCAATAAATTCGTTTTCCAGAATTTCCATTTCTATGGGTGCGGGCGCTACGTATTTGCCTTTTTCGGTTTTAAAAATTTCTTTTACCCGACCGGTAATTTTTAAAAAACCATCTTTGGCCACTACACCTTTATCGCCCGTTTTCAGGTAACCGTTTTCATCAAAGGCTGCGGCAGTTTGTTCGGGTTCTTTGTAGTAGCCCAGCATATTGGCATCGCTTTTTACCAAAATTTCACCTATTTCGCTAATTTTCACATCAACAAAAGGCATGGGTTGTCCTACATACCCAAATCGTATATTGTCGGGACGGGTGCAGTGCGAGTAGGCGCTGTTTTCGGTCATGGCATATACCTCCAGAATAGAAATGCCCAGTTTCTGAAACCAATCGAGCAGCGTGGCCGGAATGGGGGCAGCGCCGGTAAAACAGAAAACCGCATTTGACAAGCCCAGCGACTGGCGTATTTTTTTCTTTATCAGCCCCGAAATTACCGGGATAGACAACAGCAGGTTAAGCCGTTGCTGGGGCATTTTTTCGAGTATTTTTTTCTGAAACTTGGTCCAAATGCGGGGCACAGCCATAAAAACGGTGGGTTGCGCAAAACGCAGGTTATCGGCAAAAGTGTCTAACGACTCGGCAAAATACACGGTGCTGCCGGTGTATAGCGTTCCCATTTCTACCAAAATACGCTCTGCTATATGCGACAAGGGAAGGTAGGAAAAAAAATGCCTTTGCTGTAACTGGCTGATGTCTATAACCTGAAGCGCCTGGGTAATGGCATACGATATGGTGTAATAAGAGTGCATAACCCCTTTGGGTTTTCCAGTAGTGCCCGATGTGTAGATGATGGTCATCAAATCGTCTAAATTGCGGTTGGGGTTTCCGGTTAGCGGTTCGTGCTGGGCTATAAGGTCATCCCAGTTGTCGTAACTTTTATCGGTATTGTAGTATTCGGGAAAAGAAATGCAGTACATACCTTCGGGTACGCCCGATTTCATGTGACTCCAGTTATCTAATTTTCCCACAAACAGCACTTTGGCCTCGCTATGCTGCAACACATATTCCAGTGTGCCGGCATTAATGTTGGGGTACAAAGGCACCGAAACGTGTCCGCTCATCATAATGGACAAATCTGCCATTATCCAATGGGCGCAGTTTTTAGATACTATGGCTATTTTGCTTTGGGGCGGCAGGTGCATGGCCTGCAAAGCAGCAGCCATGCGGCGTATTTGTTCGGCGGCATCTTGCCAGGTAAAATTAATCCAACGTCCGTTAAACGGTTGTTTCAGATAAAGGTTTTTAGGGGTTTCCTGTTCCCATTTGTAAAGCAAATGCAGCGGGGTTTTGTATTGCGACCTATCGGGTATCATAAAAAAGGGGTTAAATTGTAAGTGAATGGACTAACTAACCAACATTTGTTAGTTTTGTGGCTAAAATAAGGGGTTTTTGATTTTTTTGCAAACTTTTGTGTGGTAATTATATGCTTTTTGCGTACCACATTTTTTAGCTTTGCAAAAGCTGTTTTTAAACAGCAACATACCCGCAATTTATCAGATGGCGGCATAAACCTTAACCATCTGTACAAAGCAAATTTAACCCGCAAATCGCCGGAATTTTTTTTCGGGGCAAAACGGGTGCAATGCCTTATACCTGTTTGAACAATGCCAACCGCAATTTGAATGTGAATATTTTTTACATAAAATCTAAATAATTTGTGACTTATTTTAAAAAACCTTCGTCATCAAAATACAAAAAACATAAATTATGGATCAGGTACAATCTTACGCAAATCGGTTCATTGAAATGGCTCTTGCCTATGCTCCCAAATTGGTATTGGCAATAGTAGCCCTGCTTATAGGGTTGTGGATTATTAACAATGTAGTGCGGTTAATTGGCAAGGCAATTGACCGGCAAGGCATTGACCGCGATGTACGCCCTTTCATAACCTCGTTGGTAAGTGTTATTTTAAAGGTAGCCTTGTTGTTGAGCATAGCCGGCATTGTGGGTATAGAAACCACCTCGTTTGTAGCCGTAATTGCCGCAGCCGGTTTTGCCGTAGGGCTGGCATTACAGGGCAGCCTTGCCAATTTTGCAAGTGGGGTAATGGTACTTATTTTTAAACCCTACCGCGTAGGCGATTTAATTAACGTACAAGGGCAATTGGGGCATGTAAAAGAAATTCAGATTTTTAACACCATTCTAACCTCATTAGACAATAAAACGGTGATTGTACCCAACTCTTTGGCTACCAGCGGCATAATTACCAACTTTAGCACCAACAAATTGCTGCGCGTAGATTTAAACGTGGGCATTGCCGCCGACCAGGATTTTGAAACCGCCCGCCGTGTTATTTTAGATGCTTTGGCAAAAACCGATAAAGTATCGAAAGAAATGGCGCCTACCGTTGCCATAGAAAAATTTGAAACCTTCTATACCATTTTAGCCGTGCGACCCTATGCCACCGACGACGATTATTGGGACGTATATTTCGGGGCTTATGAAAATATCAGAAAAGCCCTTGCCGAAAACGGCATTAAAGGCCCGCACCCGTCAACAACGGTTAACCTGCGCAATGTTAATTAAAAGACATACTATAGTATAAGCCCGATTACCCATTGCTGGTGTGAATTAGCATTACAAAGCCGGCAAAACCTTTCCGCTTACCTCGCCAAAACCTATGCGCAAGCCGTTGCCCGGGTATTGGGCATAACCTTTCATAATAACGGTATCGCCATCGGCAATAAATTTGCGCTCGGCGCCGTCTGAAAGGGTAAGTGGTTTGGTACCGCGCCAGGTTAGTTCCAGCATAGACCCAAAGGAGTTGGGAGTTGGCCCGCTAATAGTGCCCGATGCCAACATATCGCCGGCGTTTATATTACAGCCGTTAACGGTATGGTGTGCCAGTTGCTGCTCCATAGTCCAGTACAGGTATTTGGTGTTTGAACTGCAAATTTGCGTGGCAGCGCCGCCTTCGGGTTGTATAAAAACGCTCAGGTTTATGTTTAAAGCTTTGTTTCCGCTGTATTGCAGGTAGGGCAGCACAGCGGGTTCCTGCACCGGCGCTGCTGTGCGGAAAGGCTCCAACGCATCAAGTGTAACTATCCAGGGCGAAACCGATGAGCCGAAATTTTTACCCAAAAACGGACCCAGCGGCTGGTACTCCCACTTTTGTATATCGCGTGCCGACCAATCGTTAAACAGCATTAACCCGAAAATAAAATCATCGGCTTCTTCAATATTGATGGGAGTGCCCAACGGCTTACCCTGTCCGGTAACAAAGGCCATTTCCAGTTCAAAATCGAGCAGGCGCGAAGGCCCAAACACCGGCGGCTGCCCGTCTTGCAACTGCATTTGCCCTTTGGGGCGGCGTATGGGCGTGCCTGATACCACAATGGATGACGAGCGGCCATGATAACCAACCGGCAAGTGTAACCAATTAGGCATAAGCGCGTTATCTGCCCCCCTGAACATAATACCTACATTGGTGGCATGTTCGCGGCTGGAGTAAAAATCGGTATAATCACCTATATGTACGGGCAAATGCAGGGAGCAATTCTCCAACGGAAAAAGTATTTTTGCGCAGTGCGCCGTATTATTTTTCAGGGCATCGTTATCAGCATTAAACAGGTCGGAAAGGCGTTGGCGCACTGCCCGCCAAAGGGGTTTACCCAACTGCAGGAACGGGTTAAGCGTACTGCCCGAAAAAACAGGCGCAGCGGCGGGCAAAAGGTTGGTAAAATAACCCAGTTCTTCTAAAGCACACAAATCAATAACGGTATTGCCTATGATGCTTGCCGGGCGCGGGCGGGGGTTTTGCGCATCGGAAAAAACGCCAAACGGCAGGTTTTGAATGGGGAAATCGGTTCCTTCGGGCGCGGGAATCCAGGAGCTAAGAGCGGGGTTGTTGGAAGAAATGGCCATATATTGTAAAAAATTTTAATCAAATTATTGCCGTTTTGCAGGTTTGCGGGTTAATTTGAAAGGCAAAGTTAGTCAATACTGCAACAAATACCACACAAAATTTGCCGTTAATGGGTAAATGCCGTACTTTCGGGGCAGTTTAACCGCTTACCAACGCACCATAAGTTATGCAGGAAGAAAGTATGGAAAACATCATTTCCAAAAAAAAGCAAACCTACCCTATACACCGCGACTTGCGGCACTACCTGCGCCAAAACCGCAGGGTAGAAGATATGCCATGCCTCTACAAAGACCTGAAACACTACTCTTTTTCGGTGCCTTTTATTGACTCGGCCGGAAACGACACACTTTGGGAAACGGTTTTTTATTCCGAAACAGACCGGCGCGAAATTCATGCCGCCCTTACCTCCATTTACGGCATCCTGAAAGCGGCCGGCGATACTTCTTTTATGGAGCACCTTTCGGTTGACCGCATTGATTACTGCACTTTCGGAAACTCAAACCCTTTTAGAATTAGAATAATTAATAATTTTAATGATAACTACGACTATTACTATGTAAAAATTGCCGATGCCTCACGCATTTACGGCCTGGAATTGGAACATATCCTCTCGCCCAACCGAATAAATTACTTTGTTTGTAAAGATACGCTTATTGAAGAACATATTGCCGGAATTCCGGGCGACCAGTTTATTCAGCGACAGTTTAACAATGCCAACCTGAACGAAACCCGCATTGCCAAAGAATTTATAAAATTTAACGAGCGTTGCTTTGTTAAACTGCTGGGCGATATGCGTGCCTA
>NBMY01000158.1 GCA_002212985.1 Sphingobacteriales bacterium TSM_CSS
GGCATTGAAATTGTTTTAGAAGCCTTTTAAGGCTTCGTCTAACTGGTCTTTGTGGATAATTTTTTCCTTGTAGGTGTATTGACCGGTGACGGGGTTTTTTTCGCTGATAACGATTTTTACGTGGTTTTTACCGGTTCCGTCTTTTGCGCCCCGGTTTACACGGGCGTTTTTAGATACTTTACCCATAGTTTAGTTATTTTATTTCTTTGTGAACGGTATAACGTTTCAAAATAGGATTGTATTTGCGCAATTCTATTCTGGCGGGTGTATTTTTCCTGTTTTTGGTAGTAACATAGCGCGATGTGCCCGGCATACCGCTTTGTTTATGCTCTGTACACTCCAAAATAACCTGTATTCGGTTTTCTTTGCTTTTCTTTGCCATGAGTATTTAGGTTAAATATTAGGCTCCTTTTTTTTCCAAATCTTTCAAATAGGCGTACAGCCCTTTTTTGTTAATGGTACGCAGGGCAGAGGTAGAAACTTTAATAGTTATCCACCTGTCTTCTTCGGCAAGGTAAAAGCGTTTTTTCTGCAGGTTGGGGTAAAACCAACGCTTGGTTTTACGGTTGGAGTGCGATACGCTGTTGCCGGTAATGGGCTTTTTTCCGGATAATTCACAAATTCTTGACATGACCCTCTCGAGTTTATTATTTTTTACGGAGTGCAAAGATAGCGCTTTTTTTTTGATTTACCTAAGCCGTTGCTTTTTTTATTTGCATTTTGTTGCAAAAAAAATTTCAGAGCATGGTTTGCGGGGTTACATAGGCCAAAATATTGGAATAAGGTACAGCATAATCAACAGTGAAATAATGGTTAGTATGCCGCCTACCCGCAAAAAATCTCTGATTCTGTATTGCCCCGGACCATAAATTAAGATACAGGCGGGTTCAAAGGGAGTAATCATGGAAATAGAAGCCGAAACAATAACACCAATGGCAAATGTGCGTTCATTTATACCCAAGGTGGTGGCAGTTTGTATGGCCATGGGCAACACTACCATAGCGGCTGCGGCATTAGACATGGGTTGGGTTAAAACAACGGTTAGTACCATAAAACCCGCCAAAATATAGTAAACGCCCAAAGGCTCCATATACTTTATTACCTGTTGTGCCAGAAAAATATCGGCGCCGGTTTTATCCATGGCAGCGCCAAAGGCAGTCATGCCCCCAATAAGCACCAGCAGCCGCCAGTCAATAGAACTATAAGCGTTTTCAAGGTCTATGGAACGGGTAAGCACCACCAGCACAGCTGCCGACAGAAATGCCACACTAAGGGGCAACAGGTTGAATGTGCCCAGTACAATGGCTACCGCAAAAAGCAATACCGTAAGCGCACCCTTTTTGAGGTTGGCGGTTTTGGTGTCTTCCAGTTCATTAATAACCATCAAATCTGAGTTCTTGCGTATAATGGCTATATCGTCTTTTTTACCCTGTACCAGCAATACATCGCCGGTTTTAATTTGAACATGTCCTATTTTTTCGTTGAAGTTGTAGTTTTTTCGGTGTATAGCCAACACCGAAAGGTGGTATTTACGTCTGAAATCTACTTCTTTCAGTGTGCTGTTTACCAGCTCTGAATGTGCCATTACCAGCAATTCGGCTAATTTTACATCTTCGCTTTCCAGGTCGGTATCACTAATGGCCGAGCCTCTGATTTCAATGCCCTTGTTCTTGCGCATTTGTATCAGTTCTTCGCGGTCGCCTTCTACCAGCAGCATATCGCCGGGTTGCGTGCGGGTTTGCCCGTCGGGGAAAATAGGTTCTTTGTTTCTAAGCACTTTCAGCACCTTAACATCGCCCAAATCAAGGTTAAAAACCGGTTTCCCCAACAGTTTGGAGCCGGGCAGCACAATAATTTCGCTCAAATACTGGCGTATGTTGTAGCGCTCGGTTACACTGCCATTGTGGGTATCGGGCAAAAAACGCCGCCCCAGCAGCAACATGGCGGCAGAACCGGCTGCCCATATAGTAAGCCCTAAAGGCAGCAATTCAAACATGCCAATGGGTTGCAGCCCCATTTTTGCCATATAGGCACTGCCCGCCACATTGGTAGAGGTGCCTATAAGTGTGCAAGTGCCGCCAAACAAGGTAGCAAAGGCCATGGGCATGAGCAGCCGCGACGGACTTACCTGAATGCGGCGGGCTATGCTGATAACCGTTGGGATAAGCATGGCAGATACCGTGGTATTGTTCATGAATGCCGAAATAGCGCCGGCCATTACCATAATCAGCAGCATTATGCCTGTTTCACTTATTTTGGTAATGCTGTTGAGCCTGCTGCTCATCCAATCCATTACCCCGTTGTTTTGCAAAGATGCGCTGATAATGAATATGGAAGCCAGCATAATAATGAAATCACTGCTAAACCCTTCAAAGGCTTCTTTAGGCGTTAAAATGCCCGATACAATAAGCGCTATGAGCAGTATGAGCGTAACAATATCGGGCGATATTTTCTCTAAAGAAAACATCACAACTGCCAATACCAGCAAAGCCAGAACAATGGTTATTTCCATGCGCTACGGTCAAATTCTGTTGCGTAAGGTTACTTAAATGCCTAAATATACACCCATCGGCAAATATAGAGTATGTTTTGTCAAAAAAAACCGGCAATTTATGCAGCCCGTTGTTATACCCCCCAAAAAACGAAACGCCGGCAACAAACTAATGCTGCCAAGCGAGTTTGTCATTGGCGCGGCAGTAGGTTGAATACCCTGCCGGCAGCAGGGCTGCATACTGCCGGCAGGGTAATATAAAGCAAGGGTAATTACTCTTTCACCACTTTTTGCACCGCCGCCCCGTTTTTGCCCGATATGTGCAGCAGATACATGCCCGATGCCAGATTGGCTACCGATATGCCTGTATGGTTGCTGCCGGCATTGGCGGCAATGGTTTGGGTAAGGGCAATCCGGCCGGCAATGTCGTAAAGGGTAAGCATAACCGGCTGCGGCTCTAAGAGGTTAAACGTTATCCTTAGTTCGTTTTGCGCCGGAACGGGTAAAACAGCTTCTATTTCCGGCATGGCGCTGCCGGCTTTTCTTTGCAATGCTACTGTTCCAAGCGCTGTTTCGGTTCCGTCAAAATCGGTTTGGGTGAGGCGGTAGTAGGTTTTACCCTGTGGTGCGGGGGTATGCAGCCATTCATATTGCTGTGTAATGGAAGTGTTGCCGGCGGCGTTTATGCGGGCAATGGGCGTAAATACACTGCCCGATGCCGAAACCTGCTGCAGGGTATAAAAAGCACAGTTGGTTTCTGTTGCCACGCGCCATTGCAGTAAATTACCCTGCGGCAGCGCCTGCCCGGTAAAGCTGATGAGCTGCACAGGCAGCGTATTGCACGATGGTTTACCCAACACACTTCGTACACAACCTGCGGCATCAGTAATATTGAGAATGTAGTTGCTGCCCGGCGCAAATGGCCCGAAGGTGATAACAGTATTGTCTTCATTAATAACACCATTGTAGCTGCCCGAAACCGCATACGGAGCCACCCCGCCGCTTACCGAAGCATATACGGTATAGTTTTGGGTAACCGGCTCGCAATCAACAATATGGGTAATGTTCATGCCGGCGCATTGGGCATTGCAGCTTTGCACTACGGCACAAACCACATCGGTGGCAGCGCCGCAATCATTGCTTACGGTTACCGAGTAAATGCCGGTTTGCTCTACCAAATAGGTGGGCGCCGTGCTGCCGTCTTGCCACAGGTAGCCGGTAGCCCCATCGGAAAAAGCGTTGAGCAGGTTTACATCTTCGGTACAGAAATTTTGGTTGGCATCGCCTAAGTTAACCGCCACATCGGGTATTACCGAAACCTGTATGCTATCTATACCCACGCCGCAGTCGTTGCTAATGGTAAGTATGTATAAACCTGCTTGCTGTACTGCTATGGAAGGAGTGGCAGCGCCGTTTGACCACAAATAGTTTACCTCATCTATAATATTGGAGGCTAACTGGGCCGTTTCGCCCTGGCAAATGGTTACATCGGGGCCTAAATCAAGGTTGTAATCTACCACCAGCGGATCAAAATTAATAGTATCGGTGGCAGTGTAACAATCGTTGCTTACCTGCACCCAATAAGTTCCCGAATGGGTAACGGTCAGTTGCGGTTCGATGCTGCCATCATCCCAAAGATAGGCAGTAGCGCCGGGGGTATCGGCATTGAGGGTAATGGCCTGGTTTTCGCAAATAAAGCCATCGGGGCCCAGATCAACGGCAAGTTCTTCGGTAACGGAAATGGTAGCCTGATCAAAAAAGTCGTTGCCACATTCATCAATAACCGTAACGGTATAGGTGGTAGTTTGCCCGGGCGAGGCCACAGGGTTGGGTATATTGGGGTTGTTAAGACCTTCGGCGGGTTCCCAAATGTAAATTTCAAAGCCGCCGGGCACGTTCAGCTGAACGCTCTCGCCGGGGCAAATGGTGGTATCGGTCAGTTGGTCGGTAAAAGAAACATAGTCAAGGCAAACGGCATGAACGTTGTTGGCGCCGCCGGTGGCCGAGGTAAATCCCCAGAATACGTTGGGGTTGCCGCCAAAAATATTGTTTACCACATTGCCGGTATAGGTGAGGCGCAGGTTACAGTCAAAATACACCGAAAGCGTTTGGGTTTCGGCATTCCAGGTAATGCGCATGTTATGGTAGGCGCAATCTTCCACATTATCGGAAGAGGCGCTTATGGCAACGGGACCTGCCAGGTTGTTGGGTCCTCCGTGGTCTAAATCGCCGTTTTGTTGTATGGCCAAGTGGTCAAAGGTGGGGTCGTCATAGGCTTCGGAGCCGCCGTTGTTTTGCCAGGTATCAAATTCTACGCCCAACGAAGGAACAATGCCCTGAAAACCAATGCCCCCACCCGATGAGCCAAGCGAGGTACTGATGGGTTGCAGTACAAAATAAATACCATCGGCGCCGTTGACATCTACACAGCCGAGGTAAATATCAAAATCGAGGGTAAAATTTTCGAGCAGGCTCACCTGTTCCAGGTACCACATAGAACCGGCCTGCGTATTAAGCGCCGGGGTAAGCTGGAAACAGTTTTCATCGGTTTGTATGGCGCTGCCGTTTAACTGATATTGTGCCTGCAAGGTAGCCGACATTCCGAATACAAGGCAAAGTAACAGCGTAATTGCTTTTTTCATGGGTACGGTGTTTGTAATGGTTTAAAAAATATTATTGGTCTGCAAAATAGCAAAAAAAGAAATTGGCCAAACTTATAAAACCCGAAAAAGCAATTTGCGGGTAAATTTCGGGTATTGTTGCCGCTTTTTTGTTTTGGAGTATGGGCTTAATTTTTCCCAAAAACACTTTACCTTTGTCTTGCACTGCAATGCTGTTTGCAGGTTCTGCCATGCCGCACTCCCCTGCCCGAACGCCGGATTTTTGTACGCCGGTTGCAATAATGCTTACGGTTTTGGTAATTTTTCTGTTTCCCAGTTTGGAGGAAGGGTTACGGTATGTTTGCTTTGGTAGATTGCAATAATTTTTATGCCTCGTGCGAGCGGGTGTTTAACCCAAAACTACAGGGGCGGGCGGTGGTGGTGTTGTCAAACAACGACGGTTGCATTGTGGCACGCTCAAACGAAGCCAAGCAATTGGGCATACGCATGGGCGAACCGGCTTTTAAAATAAAAGACCTGTTGCAACGGCACAAGGTGGCTGTTTTTTCATCGAACTATGCGCTGTATGCCGATATGTCGGGGCGGGTTATGCAAACGCTGCGGCAGTTAACCCCGTTTCTGGAGGTGTATTCTATTGACGAGGCTTTTATAGACCTGCGCCGTTTTGCGCCGCACACCCTGCCCGATTTTGCCCAACGGGTGCGCCAAACGGTTGGGCAATGGACAGGCATACCCGTATCGGTAGGTGTGGCGCCCACCAAAACGCTGGCCAAAGTGGCCAACTTTTACGCCAAAAAAAGCGCCGAAGGGGTTTGCCTGCTGTTTTGCGACCCCGACATTGAAATTGCGCTGCAACAACTGCCGGCAGGTGAGGTTTGGGGCATTGGCCGCCAATATGAAAAACTGCTCCTTAAAAACGGTGTGGAAACCGCCCTGCAATTGCGGCAACTGTCCGATGACTGGGTACGGCAACACTTTGGCATAGTGGGGCTTAGGCTGGTACACGAACTTCGGGGTATTTCCTGCCTGCCGGTGCAATTGTTTACCCCACCCAAAAAAGGCATTTGTACTTCGCGCTCTTTTGGGCGGGGCGTAAGCGACATGGCACCGCTACAGGAGGCCGTAGCCAATTTTGCCGTGCGCTGTGCCGAAAAACTGCGCCGGCAGCAATCTTGTGCCAACCTGCTTACCGTTTTTATACACAGCAACCCCTTTAAACCAAAGTTGCCCCAATACAGCAACAGCATTACCCTGCAACTGCCCGTAGCCGCGCAGCACAATGCCGCCCTTATTGAACAAGCGCTTGGGGGACTGCAAAAAATTTACCGCACGGGTTTTGTGTACAAAAAAGCCGGTGTATATGTATCGGGCATTGTGCCGCAAAGCGGGGTGCAGGGCAATTTGTTCGGGCAGCAAAACCCGCAGGGGCATGAGCAACTAAGCAAAACCATTGATGCGCTTAACCAACGCATGGGGCGCGATACTGTGCGTTATGCCATACAGGGCTATGAACGCGTGTGGAAGCTGCGGCAGGAGCAACTTTCGCCCCGCTACACCACCTGCTGGAACGAGTTGCTTACCATAGGGTAGCAGGTAAAAAGGTTATTTTGCCGGATTGCCTGTGGGGGACGCAGGCAATGGCGAAGTTGCTTGATTTTTAATCCTTATAGGTTTTTAAAACCTATAAGGATTGTGATAAGGATTGCCGGTAAACCGGCGGTTTATGCTTCGGTTAAAAAAGGGTTGTGTTTGCGCTCGTGGCCAATGGTGGTGGGTGTTCCGTGCCCGGAGTACACGGTTACTTCATCGCCAAGCGGCAGCAATTTTTGTTCTATGCTGGTAAGGAGGGTGCGGTAGCTGCCGCCGGGCAGGTCGGTACGGCCAATGCTGCCCCTGAAAAGCACATCGCCGGCAATTACAAAAGCATCGGGGCGGCTGTAAAAAGACAGGCTGGCAGGCGAATGCCCGGGTGTGAATAATACTTCTAATTCCGATTGTCCGAAACGCACCACATCGCCCTCTTCATAAAAAACCGATGCGGCAGGCGATTCCTCAATGCGAAACCCCCACATTAACCCTGCCTGTGCGGCAAAGGCCAACACGGGTTCTTCGCCGCGGTGCATGGCTAAGGGCAGGTTGTAGCGTTGAGCCACAAAGCGGTTGCCGGCCACGTGGTCAACATGGCAATGCGTGTTGAGCAGCAGTACGGGTTTCAGTTGTTCCTTGTCAATAAAAGCGATTAAGCGTTTGCGCTCGGCTTCGTTGTGGCAGCCGGGGTCTATTATCAGGCATTCGCGGGTTTGGTCGTACAAAACGTAGGTATTTTCGGCAAAAGGGTTAAAGGTAAACGAGGCAACATGTATCATGTAAAAA
>NBMY01000018.1 GCA_002212985.1 Sphingobacteriales bacterium TSM_CSS
GAAACCTGTGGAAAATGCCAACCACATAACCCCCAACTCCGAAGGAGTTGAATAACAAGATGAGGAAACAGCCGGCCAAAATGGTAAAACCCGCCAACCCAAAGATGGATAAAACACTTAAGCAAAAATACAAAGAAGACTTTGCAGCTTTAACCACATTGGTCAATTCTTTTGACCCATGTGGACTAATTGGCAGCGGCGCTCCACCCGATGAGTACGACTGCTTAACCCATAAGCTCCTTAGCGCCGTGTACAACAAAAAAACACTGCAAGAGTTAAAAGATTTGGTACTGCATGAATTGACACACCACTTTGCAGTACTACCAGATACGGCAACTTTGGAAGAACCCGTTAAAAGCCGGTTTTACAACAACCTCAACAACCTGCTTGCGGCACTGGAAAACAAATTTTATTAACCCGTTTTTGTGTGTTCGGTTTATAGCCAAACCACATCGCACCCCTTTAACCCTTTTCAAACTTGCCGGCAAAAGCCCCGAAAAGACGAAAAATTTGCCTATTTTTGCCCAAATTTTAATAACCCCCTTACCTTGCAAAAACCTACCCGTTTTTACCGCGCCACCCACATTCCGGCAGCGGTTATTGCCTTTGCCCTGTTTTGCACAGCGCTGCCGGCCGGCATTTATGGCTGCCGGCAACAAACATCGGGCAATAGTGTGCCAAATGAACAAGCGTCGGGCACAACCATTTATTTCAACCTTAACCGGTTTTTCAATCAGGAAATAACGCGCCTCGAAAACAGCAAAACCGGCCTCCAAAAAACGGCAACCCTCAACCAAAAAGCCGAAACCAAAATACTGAAGGATGTAAACTGGCGAAAGGAATTAGCAGCCTTTACCGCTTCAGATATTAACAAACCCGCATGGAAAGGTAAGTACGCCGCCGACACCACCCGGCAAAACGGGTTTACCACCGTTACCTACACCGCCACCGACATTGCGCTGCGAACCCGGCTGGTTCAACTCAATTTTAAAGACGGCAGCAATAACCCCGTTTCGGTAGTTATTACCAACCAAACCAACAACTTTGTGTACCAAACCAATGAAAATCTGCACTACCAAACAGGGGGCGGCTACAACATAAAAGCCTCGCAAAAGGTTATTCTCATGCAACCCGAAAATTTTGCCATTGCCGCAACTTTTGTAAAACCATAGCCGCCAAAACACTACCCCGCTTCTTTGGGCAAATCATCTTGCCGGATTTTTTCCTGCCCCCGACAGCCTGCTAAATTTTTACGGCATATGAACCATATTGAGCGCATAAAACAAGATATTTTACCCACCATTCCCAACCAACCGGGCATTTACAAATACTACGACGACCAGAATGCCCTGCTCTATGTTGGCAAAGCAAAAGACCTGCGCAAAAGGGTGGCTTCGTACTTTGTAAAAAACCATGAACTGGGTAAAACCCGCATTTTGGTAAGCAAAATTGCCCGAATAGAGTTTACTGTAGTTGAAACCGAGCAAGATGCTCTGCTGCTTGAAAATGTACTCATTAAAGAGTGGCAGCCGCGCTATAATATTATGCTGAAAGATGATAAAACCTATCCTTATATCTGCATTAAAAACGAACGATTTCCGCGTGTATTCCTTACGCGGCAGGTAGAACCCGACGGGTCGGAATATCTGGGACCCTATGCTTCGGTAACACAGGCAAAAAATATTGTAGAGTTGGTGCATCAACTGTTTAAACTGCGCACCTGTGCCTTTAACCTAAGCGCTAAAAATATTGCCGATGCCAAATTTAAGGTTTGCCTCCAATACCATTTAGGTAATTGCAAGGGCCCCTGCGAAGGTAAGCAGGCAGAAGAGGAATACGCCGAAAATATTAAACAAATAAGAAAAATTCTGAAAGGAAATATTGCATCGGTTATTAAATACCTGAAAGAAAAAATTCAGGAATTTGCCGATGCTTACGAATTTGAAAAAGCGCAGGACACAAAGGTCATTGCAGAAAGCCTGCAACACTACCAAAGCAAATCTACGGTGGTAAACCCCGCCATAAACAACGTAGATGTGTTTAATATTGACGAAAACGAAAAACGCGCCTACATCAGTTTTTTGAAAGTGGCAAACGGCGCCATTATTCAAACCAAGGTAATAGAGTTGGTAAAAAAACTAGACGAAACACCGCAGGAACTGCTCACCTTTGGTATTGCCGAATTAAGACAGCAGTTTAACAGCCAATCGCCCGAACTCATACTGCCCTTTGACCCCGATTACCCCGATAAAAACCTCAAAATTACCATTCCGCTTATTGGCGACAAACGCAAACTGCTCGACCTGGCCAAAAAAAACGCCTACTACTACAAAAACCAGTTTGAAATAAAAGACCGCCAGAAAAAACGCCCCGCCGAACAGCGCTTTGAAGTGCTGAACCAACTCAAAAAAGACCTGCGTCTGGCAGAACTTCCGCAGCATATTGAGTGTTTCGATAACTCCAATTTTCAGGGCAGTTACCCCGTTGCTTCTATGGTGGTTTTTAAAGACGGTAAACCGGCCAACAAAGAATACCGGCATTTTAAAATAAAAACCGTTGAAGGCCCCAACGATTTTGCCTCTATGGAAGAAATTGTTTATCGCCGCTACAAACGCCTGCTCGAAGAGCAAAAACCCCTCCCCCAACTTATTCTTATAGACGGCGGCAAGGGGCAACTGAGCGCAGCCGTTGAAAGCCTTAAAAAAACGGGCATTTATGAACGGGTGGCCGTAGCGGGCATTGCCAAAAAATTAGAAGAAATTTATGTGCCCAACGACCCCTACCCGCTGCATATTGACAAACGCTCGGCCAGCCTGCGGCTGTTGCAGCATATACGCAACGAGGCTCACCGCTTTGCCATTACCTTTCACCGGCAGTTGCGCTCAAAAGGCACTTTTAAATCGGGTTTGGAAAACATACCCGGCATTGGCGAAAAAACCGCCCAAAAACTGCTCACCACATTTAAATCAATAGCCAATATCCGGCAAGCCGATGAACAAGACCTGAAAAAAGTACTCAATGAACGGCAGTTAAAAGCGCTTAAAAACTTCTTTGAAACCGGCGAAACCGACTCCTGATTTGAGACAACCGTTATATGAAACGCCCCTGTATTATATGCCTTTATTTGGGGTAAACAAACCACCTGAGTACCTGCCCCTGCCAATCACCGACAACCGGTTATGACCATGCTGCAACCCAAAATCATTTCTACCCTAAAACAATACAACCGCCGGCAATTTTATGCCGACCTTGTAGCCGGCATTATTGTGGGCATTGTAGCCCTGCCTTTAGCCATTGCCTTTGGCATAGCATCGGGGGTATCACCCCAAAACGGCCTCATAACCGCCGTTATTGCCGGTTTTCTTATTTCGCTGCTGGGCGGAAGCCGCGTACAAATAGGCGGACCTACCGGCGCTTTTATTGTGGTTATTTATGGAATAGTGGAGCAATTCGGCATTAACGGATTAACAATAGCCACCATTATGGCCGGCATCAT
The DNA here is from genome assembly GCA_002212985.1 of Sphingobacteriales bacterium TSM_CSS. Classification (GTDB taxonomy): domain Bacteria; phylum Bacteroidota; class Bacteroidia; order Chitinophagales; family UBA2359; genus UBA2359. Next base: position 3,497 of record NBMY01000018.1, read on the forward strand.
GTTGGTTTTAATGGGTTTGTTCAGGCTGGGTTCTGTTATTAAATTTATGCCTTACCCGGTTATAGTGGGTTTTACCAGCGGCATTGCCTTAGTTATTTTCTCCTCGCAAATTAAAGATTTTTTTGGGCTTGATATTGACAAAGTACCGGCAGGTTTTGTCGAAAAATGGCTTTTGTATGCCCAACATCTTTATTCGGTAAACTGGTATGCGGCTGCGCTGTCGGTTTTTACCGTTTTAACCGTAGTTTTGTTTCCGCGAATTACCACCTTAGTACCCGGCTCATTGGCAGCCATTGCAGTTACCACCCTTGCCGTACAGTTGTTAAACGTGCCGGTGGCAACCATTGGCAGCCGGTTCGGGCAAATTGCCATGGAATTTCCGATGCCGCATTTGCCCGCCATAGAAAACATCCATACGCTTAAAATGCTTATTCAGCCGGCATTTACCATTGCCATGCTGGGCGCCATAGAGTCGCTCCTGTCTGCCGTGGTTGCCGATGGCATTATAGGAACCACCCACCGCTCCAATATGGAACTGGTAGCCCAAGGAACCGCCAACATAGTAACCCCGCTGTTTGGTGGCATACCCGCCACCGGCGCCATTGCCCGAACCATAACCAATATAAAAAACGGCGGACGCACCCCGGTGGCCGGCATCATACACGCCCTAACCCTGCTGCTCATTTTGTTGTTTTTTGGTAAATGGGCCAGGCTGATACCCATGCCCTGTCTGGCCGGCATTTTGGTAATGGTTGCCTATAATATGAGCGAGTGGCGCTCTTTTAAAGATATGTTTAACCACCCCAAAAGCGACATTAGCGTTATGGCCGCCACTTTTTTACTTACCGTACTCATTGACCTTACCGTGGCCATACAGGTTGGGTTATTGCTGGCTATGGTATTGTTTGTAAAAAGAACTGCCGAAACATCGGAAGTGCAGGTAATTAGAAGCCAGTTTGATGCCGATGACGAATTGACCGATATCGGCTCCGATGCAGGCAAAAACCTGCCCCTGCTGCTGCCGCCCAAAACGCAGGTATATGAAATAAACGGCCCGTTTTTCTTTGGTGCCGCCAATAAATTTGATGAGGCCCTGAGACGCGTAAGCGCCGCGCCAAAAGTACGTATTATAAGAATGCAAAAAGTACCTTTTATTGATGCTACGGGCATTAATAACCTTAAAAGCTTGTGCCAAAAATCTAAAAACGAAGGCATACACATCATCTTGTCCGAAGTAAATGCTCAACCCCTTGAAGTAATGGAAAAATCGGGCTTGCTAAAAATGCTTGGCCCCGGCAATGTATTTCCCCATATTGCCGGCGCACTGCAAGCAGCAGCACAATTAGTAAACGTGCCGCAACAACCCGCCTAACCCCAACTGCAACAACCCGCAGCAACCCAAAAAACCGGCGTAATTTGGAGAAATAGTAAAACATTTCACCCCCGTGTTACTTTTGCCCGCTCCATTTCGTCTTTAAAATAATTACATCATAACCATATAAAAAAACAACCGGCATGGCAAAGAAAAAACTCATTGACATCATTAGCGATGTTGTGGAAACCGTTAAAAACAACAGTCAGGACAATCAGGCAACCGACAAGGAACAACCTAAAACCCAAACCGGTAAAAAAGGCGGTGTGTTGGGCAATATTATTGAAGATGTAGTGGACGCCGTAAAAGGCGGCAGCAAAACCGATGCACAAAACAATACCGGTAAAAAAAACGTGCTCACTGATATTATTGAAGACGTAGTGGATGCCGTAAAAGGCGGCAACAAAACCGATGCGCAGGGCAACACCGGTAAAAAAAACGTACTCACCGATATTATTGAAGATGTGGTGGATGCCGTAAAAGGCGGCAGCAAAACCGATGCACAGGGCAACAACACCGGTAAAAAAAACGTGCTCACCGATATTATTGAAGATGTGGTGGATGCCGTAAAAGGCAAAAAAGGGCAAACCAATACACCGCCCAAAACCAATACCAATCCCGTTCCTCCTACAAACAACAGCAATACCAATACGGGAGGCAACCGCATAAAGGTAAACAAGAAGTAGAAATTAATGCTGTCATTAACCTATATTTTAAAAGGTTGACACAGTAAACCACAAGTGTACGAAAAAAACGCTTGCCCGTTTTGGCTTAAAAATAGGCCAGAATGGGCATTTTATTTTAACAAATTAGCACAATTATGGGGTAAGTGCCGAAAAAAGTGTAATTTACTGCCACTAATAAGCAGGTAGTATGTTGCAAACATTATTGGTTCCGGTAGATTTTACCGTGCATACTGCACGGGCGGTAAATTATGCCATACAAATAGCACAACGAAGCGGGGCAACCATTACTATTTTATCGGCAGACCACAGGCAACCCGAAACCGACGATAACCTGTTGCACCTGCTACAGGTAGCCGACGATTTGGCACACCATCATTTTACCGGCATTATTCAAAAAATACACCCTACAGAAACACTGACACAAATAAAAGCCCGGTATCACTACATACCTTCGGTAGAAACTGCTGCCATTGTGGAGGAGGTAAAAAAACACCATTTCGACTTGCTGGTGGTAAGCGCCAAAAAGCGGGCTATTTTCAGCGAGTTGTCGGCCGGTAATTTTATCAGAGATTTTTTCAGGCACCTGTTTTTTGGCAATATGCTGGAAACACTCATTTCAACGCCCCTGCCCTGCCCCTTACTTATAGTGCCCGAAAACTGCCGCTATGCCAACATTAACACCATTATGTATGCCACCAACCTTGAACCCAATGATTATACCATGCAAAAACTGCAACGGTTTACCAACGCCATAGATGCTTTTATAAACTTTGTGCATGTTATGACCGAAGAAACCCGTTCGTACAATAACCGGTTGGCACATTTCTGCACCAAAGCCGATGACCTTTTTGGGGCTGCCAATTACGCCATTGCAGAATTAAACCATCATGATGTTGACGCAGCGCTCTCCAAATACCTGCAAACCAACACCCAAACCAATATGGTAGCCATGGTAGAACGCACCAACAAAGCCCGCCTTGATAGCTGGATGCTGAACAGCATAACCCGCCAAATGGCCTACAAAGCGCCGGTGCCGGTCATGATTTTGCACGATACTGCCGATGAATTGTAAAACAACCGACAGCAAAGCGCCTGCCTAACCGGCATCAAACACAGCGCCGGTGCCGGTAATAAAAATTTCTACCGATGAAGGGTTGCCGCGGTAATACACGTTGCCGCTGCCGGTAATATGCACATCTAAATTACCCGATACATTTACCTCGCAATTGCCGCTGCCCGATATGTTTATATCGCAGCTGCCGGCATCTAAATAGTAGGCATATACATTGCCCGAACCGTAAATGTCAATATCAAACAAATCGGCAAAGCCTCTTACATCAACATTGCCCGAACCGGTTATTTCCACATCGAGCGATTGTGTATTGAGTTCATCAATTCTCACATCTCCCGAACCTTTTATATCAATGTTTACAATGGTGGCAATGATGCCGTTCAGTTTTATGTGGCCCGAACCGTAGCTTTCCAAAAGCAGTTGCTGGGTTTCAAAATCGCTTGCGGCGTTCACATCGGCAGAGCCGTCAATACGCAATTCGCTCAATTTGGGTATGGCAATGTGGAGCACAATTTCGTGGTGTTTTCTTATGCATTTGTCGGTTTCCACAATCAGGCGGTCATCGGTGGTGAGGTAGGTGTCAACAAGGGGTACAATGTTATCATCGGCCTCAATGGTAAGACTTGCAACGGTATCTTCGTATAAATACACCGTATAATCGCCCTGTAGTTGCAGTTTATCGAAATAGTCAAAATTGCGGGTTTCGGTAATAATATTGCCCGAACCCTTTTCGCAGTCGCAGG
>NBMY01000092.1 GCA_002212985.1 Sphingobacteriales bacterium TSM_CSS
TATGCAAAAATTGAGGTAAATTTTGTTTGGTGTGCCCGATCTTACCCCTAAATCCACTAAAGGGGATTTTTACCTTTGCAAGTGGGGTGGTAATAATAAAAAAACGTTTCCTACCACTACCCTACCCCTAAATCCACTAAAGGGGACTTTTACCTTTGAAAGAGGGCTTTTACCTTCGCAAGAGGACTTTTACCTTACTTGCTGTATTACGCTCCGCAATAAAAGTTGATGGGTTTATCCGGTATAATGCTTATCAAAACAATTTATCGAGCCAACTGCCTACCATGTAAGATAACGAGGCTGCCGTAACACCCAAAAAAACTGTTTCGGCAATGCCTTTCCATGCCCGGGTTTGGGTAACATAGGTTTTCAGGTAGCCAATTACTACAAAAGCCAGGGTGGTAAACAGGCAGGATAAGGCAAACAAACGGTTTTGCGGAATAGAAAAAACATCTTTCAGTACATAAGAGCCAAGCGGTATTAAACCAATGGCAATAAACGATGCATACGTAACAGCAGCTATGGCAAGCGGCGATTTCGATTCGCGCACCATTTCCAGTTCATCTTTCATCATAGTATCCACCCAGCGCTGTTTATCGGAGGTAATCACAGTTACAATTTGCTCCAGCAACTCCCCTTCAAACCCTTTGGCAAGGTATATCTGCCGTATTTCTTCGCGTTCCAATTCAGGAATATTTTCTACCTCCCATTCCTCTACCCGCCGGTGTTTATCATAGTTATCCGTTTCCGATTTTTTTGATAAATAACTGCCCACCGACATGGAAAAACCATCGGCAATCAAATTGGCAAATCCCAAAATAATTATAACCGATAAATCCATATCGGCTCCTACAGAACCGGCTACTACGGCAAAGGTGGTAACAGAACCATCCATTCCGCCATAAACAAACTCGCCAATATAGTCCTGCAAACGAAATTTTTGCCGCATATTCTTGTTCATTTAATATTTTTCAATATGATCCGGCGGGCAAATACTGCTAACCATAAGTAAATATGCCATATCGGGGTGGCAATATTATGACATTGTGACACAAAAACCAACAAAAAATGCCATTTTTTCAAGTTTTTTAAATCGGGTACATAAATTGCAGGTGTAGTGTAGCCTTTAGCATGAGTTACAAGCAAAAAAGGTATTCACTCAATTTCAACCTGAAAATGAATTTCAACAATTTTACCATAAAATCGCAGGAAGCCATTGCATCGGCGCAAGGCGAAGCATTTAACCGCTCTAACCAAACCACCGAAACCACCCACCTGCTGAAAGGTTTGCTTGACGTGGATGATAACGTTATTCCGCATCTTTTTAAAAAAACAGGCGCCAACTTAAACCGCCTTAAAAAAAAGGTTACCGATGCGCTTGATCGCTACCCCAAAGTAAGCAATGTAACCCAGCCCTACCCCTCGCCGCGCATGGGACAGGCAATTTTTAAAGCACAAGCCATTGCCAAAGAATATAACGATGAGTATGTATCGGTAGAACACCTTTTATTGGCGCTTTTAGATGTTGGAGGCGATGCCGCTACACTGCTTTCCGATGAAAATCTGGTAAAAACCGATTTGGAAAAAGCCATTAAAGACCTGCGAAAAGGCGAAAACGTTACCGAAGCCACGGCCGAAGAGCGTTACAACGCACTTGACAAATATGCCAAAAACCTGAATGAAATGGCGCTGCAAGGCAGGTTAGACCCGGTTATAGGGCGCGATGAAGAAATACGCCGTGTACTGCATATTCTATCGCGCCGAACCAAAAACAACCCCATTCTGGTTGGCGCACCGGGTGTTGGCAAAACTGCCATTGCCGAAGGCATAGCCCACAGAATAGTTAATACCGATGTACCCGAAAACCTGAAAACCAAGGTAATTTATGCCTTAGATATGGGCGCTTTACTTGCCGGCGCAAAGTACCGCGGCGATTTTGAAGAGCGCCTGAAGGCTGTGGTAAAAGAAGTTTATAAAGCAAACGGACAAATTATTTTGTTTATTGATGAAATACACACATTAGTGGGCGCCGGCGCAACCGAAGGCGGCTCTATGGATGCCGCCAATATATTAAAACCTGCCCTTGCCAAAGGAGAACTTAGGGCAATAGGTGCAACCACCACCAACGAATATCAGAAATATTTTGAACGCGACAAAGCCCTGGAGCGCCGGTTTCAGAAAGTATTTATTGAAGAACCCACCCCCGAAGATTCCGTTACCATTTTGCGAGGACTGAAAGAACGGTACGAAACCCATCATAAGGTTAAAATTAAAGATGAAGCCATTATCAGTGCCGTAGAGTTGTCGCACCGGTATATAGCAGACCGGTACCTGCCCGATAAAGCCATTGACCTCATTGACGAAGCGGCAGCAAAACTGCGCATGGAAATTGATTCGGTACCCGAAGGGCTGTATGAGATTGAAAAACAGGTTCGCAAATTAGAAATTGAAAGGGAGGCGGTAAAACGTAATAACGATGAGGCGCAACTTACACTGCTCAATGCCAAACTTGCCCGTTTAAAAGAGCAGGAAATCGCCTTTAAAACAAGGTGGCAACAGGAAAAAGACCTCATAGACGGCATACAGGCACAGAAAAAAGCGGTGGAAACGTATAAAACCGAAGCCGAAAATGCCGAACGATTGGGCGATTATGGAAAAGTTGCCGAAATACGCTATGGTAAAATAAAAGAAGCCGAAGCAAAAATTGCCGGGTTAGAAACTCAATTGACCGCTTTGGGGCAACAACGCATTATAAAAGAAGAAATAGACTCGGAAGACATTGCAGCCATTGTTTCAAAATGGACAAAAATTCCGCTTAGCCGTATGTTGGAAAGCGAGCGAACCAAACTGCTGCGATTAGAAGAGGAATTGCATAAACGGGTTATTGGCCAAAACCGCGCAGTGGAAGTAGTAGCAGATGCCATACGCAGAAGCCGGGCAGGTTTAAATGAACCCAACCGCCCTATTGGCTCCTTTGTTTTTTTGGGTACTACCGGCGTGGGTAAAACCGAACTTGCAAAAGCATTGGCCGAAGTTTTGTTTAACGATGAAAATTCACTTACCCGAATTGATATGTCGGAATATCAGGAGTCGTCATCGGTAGCAAGGCTTATTGGCTCGGCGCCGGGTTATGTGGGATACGAAGAAGGCGGGCAGCTTACCGAAGCCGTAAGGCACAAACCTTACTCGGTTATACTGCTCGATGAAATTGAAAAAGCCCACCCCGATGTGTTTAATCTCCTGCTGCAAGTGTTAGAAGACGGCCGGCTAACCGACAACAAAGGGAGAGCGGTAAATTTTAAAAACACCATTATTATCATGACCTCTAACTTAGGAGCGCCCATAATACAGGAAAATTTTGAAGATGCCGACGAAAAACGGCTGCCCGAAGTGTACCGGCAAACCAAAAGGCAAGTGTTTGAACTGCTACGAAAAACGTTTCGCCCCGAATTTCTGAACCGCGTTGATGAAATTATTATGTTTAAACCGCTTACCAAATCAGAATTGAGCAGCATTTTGCGCATTCAGATACGGCAATTGGAAAAAATGCTCGAAAAACAACACATTCAAATTTACCTCACCGATGAAGCGGCAGATTACCTTACCGAAAACGGCTACGACCTGCTGTACGGCGCACGGCCCCTCAAGCAACTTATTAAACAGCGCATCAGCAACGAGTTGTCTAAAAAAATTCTGGCAGGCGAACTGAAAGCAGGTTCTGTAATGCAAATTGATGCCATTGATGGTAAACTGGCATTCTACCCACTTGAAGTTACCGGCTTAACTTAGCAATTGCCCCTTGTTGCATTGGTTTGCATGGGGGAGACAATTGCCGCGCGGGTGTTGCCAAACTGTATTTTTACCATATCCTTGCTGCGTATCGGGTAATTTCATATCTTTACCCCGTAAAAATACATTCTTCATCATTGCACCTTACAGAACCGGTTGTTATGAACATTGTAAAAATATTTGCCGCTATTTTAACCGTTGCCGGCATGTTGCTCCTCATTTATGCCTGCTTTGCCATTATGAACGGAACAGTAGAAAATAAAGTAACCATTTTGGCGCCGTTTACCCTTGGCGCCATATTCTTTGGCGGCGGACTTTATTTGTTCCGCTACCTGGTTTCGGGCGGCAGGGTGCGGTAAATTTGCCCTGTTTCTGCCCTGCCCGCTGCCGATTTTCCATGCACACTTGTAATACACCGCAAACCTGCTTACCTTTGTACCCGAATGTACAAATCATTAATAAAATGGTGTATTTAACAAGAAGAGAGCGCTTTAATGCCGCTCACAAATTATATAACCCTAATTGGTCGGCTCTGCAAAACGATGCCGTATTCGGAAAATGCGCCAATACCAACTGGCATGGCCATAACTACGAACTCTTTGTTACCGTTAAAGGTGAACCCGACCCCGATACAGGCTTTATCATTAATGTAAAAGAGTTGAGCGATATTATTAAGGAACATGTAATAGAACACCTCGACCACCGCAACCTTAACTTAGACGTGCCGTTTCTGCAAGGCATGTTTACCTCTACCGAAAATGTAGCCAAAGCAATATGGCAACAACTTGTACCCCACTTAAAAGGATGTACGCTGCATTGCATAAAACTGGTAGAAACCGAAAATATTTATGTGGAATATTTTGGCGATTAAGAGGTTGTGCACCTTGATGTGCAAAAAAACGCCATCCTGCCTTTTTGACGACAATAAAACAAGGATTGACCTGCTGTAATAAAGCAGGTGTGCAGGGTTAACTGAAAAAAAATTCAAAAAAAAGTTGCGCCGGTAGCAATTTGGTTAAATAAAATGCCTACCTTTACCTTGTATTTGTCTTCACAAAAGTTTTCCTGTCAATTTTAGTTGAGGAAGTATGTTTTTAGGCATGTAGCATTGCCCGAAAAACCTGTTTGCTGTTCTACCAAAACAGCAGTTTGTGAAGAGTTGTGTTAAACTTGGGTTTTTTCGCAGATGAGGTGAATAATTTATTACTATGAAAGCATATATTTTTACTGGACAAGGGTCTCAAAAACCAGGCATGGCTCAGGAGTTGTATGGTTTAGCAGATTCTGCCAAAGAATACCTGCAGGTTGCAGACCGTATTTTAGCTTTTGACATCAGCAAAATCATGACTTCGGGCACCGCCGACGACCTGAAGCAAACACGTGTTACCCAACAGTCGGTATTTCTTTATTCGGTTATCAAATCGCGCATTATTCGCGATTTTAGACCCGAAATGGTGGCCGGCCATTCTTTGGGCGAGTTTTCGGCCTTGGTGGCAGCCCGCGCCATTTCTTTTGCCGATGGTTTGCGGCTCGTCTATAAACGCGCCTTGGCTATGCAGGAAGCCTGCAATGCACAACCATCGGGCATGGCAGCCGTATTAGGTATAGACGATGCCGTTATTGAAGCCATTTGCAACAGCATTGACGAAGAAATTGTAGTAACGGCAAACTACAACTGCCCGGGGCAATTGGTTATATCGGGTACAGAAAGAGGCATTGCCATTGCCAAAGAAAAACTGGCCGAAGCAGGCGCGCGCCGCGTGTTACCGCTTCCGGTAAACGGCGCTTTTCACTCGCCGCTTATGGAATCTGCCCGCAAGGAATTGGAAAAAGCCATACGCGAAACCGAATTTAAAGCGCCCATTTGCCCGGTGTACCAAAACGTTGATGCCCTGCCCACCCAAGACCCCGATGTGATAAAAGACAAACTCATCAGCCAACTTACCGCACCGGTGCGCTGGACCCAAACTGTTGAAAACATGATTGCCGACGGCGCAACGCAATTTATAGAAGTTGGACCGCAGGCAGTTTTATCTGCCATGGTCAAAAAAATTGACAGCCGCCTTACCGCCGTAGCGCTATAACCCTGCACTCCTTACACTGTTTTTTACATGCTGGTTAGAATTGTAAAAATGCACTTCCGCCCTGCCGAAGCGCCCAATTTTCTGCAATTATTTGCAGAAAGCAAAGATACTATTGCTTCTTTTGAAGGTTGCCTGCATCTTGAACTCTGGCAAGACTCTGCCAACCCCAATGTATTTTTTACCCACAGCCGCTGGCAAACCGAAGCCGCCCTCAACGCCTACCGCCAATCTGCCTTTTTTAAACAAACCTGGGCAAAAACCAAAGCCCTGTTTCAGGAGCCGGCTCATGCTTGGTCGGTAAAGGTGCATACGGTGTAGGGCTTGTACTCAATTGCGGTAACACAAAGGCGTTAAAAAAAATGAAAAAAAATGGTGGATTGGAGCAAGCGTTATACATTTATAGCGATTAACAATAAATGTATGCGCTATTACTATAAATACCAACAGAAGACAGTAAAACAACCAAACCATTCAACGGGTTAAAAGCCCTTTTGGTAGTCTTGTTTGAAAAGAGCGAACAAAAAGTGTGTATCAGTCCAAGTTATGGACAAGTTTAATCAACGCCTCATGTCAAATATGGGCTGACCACACAATGTGCAAGTTAAAAACAAAAAAGTGGAGCAGAACCCACTCAAAAAAACGGACTGATCTCATTCAGTCAATTCAATGAGGGGACGTACCCGAAAAGCCTTATGAGTAGGGGAAAATAATAAAAATATGTCAACGTACAAAGTAAACATTCCAGCAGGTCCGCTATGGAGTAATGATGAAGCTCAAGAAATCGGACCACTAATTGCTGCTGCTCACCAGGGCAAATTTACCGGTCAATGGAAAACCGTGGTAGAAGGCCAAATGAGCGTAGTAGAAATAGAATTGCAAGTAAAAAACACCGGGAAGTATGAGTTTAAAACCAATGTTCTTGCGGGTCCACTTTGGAGCAACGATGAAGCCCAGAGAGTGGGTAAAATGTTGGCGGCCTCTTATGGCGCCGAATTTACCGGCCAATGGAGCACAATTGTTGAAGGTGTCATGAGTGTAATTGAGATTAAATACACATTTTAATATGCTAAAGGAACTGCCTCAGAAATAGGCAGTTCCTTTCTTCTCTAAAAAAGTCAATAAAAGTGGTGCAGAACCCATTTAAAAAAGCGGACAGCCCCACAGCCGCCGGCAAACCGAAGCCGCCCTCAACGCCTACCGCCAATCTGCCTTTTTTAAACAAACCCGGGCAAAAACCAAAGCCCTGTTTCAGGAGCCGGCTCATGCTGGGTTGGTAAAGGTGCATACAGTATAAGTTGGTAAATACTGCCGCGGCGGTATAAAAAATAATTTGCCAAAATTTGAAAAAATGGTAACTATTTAGGTACAGAGAATCCTATAAGTCGGTATATTCCGATTAAAGATAT
>NBMY01000136.1 GCA_002212985.1 Sphingobacteriales bacterium TSM_CSS
TCTATAAGTGGCAGTGTCTGTAACGCAATTTGCCATGTTAGGATTCACCAATGGCCCAAAGATTGGGTTTGTGGTATTCATGAAACGCAACAACCGATACCATGTGGTTTGAGAAATATTGGGAACTTGATAAGTTGGTTGGTTGGCACCGGATATATTTGTCCAATTAATTCCGTCTGTTGATTCCTGCCATTGGTAAGAGAGGTTTGGAATAGCGCCACAGGTATGGTCATCGCCTATGGTAAGCGTATCTATGCAATTGTGGGTTAGCGTATCCGTACCATGTGGAAAATGGTCGGCGATTATATCTATCCTGTCTATAAATGTGTACATATTTCCTGTTGTTTCACGCCCTAAAATAATGATGCGGTTATAATTAAACCCTGTTTGCGGTATTTGAAAACAAACCACCGCTTGTGCCCAACCCGGTGTGCCAATATTAAACTCATTGTAAAGGTCAAACCTGTCTGCTGTTCCGTTGGTTGCCAACCAACCTACACAGCCCTGAGCAGGAATGACATCGGGCGGGTAGGCAGCATTATTACTTAAAAAAACGAATAGCTCCTCCAGTTGGGCGACATTAGTTCCACCATTACTGGTTTCCGGTTCGTTGGGTTCTATGGTTCTGAAAAAGGAGAAAATATATCGCTCATTTGCTGAAACTGCAACCGAGCCGCCAATTGTTTCCGAATAGGCGCTATTTGCTCCACAATCTCCAAATATTCCATAAGTTCGAAATCCCAACATAGTGGGATTATCAATTGGAACAACACTGCTCCATGGCGGTGTTCCCGTAAAATAGTCTGGTGTTGCATTTGCCGAATACCAACCATCGAAATTTGTACACCCGTACAAGGTATATAAAGTAGGGTTAATGCCGGGTGAAACTACCCCATCCGGACAGACGCCGTCGTTTGTTGCAGGGTTACACACAAGGTTGCAGGTTTCAACAAACGTGCAGTTGTTAGGTTGGGCTTTTACCCCCCCCCTTATACAAAATAAACTAATACATAATGGCGCAAATAAGGTGCGCAAACTTACCGGGTGTAATCTGTTTTTGTTCATAGTGGCATAATTTTATCGGTTTAAAAATAAAACGGATAATTTGGGGTTTCCGTTGCCTGCAAAGCTAACAAATTTGCAATAACAAAAAAGGAAAAAGTAATAACTGGTCAATTTTGGTGCAAAACCGGTCGAAATTTGTGCAAAACTGGTTTTTGGTAAAATATTTGGTGTTTTGCTTAGCTCTATGCGCGCTATAAATATTTTGATGCAAATCCTATGCAAGTGCAAATTGGTTTGGCATTAGAGGTTTTTTTTTGATTTTAATTTTCTCTACACAGCATTGCAAACTGTTCGGGAAAATAAATAAAACGGGCAGCAACCCATGGTAGAATTGCTGCCCGTTATAAGATGAAGAAGGTATAATCTTAAAAATTGTAAGACTCTATAGCTACCTCATTGCCGGTAGCTTTTAGGGAGGTGGTAAGTGAGCAGGTGCCGGTACAACTTCCGTTGCAATACTCTATACCCATGCTGGAACCGTAAGAACATGAACCCTCGGTACAGGAGCAAGAACCTTTGGCTGCCAGAACAAGGGCTTTGTTGTCTAAGGCAATTTTAGCAGGTACTTCCATAACCGCTATACGCCCGGCAACCGAAACAAAAACGGGTACAGTAACGCCGTCGGGGTTGTTGCGGAAGGGGGCTTTAAACCGGTTGAGTTCCTGCTGTATTTTAGCCGATTTAAACATGGCCGGAAACACTCCTGCGCCGTTTTTTACCTCTACAGCAGTGGCAAAATCTACACGGGCGCTGCTTAACACAAAGCCGCCGCTGCTTACTGCCATGGTTTGCAAGGTTGCCGAACCCGATGAAGCAGGCGCTTTTACCGATACGCTGCCGGTGCAGTTAGAGCAGCCATTCATGGCGCAACCCTGCTGCCCATGTCCCGAAAACGGGCTGCAACCGCTTCCCGAAGTACAGTCGCAAGACACTGTAGCACTTAATACAGGTGGCAAAAGGTTGCCATTCATGTCTAAAGCTAAGTATTCAAATTTGGATCCGCCGGTAATTTCGGTGGTTTGGTCGTTGATTTTTACCGATGTTGCGTTGGGCGGCAACCACATGAGTTTTTTTACCTGTGTAGCCGGTTTTCCGGTGTTGGGCAACCATGCGGTAAGGGTAAGGGCAAAGAGTACAATGGCCGTAGCCAAAAGCAGTGAAATTTTTTTCATAATTTGAGTTGGATTGATGGTGAACAGGTAATTTTTTACAGTAAAAAACAGGCAATGTATTGGCAAAAGCCGTTCAAATTTACGATTTTTTAAAAGGTAAAAACAGTTTACCGTTTTTTTGCACCGAATATTTACCGGCTTTTAGTTTTCGGGAACCGGTAATGTTGTATTTTTTTAGCCATTTTTGCGGTATGGGTATGTCAAAGTTGTAAGACATGGTTAACTCCACCTGGCAAGATTGTGTGCTGTTGGTGTTCAGTATTATACCTTCGGCAGTTATTTTACCACCCTTAAAGTAGCTGTCAGCAATTTCATCTAAACGTTGCTCAACCTGCGAAGTTGCGCTTTGCGAACCGCCGCCGTCGCCCGATGGAGCGCCGCCGGTGTTTTCGCCGCCGCCTTTGTCGCCGCCTTCGCTGCCCGAACCGCTGCCGTCGCCGTCATCGCCGCCATCATCGCCATCATCGCCGCCGCCGCCTTTTTTCTTAAATATGTTCTTGAAAAAATCGAGAATGTCGTCAATAATTTCTTCTAAACCGCCCTTGTTTTCTTCGGTGGTTACTTCGTTATCGTCGCCGGTAACAATAATAATATCGCCCACTTCGCAGTCGCCGGTGGGGCAGTTAATGGTAATTTCAATGGGTGGCGGGCAGGCTGCTGCTTTGGTTCCAAACAGGAACAATGCAGCCAAAAATGTTGCTGCAAGCAGGTAGGTAATTGGGTGTTGTTGCTTTGTCATGATACTAAATTGTTAAAGGTGAAAAAAAAGTTGATTATGTGGCAACTGTATAAACTCGTGCATATTGTTATTGCATAATTTATTACATCAACAATCGCGGTCTTTGCGGTTTACATTTTACCGCAAGGTGCGCTAAGTGCGCAGGGGTAAAAAATTGGAGTATAAAAACAACAACATGGTTTAGTTTTTATTTTACGTCTAAACAAAATTCCCGAAAGCCATGCCCAATCGCTGCAAATACACTTTACCATAAACGTTTGGCTGCCGCTTTGGCTGTTAGACAACAAAATTTCCCGAAATTTAACCCAAAAGGTTAAAAAGTGTTAATTTTTATTTAACAAATAAAACCAAAATAAATTTATTGTCCATTTTCCACTTCGGCAAAGCAAATCATGGGGTAAAAAAGCGGCGTGTATTTATTTTCGGGTTACATTAGCAGCCAAAACCGGCATATATGAACCGTATTTTTCTTTTTCCGCAATTATGGGCATTTATTGCCACATGTATATTTCTGCCTGCCTTGCAGCCTGCAAAAGCACAATCTGTAGCGCATGAAAGGGCGGCAAAAATTGAAAAGGGACAAAACCTGTCAAACTGGTTAGAGGCTTACTGGCAAAGCAACTACCCAAACCCAACCGGCTACACCCGACAAAGCATTGCCCAAATGCAGGAAGCCGGTATGCGCAGCCTTCGGTTGCCGGTTACGTTTGAGTATTTTACCGATACAGTGCCGCCCTACACCATTCATACCAACAACGCTACATTTGCCCTTATTGACTCGGCAATTACCTGGGCCGCAGATTTTGACATGCTGCTGATAATTGATAACCACCACGGATGGGAGGTAAACACCGCCAACTACCTGCAACAAGTGCCCCGAATGGCGGCCATGTGGAAACAATTGGCGCAATACTTTACCGCCTTAGACCCCGAACGCTACCTGTTTGAAATATGGAACGAACCGCCCGTTTTATTGCCCGAAAGCTATATACGCCCGTTTTACCAAGCCTGCCTCGACTCTGTAAGATCCATAGACACCCTGCATACGCTGGTGGTGGGCGCTCATGCCGCCAACCTTGGCTTAGCGCTGGCAGCTACTACGCCTTATGCCCATGACAACCTTATTTACACCTTCCACTCCTACGAACCCTACAATTTTACCCATCAGGGGTTTCCGTGGGCAGAGCCGTTTCCGTTTCCTACCGGCACACCGTTTCCGCTCAACAACAACGATACCTTGCTGACCAACATTTATACTGCTGTAGCCAACTGGCGCAATACGCACAATGTGCCCGTTTTTTTGGGCGAGTTTGGCGTGGGCATTCATGCCGATGACCAAAGCCGCTGCAACTGGATTGCCCATACCGGCGCTTTGCTCAATACGTTTAACTTTCCGTGGATATACTGGGATTGGCAGTACGATTTCAGTTGGTTTGAACAACTGCCGCCCTCGCCCGATAACGTTGTTCAATGCTTCGCAGAAGCCCTGCACGTATATGGAAACACCGGCACAACTGCCGGCCATGCACCGGCGGAGGGCATTTTGTTGTACCCCAACCCGGTAAAAGATTGGTGCAAGGTGCAACTTCCGGCGGGTTTTGGCGAGTTTACCCTTTGCCTGCAAAGTATAACCGGCAACATTTGCCTGCAACAAACTTTTAGCAACCATGCAACCACAGGTTTCTATACCGGCAACTTACAAAAAGGCATGTATTTTGTTACCATAAACAACGGCAGGCTGCAAACCACGTTGCCGCTGCTTGTTTATTAAAAACCAAAACACAATTATTTATTTCATGGAAAAAACCCTGCTTATTACCGGCGGCGCCGGCTTTATAGGTTCGCATTTGGTGCGCCTGCTGGTAAAAAAATACCCGCAGTACCGGTTGGTAAACTTAGATGCCCTCACCTATGCCGGCAACCTCGAAAACCTTCGGGATATTGAATACCTGCCCAACTATATTTTTGTAAAAGCCGATATTACCGATGCCACCCTGTTATCGGAACTGTTTGAGGCATATAACTTTGACGGAGTAATTCACCTTGCCGCCGAATCGCATGTTGACCGCTCTATTTCAAGTCCTACCGATTTTGTGATGACCAATATTGTTGGAACGGTAAACCTGCTGAACGCCGCCCGCCAAAGCTGGAAAAACAACCCCGATGGGAAGCGGTTTTACCACGTTTCTACCGATGAAGTGTATGGCAGCTTAGGCGAAACCGGCTTTTTTACCGAAACCACTCCTTACGACCCGCGCTCGCCCTACTCGGCTTCCAAGGCAGCATCAGACCATCTGGTAAGGGCTTATTGGCATACTTATCATTTGCCGGTGGTATTAAGCAACTGCTCCAACAACTACGGACCTTTCCAATTTCCGGAAAAATTAATACCACTGGCTATTCACAACATACAAAACAGCAAACCGGTGCCCGTTTACGGCGACGGGCAATATACCCGCGACTGGCTTTGGGTAGAAGACCACGCCCTTGCCATTGACCTTATTTTTCACAAAGGCCGGCTTGGGCAAACCTATAATATTGGCGGCAACAACGAATGGAAAAACATAGACCTCATTCACCTGCTTTGCCGTATTATGGATAAAAAACTCCATCGGCCCGAAGGCACATCGGCAAAACTCATTACCTTTGTTAAAGACCGCCCCGGCCACGACCGCCGCTACGCCATTGATGCCACCAAAATACGCACCCAACTCGGCTGGCAACCCTCCCTGCAATTTGAAGAAGGGTTGGAAAAAACCGTTGACTGGTACTTAGCTAATCAGGATTGGCTCACTCACGTAACATCGGGCGAATACCGGCAATACTACGAAAAAATGTATGGCTAAATCAACCCGATGTGAAGCCATCGGGTTTTTACCAAAGAATATGCAACAAACAACTTCACTCTATAAACTACCCTTTCCGCACGGAAACCTTGCGCATCAATCGGTATTAATAACCGGCGGCGCAGGCTTTATCGGATCACATATTGCTGAATACCTGCTGCTGCATGGCGCCGCAAAAGTGAGAGTCATTGATGATTTCAGCACGGGTTTCCGAAGCAATATAGCGCCGCTTTTTAATAACCCCCGATTTGAACTGCTGCAAGGCGATATCAGGCAATTTGAAACCTGTACAGAGGCTTGCCAAGGTATGGATTTGGTGTGCCATCAGGCGGCCATTGGCAGCGTGCCGCGCTCCATAGAAAACCCCATGTACACTACAACCGTAAACATTGACGGTTTTGTAAATATTGTAAAGGCGGCCAAAGACAACGGCATTAAGCGGGTGGTGTATGCCAGTTCTTCATCGGTATATGGCGATGAAGCCACCCTGCCCAAACAGGAGCAAAAAACCGGACACCCGCTTTCGCCCTACGCCGTATCTAAACTCAGCAACGAGTTGTATGCACGCGTATTTGCACAGGTATATGGCATGGAACTCATAGGCTTGCGCTATTTTAACGTGTTTGGTCCAAGGCAAAGTCCAAAAGGTGCCTATGCTGCAGTAATTCCGCTGTTTATTGACGGGCTGCTGAATAATAAAACGGTTTACATTAACGGAAACGGCAACCAAACCCGTGATTTTACCTTTGTTTCCAACGCTGTGCAGGCCAACGTGCTGGCCTTGTTTACCTCCAACCCCAAAGCGGTAAACGAGGTGTATAACATTGCCGTTGGCGAGCGGTTTTCGGTAAATGAATTGTATGATGCGCTGGCAAAGCTAACCGGCAGTGCGCAGCAATGCATACACCGGCAGGGGCGCGCGGGCGACATTGAACACTCGCTTGCCGATATTACCAAAGCCCGCACCCTATTGGGTTACAACCCTTTGGTAAACTTTGAACAGGGACTGGAACTTACGCTCTCGTATTTTAAAAACCTGCCGCTTGCATTGCAGCACCACTAACTCTGCGCCGCCATGAACCCTTTTGGCTCTTTGCAATGGAAACTGGCGCAGGCGCTGGAATGGCGCTGGTGGCGGCAATACCTGAAAGGGAAAAGCAAACCCCAATACCTGCAATGGAAAAAGCAATACTGGCAAGGGTTTTTGCAGCAAATTGCCACTGTATTGCCGCCGCTTAACCCAACCATGCGCATTTTAGACGCCGGGTGCGGCCCTGCCGGTATTTTTACCGTTTTTACCCAACAGCAAACCGTAGTTGCCCTTGACCCGCTGCTAGATCAATACCAACAAAAACTGCCGCATTTTTGCCCGGCCGATTACCCCAATGTGCAGTTTATTTGCCAACCTTTGGAAGACTACTCCCCTGCCCTGCCTTTTGATGTGGTGTTTTGCCTGAATGCCATTAACCACGTTGCCCGAATAGACCAATGTATGGACAACCTGGCCATGGCAACAAAACCCGGCGGCTACCTTGTTTTAAGCATTGACGCCCACAACCACCCCATACTGAAACGCCTGTTCAGGTTAGTGCCGGCCGATGCGCTGCACCCGCACCAGTACAGCCTGCAGGAATATGAGCAACTGCTTGTAAGCCGCGGTTTTACCATGGTAAAAAGCCTGTTGCTGAAACAGGAGTTTATTTTCGGGTATTGGGCATTGGTGGTACAAAAGGGCAATTAGCCTGCCATCGGGCAAACCAAACACCCGGCTGTTTACCCGCCGTAAGCCACTTCTTCGCCCTGTACCGAGGCCACGTTTTGCAGGTATTTTTCTTCGTTGTAACGGGTAGAGTAAAAAAACAAGGCTACCGCAGTAACCAAAGCCAACCCGGCAAAAAACAAAAAGTAAGTTACGCCGCTGATAATGGCAGTGCCATCGGGTTTTTCAATAAAGCCGTTTACAAAAGCGGCAATGAGGTTTCCGGCCGAAACAGAGAGGAGGTAAAAGCTCATTACAAAAGATTTAAGACTGTTGGGCGCCTGCGTATAGGCAAACTCAAGCGCCGTAACCGATACCATTACCTCTGCTGCCGTAAGCACTATATAAGCCAGCATTTGAAACATAATACTGGGTTTGCCGCCCGCCTGTATGCGGGTTTCAATAAATGCGCAAACCACAAAAGACATAGCGGCCAATACCACACCAATGGTAATTTTTCGCAAGCCGGAAAGTTTAAAAAAACGCTCCATAAACGGGTACAACCCAAAACTGAACAGGGGAACAAAAATGAGTACCAGCACCGAATTAAGCGACTGAATTTGCGAAGCCAACAAGTCAAACTGGGTAAAGCCGAGGTTTACGTGCAGGTTCATTTTTTGCCCCTGCAATACCCACGAAGAGCCGGTTTGCTCAAACAACGACCAAAAAACGGCAATAAGCAGGTAAATAGGTATGAGGTTTACCATTGCCTTAATACCCTGTGGACTTCTGAGGGCTTCGAGGTAGCGCTGCGTACCAACCGGCGGAACCCGTACAAAGCGGTTTCGCCCCAGCCAAAAAACCAATGTAGCTATAAACATTAAAATACCCGGTATGGCAAAAGCCACACTTGGCCCATATATGTTTAACAAAACAGGGGTTAACAGCATGGAAATGGCTGCCCCCATGTTAATGGAAATATAGAAATACCCGAAAATTTTATCGAGCAGGTCTTTGTTTTTTTCCGAAAACTGGTCGCCCACGTTGGCAGAAACACACGGTTTAATACCCCCCGACCCAATGGCTATAAAGGTTAAACCAAGGGCAAGCCCCAACCGGGTATCATCTAAAGCAAGACACAAATGCCCAAGGCAATACACCAAAGACAGCCAGATAATGGTTCGGTATTTACCCCAAAACATATCGGCAAGAAGAGCGCCGAACAGCGGGAAAAAATAGTTGGCCGCACCAAACAGGTGGTACCAGTACTTGGCATCGGCTTCGCTCATGTAATCGGGCTGGCCCGCGGAATTATGCAGGTATTGCGTCATAAAAATAACTAAAATGGCCTTCATGCCATAATAGCTGAAACGCTCCGCAAACTCGTTTCCTATAATGTAGGGTATGCCGCCGGGCATTTTAGAAGATGTTACAGACATAAGATTGGGCATTATTTAAAACACAAAAAAAATAGCCTGTTGGGCACAGCAAAGTAACTACAAAAAATACATGTTGCATCCACACAAGGCTACATACTTTGATATTTTTTTGAAACGTTAATAATTGCAGACTGTTTTAGCTTGTTTTTTTCTTAAAAAGTATGCAATATTGCATTTTTTTACCGAATTTTGAACATCTGTTCGGGTTTTACCCAACCAAAACCCCGCAGCAACTACGCCAAACACCCGATTACCTTTCATCAAGAAAAACAAAACACGTTCATTATGTACCAGTCAATGAAATTTTTTGCCCTTTTGTGCTTCATCACTTGCCTGTTTACAGCCGCCCCGCGGGTTGCCGCCCAAACCAAAGCAACTGCTGCCACCGGCGAGGTGAAAAAAGAAAAGAAAAACCGCTATAAAATTCAGGTGGGCGCTTATAAAACCATTGCCAAAGGCAAATTTGACAACCTGAACGACGTTGGTTCCGTTTACCTCGAAGATGCCGGTAAAGGCATGAAACGCATTATTGTAGGCGATTTTGCCGACCGCGAAAAAGCCGAAGAAACCTTAGCCAAAATTAAAGGTTTGGGCTACAACCAAGCCTATATTATTACCCAAACCATTGAAACCGAAGCGCCGCCAACCAACAGCAACAGCGCAGCAGCCACAAACGGTAACACAAAGGAAAATACGCCCGCCGTTGAAAAAATGGAATTTCAGAATGCCCCTGCCGAAACGGTTGCACAGCCTGTTTATTTAATTCAACTGGGCGCTTACAAAAGCATTAATCTAAAGTCTTTTGGCAATGTGGTTGATTTGGGAGAATTGGTGCTGGAAAACGATAAAGGCGTTACCAAAGTAACCATTTCAAAATTTACCACACGCCCCGATGCCGAAAAAGCCCTTTCTGTGGTTAAACAACGCGGATATGTAAACGCATTTATCCGCGAAGAAAAATAACCCACATGCATTTTGCTTTTGTTTTTGTGTATTTTAAAAAACCAAATCGGCATTCACCCTTTGCTATTATCTGTATTCAAACAGAATCTTAAATATATCAGTACCTTGCCCTTACCCTCTGCCATTAAGCTGTATTACTACTCATTAAATCATTAAACAATACGCTCATGAAGCAATTGCTTATAACACTGCTTAGCATAGCGCTCCTTTTTGCAGGCGCAATGCCTGTTTCCATGGCGCAAACCAAAAAAGCGCCTAAAGAACTGGTGTATTACAAAATACAGGTAGCAGCCTACAAAAACCTGGGGTTTGCAAAAGTTGACACCCTTTTTTCCATAGGCAAGGTATATGCCGAAGATGCAGGCAATGGCATTAGCCGCGTAGTGGTAGGGTATTATACCGATGCCACCGTTGCCGACAAAGTACTGGCACAGGTACGGCAATCGGGGTTTCCCGATGCCTTTGTAAGCACCCAAAAGGGCGAAATAAACCCCAATACATCAAAACAACTTTCAAAACAACCCGCAGCACAAGCCCCCCAAAATGAAACCGCAGCCCAAAGCATGCAAACCTTTAATACGCAAGAGCAAAATTACTTGCTGGTATTGGGCAGGTTTGCCAGTTTAGCCGATGCCAAACTGGGGCAGGTAAACAACCTTGGCGATATGTATGTGGAAGATGACAAAGGAATGAAAAAAATAGTTATCGGCCCGTTTAAAGATAAAGTTCTGGCCGATGCCGCCCTTAAAACCGCCCGTGAAAAAGGGTTTCCCGATGCAAGTTTACAAACTGTTGCCCTGCAAAAAAACACAACCCCTGCCCCGCCGGCAACTGCCCCTGCCACCGAACCCGTAACCGGCACAACAACGTTTAATGCCACAGATGCCCCCCCGCCTGCCGAGGCTGCTTACCGTCCGGGCGCCCCCATTACCCCGCCCGCCGCACAAATTCCGCCGCCCGCACAACTCATAGATTTCGGGCAGTTTACCACCTATTTTGCCGCCACCCGGTTCGACATTTTTAATGTTGACCCCTACGACCCCATTCAGGAAAAAAACTTCAACTTTTCTTCTACCGACCCCGCACTGGCAGCCAAAAACAAGCAACTCAGCGGCAATGCCTTGCCCGCAAGGCTTTTATACCTGTTTGACCAAAAGCCCAATCCGGCATGGTCTTATTTTGCATTGTACCGTTTTCAGATAAATACCGGCTATGATGGCTATATTATACGCAGCGGTATTGGTAAATATGAACAGGATAACCTTATTTCTCTGTATGTATATGACAAAACCGAGATGCAGTTTGTTGCCAGAGAAACATTAAGCACTGCCAAAGGAACACCCGGTTTCTTCACCGCTACCGAAAGCTGGATAATGGACTTAAATGCCGATACCATACCAGACCTGCTTTCCTATACTACCGAAGAATACAACTCCCTTACACAAGGATATAAAGCAACCAATAAATTTACCGCCAAAATTTGGCTCGACAACAAGTTTGTTGATGCGCAAATTGTAAACGAAGATAAGTTGCGTCAGCAATTAGGCGTTGAGTAAACCTTGCCCATGTTTATTATTCAAAGGGTAGCGCCTGAACAGGCGCTACCCTTTGCCGAACAGACTGCAACAAAAAAGTTGTACAAAATAAGTATAAACCCATAAAAATTGGCTGTATTTATATAATTTTACCCAAGATTTAATAACATCCCCTACCTTTTTTGCATGTATTTACCCAATTACCACCCCAAAGAAGAACGCCTCAACTACCTCACGCATGGTTTTGGTGCAATATTAAGCCTTATAGGGTTTGTTTTCTTAGTCTGGAAAGGCATATTGCATAATGACGGATGGATATTGCTGGGGTTAATCATTTTCGGGCTTTCCCTTACCTCAACCTATATTTCTTCTACTTTGTACCATTGGGTAAGCCGTATTCAACTAAAAAAACGCCTCCGCCTACTCGACCACCTGTCTATTTACCTGCTTATAGCCGGCACCTATACACCGTTTACCCTCGGCAACCTTAGAACCAACTGGGGCTTTGTAATAGTAGCGCTCGTTTGGGGGTTGGCAGCTTTGGGCATTATTTACAAAATTGCCTTTCGCAACTACTTCGACAAATTAGGTGTTATAGATACTTTAATGTATGTTGCAATGGGCTTTCTGGTGGTGCTTTTTATAAAACCGGCTTTGCAGTGCATTAATTTTTGGGGTATGTGTCTGCTGGCGTTGGGCGGGCTTTTTTACATGGCCGGTATTTACTTTTATGAATCAAAAACCATCAGGTATAACCATGCCATTTGGCACCTGTTTGTTTTAGGCGGTTCTTTTTGCCACTATATTTCGGTAATGCTTTATGCATTGCCGCCGGCAACTACTGGCTAATAATATAACGCAGCCCAAACGAGCCGCCGGGTAAAAATCCCAAACCGTTATCTAACCACCCGTAGGCAGGTTTTGCACAAAAGGAAAAGCTAATGGGTGCATTGCCAAAAGTATATTCCAATCCAAAAACAACATCGCCGCCTAAGCTAAGCCCGCCATCGTAGCTACCTATATGCCCGCCGGCGCCATAAATAAAGTTCAATTCGGGGGTAAAAATTTCGGCGTGCCATTCGGCTAATACTATGCCTTCAAAACCTTTGGCATATGCGCCGCCCAAATCGCCGTAAAAGCCGCCTATTACTTCCAGCGCAAAACGGTCGTTTAAAAACTGTTTATAGGTAATGCCCGCCGGCACCCCCAAATTTACTCCTACCGCAGCATTGTAGTTTTGGGCATGCGCGTTTTGGAAAGTTATCTGTAATAAAAGTAATAGCAGTACAGCAACTAAAGCGGCGTTTTTCATGATTGAAACAGGTTTGTTGGTTGTTATGATAAGTGTGTAAAGAAGTTTTTATATTGTTGTATCCTCCAAGCCAATAATGAAAACTTTTTTTGAATTAAAAAAGTTTACTAACAATATTAAAAAACTATTCCGGCTTAATCTTTATTGCGGAAAATGGGTAAAATTGCAAACATTTTAATGCGCTTTGCTTTTAAAAACAATTTTATACCAGCACCTGTTACTCCAATACTATCGCCAACGTTGTGCTGTACATTTATTCACAGGAAACCAGTAGGGAGGTATAGGAAAACAAACGCCATAGACCGGCAGCAAAATGCAGAGGCCGGCAACCCTCAACCAACGGCTAATGCAAGCTAAAGGGGTTGTAAAAATAAAATGTTATACTTAACGCCAACACCAAAGTAACGGCAATTAACCCCCTTACCGAATACTCGCGTTCCTGTCTGTCAAATACTTTTACCAAAGCAATGTTGCCAAGCAGGCTTACAATAAGCATAAATTTAATAGAAAAACCCGGCCAATCATCAGGCATATAGGTTTGTTTCAAAATCCATTCAATGCCTTTAAGAAGAGCAAAGGTAACTACCGGGCCGCTACAGCCGGCAATAATGCCGTTAAGCCACGAATCTTGCTGAGTAACATTCATATTAAAAAGCTGGCATGTGCCGAACAGTTATTCAAATTTCCAGTTTTCTTTAAGAAATTTCACGTCTTCATAGGCAGTGAGGTCGTGCTGTACCGGCACAACCGATACATAACCGTTTTCAAGAGCATGTATATCGGTATCGGTTCCGCTGTCGCGGTTAATAAAGTTGCCGGTGAGCCAGTAATAGGTTCTGCCCTGGGGGTCTTTTCTTTCATCAAATTCTTCTTCCCAGTTGGCTTTTGCCTGCCGGCAAATTTTAATGCCCTTAATCTGGTTTTCGGGTAGGTGCGGAATGTTTACGTTGAGAAGGTGAAAATCGGGCACGCCGCTCTTGAGCATGTGACCGGTAATAATGCGGACATATTTTTTAGAGGGGCTCATATCGGCTTTACTGCTGTAATCGAGCAGGGAAAACCCTATGGCGGGTATTTTTTCGAGCGATGCTTCCATAGCTGCCGACAGAGTGCCGGAGTATATAACGTTTATGGAAGAATTGGCGCCGTGGTTAATGCCCGATACGCAAAGGTCGGGTTTTCGGTGCAGTATTTTATCTACGGCCAGTTTTACACAATCTACCGGAGTACCGGAGCAGGCATAGGCCTCCACATCGTCAAAAATATCTACCTTGGCAAGGCGCAGGGGAAAATTTATAGTAATGGCGTGCCCCATGGCCGACTGCGGTTTATCGGGGGCTACTACTACAACAGTGCCAAATTCCTGCATTACTTCTACCAGCGCTCTTATGCCGCCCGAAGTAATGCCGTCGTCGTTGGTGACGAGAATGATTCTGTTTTTGTTAAACACAGGAGGTAAAAATTTTGGTTATAATCGTTGTATGAAACAGGCCGGCGGGAGTTAGTCGAAAACAGTAACTATTACCCCGTCTGATGCCGATGGCCAGTTGCGCACATACATGGTGCGGTTGTTAAAGGTTACCGGTATGGAGCCGGGAGTTGCCGCCGGCATAAAAATATCTACGCCGCTAAGGAATGGTGCAAAATTAAACAATCCAATAGAGGTATTGTCGGTTGCGTTGTTGTTGTTTGCATCGTAGGCAAAAAAGGCAATGGCGGTTTCGGCAGGAGGCGCCAGGGCGGGTGTTGAAAGTTCGGTACCGTCAAGAAAAAGTTCGTCGCGTCCGTTAATAACTGCCTGTGCAGATGCAAAAATTGCCATTACGGTTTGGTCGTCGTCTTTAGGCAGGCCGGCCAGCAAAATTCCGGCTATAGAGCCGGGAGGCGGCAGGGTACGCAGGTAAATATAGGGGTTAGAATGAGTAAACCCTTCACGGTAATAGTGTATGGGGCGGTCGTTGGGGTTGGCGCTTACTATATAAAATTCATAAGGAGTTTGCGGTTTAGGCATAAACGACCCCCAAAAGCCTTTTTCATTGGTTACAAAGGTATAATCGGGTTGCTCGTTCAGGCGCCATCCTGTTTGCGGGTTCAGTTCAAATACTGTCACTGTGGCGCCGTTAAGGGGGGCATTTTCGCCAAGCGTTACGGCTTTACCGCCCACATTAAACCTTGCCTGTGGTGTAATGGCTGTGGTTTGTGGTGCATTGCCGGTAAAAAAGGTGTACATGGCGGCAAAAGATTGGGGTCCGGTAGCAACCTGATAGTGGTCGGCGCCGGGTACCTGCACATTGGTAGCACCCGGTATATCAGCGCCCGAAGCTATTTCGTCATCGGGCGACCAGATGTTGAGGGTGGGTACTTCTCCGGCAGGGCCGGCAGGGCCGCTTTGTGCGCTACTGCCAATATGTACATAGTGAGCTACTTTTGCGGCGCGTGCAGCATCGGACAAATAGCTGTAACCCAAACCGCCTCCGGCCGAATGTCCCACCAATTCTACCTTATCTGCACCTGTTTCCGATAAAACCTCATCAACAAAGGCATCTAACACCGGCACATTATCGCCGCCGGCAATAGAATTCCAGTCGAAGGTAAAGAGACGGTCTTCGCAATAACCATTTGATGTAAAGCGCATTACCTGTGGTGCATAAGTGTCGCCCGATGCCAGAAATCCGTGCATCATAACCACCGGCAGGTAGTTGGGGTTGCAGGCGGGCAGGGGGTCAAAAACAAGCGTATCGTTGTGCTGGGTAGTGTCAATGGGGTTGTTAATGGTATCATTATTGTCGGGTGGTGTAACATCGTCTTTTTCGCAGGCGCTAAATACAAACACCATAAAAAACAATATAGCAACCACTTTTGCAAACAAGGTTACGGGAGCAGGTAATGCGCTTTTCATATCGAGTTGATTTTATGTACACAACAATTGGAACAAAGCCCGGTTGTTCGGAATGGCAAAAAAATTTCATTGGCAAAGGTACACAGTAAAGTGTAGAGCAAAAAGACAATGCCCGCTATATGTTGAGATAAATTTTCTGCTGCTGCCTGTGTTAAAGAAAAAATCCTTAATCATACTGCCTTAGCGTAATAAGATATGAACCCGACCGCTGTCCTGTGGCATACCTGAACTGAAAAGGCACCAGGAACGGATATTCGGGGTAAGCCTCTGCGTTATCGGCATTATTTATGTGAAAATCTATACTATAAGGCTTCACCTCTTTTTTTTCGTCCAATTCGACCAGAAAACTGCGTTGGCCTGTCCACATTTTTCCGTTTGGCCCAATTTGGTAGGCAAAGTAATAAAATTCATAGGCCAGCCCAAATTGAGCGCTTGCTCCAATATGGGTGGTAAGCTGAATGGTATCATCTGGCATTACAAGCAGCCAACCTTCGGCTACCCATCTGCCGGGTTGCCATTCACCCTGTATTTTGGGCGTTTCGTGGTAGGCTACTGCTATCCAAACCGGCAGGGCGGTGGCATTGGTGCAATACAACTGGGCAGTTGCTTTCTGAAATGGAATACATAAAACTAACCAAACTATGGCTATAAAACATTTACCGTTCATGGGCATTAATTGAATGCGGCAGTTACAGTTGATAAACAGAACCTTTTGAATGCCCAAAATTAGCATTTTTTTTTATCACCGGAAAACAGTAGCCCAAACAATGCGGCAGTTTGCAACTGCGTAAACCAAAATACCGATGTACGACAACCTTCATACACCTGTTTTTGCAAAACCCCGCGGCATTTATAGCATCTTTTCCCATAAATAAGCTAATTTTGCACCCTGTTTTTTTAATTTCTGCCGCCGCTTGGCTGCCAATAACAAAAGCAAACAGATAACGACACGTTTCTTACCCAACCTAAAATGAATTTGTATGACCGAGATTAAATTTGGAACCGATGGATGGAGAGCCATTATTGCCGATACATTTACCAACGACAATGTGGCCCGTGTAGCTTATGCCACCGCCAAATGGCTGCAGCAACATTTTACCCAACCCTCGGCAGTGGTGGGGCACGATTGCCGTTTTGGCGGCCACATGTTTGCCCAAATTACCGCCCGCGTACTATGTCAAAACGGCGTAAAAGTGTATCTGGCTTCCAATGAATTTGTTTCAACGCCTATGGTATCTTTGGCAACCCTGCAACACGGCGCCGGTGCGGGCATTATTATTACCGCCAGCCACAACCCGCCTGCTTACAATGGTTATAAACTGAAAGCTCATTTTGGCGGCCCTGCCTTGCCTTCCTCTATTAAAGAGGTGGAAGCCCTGATACCCGATGTTTGCACCCTGCTGCCCCAAACCCTTGAGGATTACCAAAAGCAAGGTCTGCTGGAATATACCGACATGGAAACCCGCTACCTGAAACAGGTTGCCAGCCATTTCGATTTGGCTGCCATACGCCAATCGGGAATACAAATTGCCTACGATGCCATGTACGGCGCCGGACAACGGGTAATGCGACATCTGTTTCCAGATGCCCATCTTTTACACTGCGAGTATAACCCCTCTTTCATGGGGCAGGCACCCGAACCTATTCATAAAAACCTGCAGGAATTTGCAGGCTTTATTGCCCAAAATGGTCACATAGATGTAGGAATTGCCACCGATGGCGATGCTGACCGAATTGGTTTATACGACAGCAAAGGCAATTTCGTTGATTCGCACCACATCATTTTGCTGCTCATTCATTACCTGTGCGGATATAAAAAACTCAAAGGTAAGGTTGTTTGCGCCTTTTCGGTATCTGATAAATTTAAACTGCTTTGCCAACACTATAACTTACCCTATGAAGTTACCCAAATTGGTTTTAAATATATAGGCGAAATTATGGTGCAGCCCGGGCAAGATGTGCTGATGGGCGGTGAAGAATCGGGCGGAATTGCCGTAAGCAGCCATATACCCGAACGCGACGGCATCTGGATGGGACTGCTCATACTGGAGTTTATGGCCAAAACCGGTAAAACTCTTACACAATTGGTGCAGGAAGTATATGATATTGTAGGCCCGTTTTGCTACGACCGCAACGACCTGCACCTCACCGAAACGCTTAAACAACATATTATGCAACAATGTGCGGCGGGTGCTTACCAACAATTCGGAGCCTACAACATTCAGCGCACCGAAAGCATTGACGGCTATAAATTTCTCCTCACCAACAATGCGGTAGTAATGATTCGCCCGTCGGGTACAGAACCCCTTTTACGTGTTTATGCCGAAGCGCCCACCATGCCCGAAGTAAACAGGGTTCTGGAAGCAGTGAAATCGGTTATTTTAGCGTAAGCAATAAATCTCCGAAAAACATCTGCCGCACTCTGTGCAGGAAAAGCTACCCGCCAATTTGTTTGAGTAACCGGTTAAAACAGCGTTGCCCAACATTGGTTTTCATGATGCGCTCAAAGAGCAGGTATCCTGTTACTGCCAAAAGTCCGCCCGCCAGCACATCTAATACGTAATGATGCTGCGTATATATTGCCGAAAACCAAATGCCGGCCGTGCAAATAAGAAACGCCGCATTGAGCCAGTTTTTTTGCAATTTGCGTCCGTACAAAAAACAAAACAACGGAAACGCTGCATGTTTGGAAGGCATGGCGGCAAAAGGCATGGGTCCGTTGCTGTATATGCTTTTAAACAGCGGAATGCCGGTAATTTCATCAAAATTTAACAATCCGGCGGGGTTTGTGCGGGTATTGAGCAGCAGCCTGAAGCCGTGCTCTTCTACATACCACGGAGGCGCTGCCGGATACAAATAGTATATGGCTACCCCTATAAAAGTAGTAAAAACAAACCCGTACAAAAACCTTAAACACAAAGTTTTATTATTGAAAAACAGGTATGTAGCAAACAATAGCGGAACGGGCACCCAACTAACATAAAATACCCCTGAAAGTACATCGGCTATCGGATTTCGGTACAATTGGGCATATTCATTAAGGGTTAACCTTTGAGTGCCGTAATTGATTCCAAAAAGCGACTTATCAGCATTGTATAAATCTTCTATGTGTACTGTGTTGTAAAGGTAGTTGGGAAACATGCGCAAAGAGTCGAAAACCACCACATACAACAAAAAAATGGCAAAGGCAAACAAAAAATGCCTCGTTTTTTCGTGTATTGTATATAAGCCAACAAGCAGGAAATAAATGGCAGTGTGTTCGGGTCTTAAACCAACTACCCCATAAAACCATGCAAAATAGCAGGTGGTAAAAACGCCTGCCCATGGTATTTGGGCCAAAGGCGGGAATTGCTGTTTCCAATGTGCAAGAATGGGATTCACCTTTGCAGCCGGGTTGTTCATAAAAAATAAGGTGGCGTTGAATGGTAATGCTTTTGCAAAAACGCCCGCAAAGGTAGGTAAATGTAGTAAAAAAACAGCCTGAACACCTCTATTTTTGCTCACGAGCATAAAAATGGCCGCATTGCCATAATGCCCAAACCCACCCGCTACCCGCCAATGAGCGGAAGCAGTTTAGCAAACCATGCCTGCATGGGTTTGGTTTGTGCCAGTTGTTCAAATATTTTATATGCAGTAACCGCTACCAAACCACCGGCCAGCACATCTATGGCATAGTGGTGCCGCGAATACACAGCCGAAAACCAAATGCCGGCAATAAAAATTAGAAAAGCTATGTTTAACCAGCTTTTCTTCAACTGCCGTCCATACAAATAACACAACACCGGAAAAGCAGCATGTAGAGATGGCATAGCAGCAAAAGGCACAGGCCCCTTGCTGTAAATACTTTCAAAAACCCGGGTGCCGGTAATGGCATCAAAATTTAGCAAACCGGCAGCATTTGCCGGCGTGTTTACCAATAATTGAAAGCCATGCATCTCTACATACCAGGGCGGAGCAGCAGGGAAAACATAATATATAATAATGCCCATTAAATTGGTAAATACAAATGCATATAAAAACTTTAGGCAAAGAGATTTGTGATATAAAAAAAGGTAAAATGCAAATAACAATGGAACCGGCACCCAATTAATGTAAAACAAACCCGAAAGCACATCGAGCACAGGGGTGTTGTGCAACAGGGCATACTCATTCAGGCTTAGCTTTTGTGCGCCGTTGTAAATGCCAAAAAGTGCTTTATCGGCATGATACAAATCCTGCGTGTGTACGGTACTGAAAAGGTAGTTGGGAAATGCCCGAAGCGAATCATAAATAATGGCATAAAATAAAAAAACCGCAAAGGCAAATAAAAATTGCCGCGTTTGAATATGGGCAAAGTAGAGAAAAATAAGGAAAAAAAACATGGCTGCATGTTCGGGCCGAAGCCCTACTACTACGCCAAACCAACTCCAATAAAGCACCGATACAATACCTGCCCACGGCAACTGGCTTTTGGGTGGTAACTGGTTAACCCAATTTTTTAAAACCACAGACTTTAACGGCCGTCCGATTGCCATATAGGTAACTTGAGATGAGAATTAAAAAAAGCGCTAAAAAATACCAATGCCCCAATATTCCTGTTCCCTACCCTTCAACAATAACTGCATTAACCGCAGCCGGCAGCAAGTTTGCTTAACCGCCGTCCTGCAACGCCTATTCTGTTGTCTTTTTGCGCTCTAACTCCTGCAAGGCTTTTTTGGAAGAAAGCAAACGGTCTATTGCCGTGTAGTTAGATAATACCGCCAATGCAGCAAGTGACCATACAAAAATAGTAATATTTTCAAAAACCGGAAAACCGATTCCGGGCAAGAAATATTTAAAAGTGCCGGTAAAGTAAGAAATCACGCTACAGGCAACGGCAGAAATGCCGATGGTTAAAATGCGTTCGGGGCGTTGCATTAAGCCGTCGCTGCAGGCAATACCCAAACCCTCGGCACGGGCGCGCACATAGCTTACCATAATGGAGCCAATCATGGCAATAAAAGCAAAAAGCGAACTAAGGAAATAATTTTGGGCTACCAGATAATAGGTAATTCCCAGAAACATAATCAACTCACTGTATCGGTCTAAAACAGAGTCGTACAATGCACCAAACTGCGTAGAACGGTTGCTTAACCTGGCAAGCCGGCCGTCTATCATATCGAAGAGACCGGCAAACAAAATCATGGCGCCGCCCCAGCCCAGATAAGCTAAGTTGGTGCGCTCTGCTCCTGCGCCAACTATAAAAATAACCGATACGGCAATATTTAAGACAAAACCAATGGTAGTAATGGTGTTGGGCGATATTTTAAGCCAAACCAGCAACTGTACAAGCGGGTGTATGAGGCGGTAAACCAGCGGTTGCCCATATTGTTTAAGTGTATTGACAGACATAGATGAGTAATTTTACAAAAAAGAAATACAAAACGGGTGTTGAAGCTAACTGTTGAAAGCAGTATAAACATGAATAAGCACATTTGCATATACCCCGGCCAGCAAGTCATCGGCCATTACCCCCCACCCGTTTTTTAACTGTTCGGCTTTTCTGATACCCAAAGGCTTGGCAATATCAAAAAACCTGAACAGCACAAAACCGGCAAGCAAATATTGCCATTGCCAGCTACAACCCAACAAGGCCACCCAAACGCCAATGATTTCATCAATTACAATTTGCCGGGGATCTTTTCCCCATTCGGAGGCTAAAAAATGGGCGGCTTTAGCTCCCAATATGGTAAATATGGCAATGAACAACAGCAACACGGTATTGCGCCATAGCGCGGGCAGGTGTGCCGCCCACCACAAAGGCAAAACGCCCGCTGCAGCAGCCCATGTGCCCGGTGCAAGAGGCAGGCGGCCAATGCCCAAGCCGCTACTTATCCAAATGTAAAAGCGCCTCATACTCTTTAATGAGTTCCTCGTAGTAGTCTAAACCAAGATGGGTAATGAGGTCTTCGCCCATAAGGTAACGCAGGGTGTTTTCCAACTTGCTGAGTTGCTTAAAAATATCGTGCTGCGGCGGAAGTCCGGGTGCGGTTTGCGGTGCTTTAAAATAGAACGACAGCCATTCCTGTATGCCATACATGCCTGCCCGATGCGCCAAATCCATAAACAAAGCCAAATCTAATACAATAGGAGCGGCAAGGATAGAATCTCGGCAAAGGAAGTTTATTTTTATTTGCATGGGGTAGCCCAGCCAGCCAAAAATATCAATATTATCCCAACTTTCTTTGTTGTCGCCATGAGGCGGGTAGTAGTTAATGCGTATTTTATGGTAAATATTGCCGTATAAATCGGGTTGCAATTCGGGGTTAAAAATTCCGTCCAGCACGTTGCCTTTCGAGACCTCCTTGGTTTTGAAGTTTTCAGGAGCATCTAATACGGCACCATCGCGATTGCCCAAAATATTGCTCGAAAACCACCCCCGCAGGCCCAAAGCGCGGGCGTGCAGGCCGGGCGCTACAATGGTTTTCATAAGGGTTTGACCGGTTTTAAAATCTTTACCTCCTATGGGCATCTTGGTATGGTGCGACAATTCTACCAAAGCCGGTATATCGCAGGTAAGGTTGGGGGCGCCGTTGGCAAATGGAACGCCTGTTTTAAGGGCGGCATAAGCATAAATCATGCTGGGAGCTATGCGTTCATCATTGGTTCGCAGCCCTGTTTCAAAGGACTCTAAGGTCTGATGTATTTCACTGGTTTCAATATAGGCTTCGGTAGATGCACACCACACCATTACCAGTCGGTCGCAGTTGTTTTCTTTTTTAAAGCGACGAATGTCTTCCATTAACTGGTTTGCCAAATCCATTTTGCTGGTGCCTTTTTTTACATTGGTGCCGCTGAGGTTGCGCACATAGGTTTTGTCAAAAACGGCAGTCATCGGTTTAATTTGCTGCAATTCGTCTTTAAGTTGTGTTATCAGCCGTTCGTCTAATACTTGTGCTTCAAGGGCGGCATGATATACATCATCGGCATATACATCCCAACCGCCAAAAACAATATCGTTAAGGTTGGCAAGTGGAACAAAGTCTTTAATGAGCGGGCTTCGTCCGTCGGTGCGTTTACCCAGCCTGATAACACCCATTTGAGTAAGCGAGCCAATAGGCAGCGCAATGCCTTTTCGGGCTGCTATAACGCCGGCTATGAAAGTAGTGGCCACGGCACCCATGCCGGGCGTAAGTATTCCTAATTTTCCGTTAGGATTTTTAATGTTTGGTTTTTTCCGATTCATACCTGTTAGTGTGTTTGTTGTGTTGTAAAAGCAAATGCGAAAAACCTGTTGTAACTGCAATATTGTTTTGTTGGAAAAAATACAGTTAACAAAGGTACAAAGTTCAAGCAACATTACGGTAACATTAACAAACTGAAAACTCCTTGCACCGGGGCGGGCTGCTTCTTATGTAAACTTTAGAGGGTAAATTGCCGTATTTCATGCAACTTACCCTAACTTTATGCGCAAATACCGGTACTTATGATACTACAGGCAGATAACCCGGCGGTTGAAGTACATGACCTTACCGTTATGTACAACAAAAAACCCGCGTTGTGGAGTGTTGATTTTTCTATTCCGGGCGGCACCCTGGCAGGAATTGTAGGCCCAAACGGGGCCGGTAAATCTACGCTTATAAAGGCTATGATGCAGCTTATACCGGCCAGCAGCGGGTATGTAAAGTTGTTTAACCAAAGCTTAGACAGTGTGCGCAACCGCGTAAGCTACGTACCTCAACGCGAATCGGTTGACTGGGACTTTCCGGCAAGCGTTATGGACGTGGTGCTTATGGGAAGATACGGCAAACGCAGCCTGCTGAGCCGCCTCACCAAAGCCGACCGCCAAATAGCCCTCGACAGCCTTAAAAAAGTAGGTATGGAAGCCTATACCGGCCGACAGATTTCGCAACTTTCGGGCGGGCAGCAGCAGCGGGTGTTTATTGCACGTTCTCTGGCACAGGAAGCCGACCTCTATTTTATGGACGAACCCTTTGCAGGCGTTGATGCCACGACAGAAAAAGCCATTTTAGACCTGCTGCTGACCATGCGTAAAGAGGGTAAAACTATATTGGTGGTTCACCACGACTTGCAATCGGCAAAATCGTATTTCGATTGGGTAATTATGCTCAATACCCGATTGGTGGCTGCCGGCCCTAAAGAGGATGTTTTTACCCCCGAATTGCTGGGCGAAACCTACGGCGGCAAACTTCCGCTGCTTATGAATGTGGGAGAACTGGCTGCCCGAAAAGATTTTCCCGTAAGAGAATAAAACACAAAACTGACTTTTTTTGAAGAGTTAAACCGGTATTACGCACCCTGAAATCCATAGGGCAAAGTGGCTGAAACCTCACAAAATCCTCTGCCCCAAAAACCTGCTGTGTAAAAATTCTTTGTATCTTGCAAGCGCCAACGTTTATGTGTGGCTACCTAAATTAAATCTCTGCTATGTTTAAAACTTCTATTATTGTTCTGCTTTGTGCCGTGCTGCTATTACCGGCGGTTTCGTGCAGCAAAAAAACTGTACCAACTATTGATTTGAAAAAAGCTAAAGCAGAATTGCTCGATACCGACCGCGCTTTTAGCAAAATGTGCGGACAACAGGGTATGAAATCGGCTTTTTTGTACTATGCAGCAGATGAAGCCATAAGAATGAACGAAGGCAAGTTTCCGCAAGTAGGCAAAACCGAACTGAAAGCATTTTTTGATGCCTCGCCCGGTGCAGCAACTGCCAAACAGTTAAAATGGGAACCCATAAAAGCAGATATAGCTGCATCGGGTGATATGGGTTACACCTTCGGGCAATGGGAATTTGCCCAAAAAGACACTACTCTTTACGGGTATTATGTTTCTATCTGGAAAAAACAGTCAAACGGCACGTGGAAATATGTACTCGACGCCGGCAACTCGGCACCCGGTAAACATAAGTAAAACCTTTATACAAAAGAATTACAGCAGCCCTAACTTACAAGTTACTGAGCAGTTTTTTACTGCTGCGAAGGTAGTTGCGCAGGTTGAGCAAAAATGCCAGGCCCATATACGCCAGCAAAGGCGAACCCATAGTTATAAAAGACGCATATACAAAAAACAACCTGATATGGCGAATGGGAATGCCCATTTTTTCGCCAAGATAGGTGCATACGCCAAAGGCTTGTATTTCGAGCAGGTTGCGCCAGGTGGCCGTGTATTTGTTCATGTTTTGCAGAAAATTGCAATGATGTGGCGGCAAATATAGCAAAGTTTGTTCAATTTGCTCCGTTGTTGGCAGGGTAAATCTACATTTTATGCAAGACGGAAATAAAAATTGCAATTTGTGACCAAAAAGGGCTTGAAACCATACACTTTATGAAAGAAAAAAAAGCAAAACCCGATGCCAAAAAGTGCAATTCACAGCATAAAGTTGTAATTTGCACACCTGTTTTACCCGTTTTATAACAAAATCATGACAAACGGGGCGGCAGCCGGTCAATTTATCACTTTTACATACCTTGTGTTATTATGAAAAAGTTACTTGTTTTTACCGCTTTTCTGCTAATGGCAGTTTGCTTGCAGTTTCCGTTTAAAGCAATGGCCTGCGAACCCGGCCAATTGCCCGAAACCTACCTCTACTTCATTGAAAAC
The DNA here is from genome assembly GCA_002212985.1 of Sphingobacteriales bacterium TSM_CSS. Classification (GTDB taxonomy): domain Bacteria; phylum Bacteroidota; class Bacteroidia; order Chitinophagales; family UBA2359; genus UBA2359. The sequence goes on from NBMY01000136.1 coordinate 25,249, forward strand.
AAGGGGCAGTGGAACGATAATATTAAATATCAGGTGGAGTTAAACGCTGCCCGACTGTTTCTGGAAAGCGACAAACTTACCTATGTGCTGGTTAACCCGGCCGACATGGACTACCTGCACGATGCCCACCACAACCCCGATTTGGATATATCGGATTTTGTGCTGCACTGCCATGCTTTTCAGGTACATTTTGGCGGCGATATCAACCTTCCAACAGCTCCGCAGGCAACCTGCAATTCCGATGCTTACCGAAACTATTTTATTGATAAAGATCCCTCCAAATGGAAATCGCATGTGGGTTTATACCAGCAAATTGATTATTACAACCTGTACAACGGCATTGACCTGCGTTTTTACGGCGATGGCGGACATGTTAAATACGATTATATTGTAGCGCCCGGCGCCAATGCCTCGCAAATTCAATTGGTGTACGATGGACTCGACGGGCTTTTTGTGCAAAACGGCAATTTGCACATGCTTACTTCGGTCAACACCATTATTGAACAGCAGCCCTATGCCTATCAGTATATTAACGGGCAACTTACGCAGGTGCCTTGCTTTTTCAGCGTATCGGGCAATACGGTTACCTTTAACATGCCCGACGGTTATGATACCTCCGAAGAACTGATTATTGACCCCACCCTCATCTTTTCAACCTACACCGGCGCCACCTCCGATAACTGGGGCTTTACCGCCACCTACGACAACACGGGGCATCTTTATGCCGGCGGCGCAGCTTTCGGGGTGGGTTACCCCACCACTACCGGTGCATTTCAGATAAATTTTGCGGGCGGCGACCCCGTAGGGCCCTTCTTTATCGACATCAGCGTTTCCAAATTTACCCCCGATGGCTCTAACCTCATTTACTCTACTTACTTAGGCGGCTCGGCCAGTACCGAAATACCTCAAAGTATGATTGTTTCGCCACAAAACGAACTCATTGTTTACGGAACCACCGGCTCGGTTAACTTTCCTACCACGCCCGGTTGTTTCGATGACTCTTTTAATGGCGGTTTTCCGGTAACCTTTAACTCCATGCCCTACCAAAGTGGCCCGGGCTCCGATATTATAGTTTCTAAATTTAATGCCGATGGCAGCGCACTGGTGGGTTCTACCTATATTGGCGGCGTAGGCAACGACGGGTTAAACCTCTCTACCGCCCTTAAAAGAAACTATGCCGACGAAGCCCGCGGCGAAGTGTTTATTGACGCCGGCGGCAATATTTACTTGGCCTCCAGCACCAACTCGCCCGATTTTCCGGCTACCGAAGGCGTAATTTCAGAGTTTGCCATTGGCGGGCAAGATGCCTGCCTCATTAAACTGAACCCCTCGCTTACCAACATGATTTGGGGAACCTACTTAGGCGGCACCTCCGACGATGCCGCTTACTCACTAAAAATGGACGATAGTGAAACCCTGTACGTGTGCGGCGGAACCAACAGCAACAATTTTCCGATAGTGCCCGGCGCTTACGATGCCACTTACAACGGCGGAACCTGCGATGCCTGGCTTGCCAAAATAAGTACCGATGGCTCTACGCTGCTGGCATCAACTTATTTGGGAACTCCTATGTACGACCAATCATTCTTCATAGATATTGATGAAGAGTTAAACGTTTACACCGTAGGGCAAACCGCCGGCATTTATCCCATTTCGCCCGGTGTGTACAGCAACCCCAACAGCGGCCAATACCTGCAAAAACTCAGCAACGACCTGAGCACCTCGCTGTGGTCAACCACGTTTGGCAACGGCAACGGCTCGCCCAACATTTCGCCCAGCGCCTTTCTTGTTGACAATTGTTACCAGATTTACGTTTCGGGCTGGGGCGGAAATGTAAACGGCTCATCGCCCGGCTCTACCACCAACGGCCTACCCGTTACCCCCGATGCTTATGACAGTGCTACCGATGGCAGCGACTATTACTTTATTGTTCTGGGTCCCAACGCCTCCACCCTTATTTATGCCACCTTTTTCGGCTCGCCCAGCGGCACCGGCGAACACGTTGACGGCGGCACCAGCCGTTTCGACAAACAGGGTATTATTTACCAGGCCGTTTGCGCCGGCTGCGGCAGTTCCGATTTATTTCCTACCACGCCCGGTGCATGGTCAAACACCAACAACTCTACCAACTGCAATCTGGGTTGCCTTAAATTTGCCTTTGAAGTAGCGCCCACCGTTGCCGAATTTACCTTGCCACCGCCGGGCTGCGCACCCTATACCGTTGCCTTTAGCAATACCAGTACCAACGCACTGGAATACACCTGGAACTTTGGCGATGGCAGTGCCACCTCTACCGAAGTTAGCCCTACCCATACCTTTGCCGAACCCGGCACCTACACCGTAACCCTGCTGGCCGTAAACCCCGGCACTTGCAACGGCTCCGATGAAACTACCCAAACCGTGGTTATCCTTGGCGAGCAGGAAGTAACGCTAACCCCGCTAAACTTCTGCCCCGGCGACTCTCCCGCCCTGCTTAGTGCATCTTTACCGGGCGGAACCTGGAGCGGAACGGGCGTGGTAAACCCCGCCACCGGCCTCTTTAATCCTGCCGGACTGGCGCCGGGAGCCTATACTGTTACTTATACCGTAGGCACTATACCCACTTGTACTTCTACTGCCACCACTACGGTAACGGTAAACGGCCTACCCGATCCCTCGTTTACCGACCAAAACGGCGTACCTGTTAACGGTAATATTTACTGTATTACCGATGCGGCCGTTACCCTTGTACCCACAACCGAAGGAGCTGTTATTACCGGCACCGCCGTATCGGGCAATGTGTTTACGCCGGCTTCGGTGCCTCAGTCCTTGCTCAATACGCCCATTAACATTAACCTTACGGTAGAGGTTAACGGCTGCCCTAACGCATCGGTACAAACCGTTACCGTTATTGCCCCGCCGAACCCGGCGTTTACCTCCTTTAACTTCTGCCAGGGAGCAGGCCCCGCTATTTTTGAGCCGGTAACTCCCGGCGGCAGCTGGAGCGGTACAGGCATTGACCCCGCAACGGGTATTTTTTCGCCCATCGGGTTAACGCCAGGCATTTACACTGTTTCTTATACAGTAGGCGAAACCGGTTGCAACGCCACTGCATCGGCAGACGTGGTGGTATCGGCAGCCGAAGCCGGAACCATGCCCGCTGATTTACAAATAGTTTGCAGCAATCAACAGGTAACCATTACCAACTTTGGCGATGAAATACTGGAAGAAGGGCAAGGTTTGTACTACATTTTACATACCAATGCAGGAGAAACCGCCGGAACCGTTCTGGCACAAAATACCACCGGCACTTTTGATTTTGGCCAATTGAACGGAGCCGAATATTATAACACCTACTACATTTCGGCAGTGGCTTCTTTACCCGATGGCAACGGCGGCCCGCTGCTTTCCGACCCCTGTATTGATATTGCCGCCGGAACGCCGGTAGTTTTCCTGGCGCCCATTACCTTAGAAGTTGATGAATACTGCGACTGGTTAACGGGCGACTACCACGTGGTTATTGCTCCGCAAGGTGGTTATCCGGGCTATGATGCCGCATCGGAATATACCATCATGGGCGACTTTTTCGGGAATATGACAATTGGGACTTCTATGGAAATTGTTTTTCCCGAAGGTTCAACCACCACGTATTTATTCGAAGTTTCTGATATAACCGATTGCGATGTTGCCTTTGCCTCTGAAGACTTTTTCTGCACCAAAACACCGGTTGAACTGTTGTATTTTACCGGTAAAGCCGTTGACGAAGGCAGCCTGCTAACCTGGGCTACCGCCACCGAAACCGACAATGATTTTTATACTTTGTGGCGCTCTGCCGACGGGCAAAACTTTACCAAAATTATGCAAATTGATGCGGCCGGCACTTCCATTACGGGGCAAAATTACCAGTATTTAGACCGTTATACCTCTTGCGCACCGTTGTACTACCGCCTTACCCAAACCGATGTTGGCGGCAGTACCCGCAATTTAGGCATAGTAAGCATTACCCGGTCAGGAAACAACAACTTGCCGCAAGGCATACTAATAAGCCCCGTACCGGCCACCAATAACGTAACCCTGCAATTTGCCAATACCGGCGGACAAAACAACATTTGCTTGTTTGACGTAACGGGTAAACTGGTATTGCAAACCCAAGGCGGCAACACCGCCGATTGTGTGCTGCAAACAACCTTAGACATTAGCCGCCTTACGGCAGGCATGTACATGGTGCGTATTAACGGAGATCTGCAAACAATAAGCGCTAAGTTGGTAGTAAAATAACTACCCTGCAAAAAAGAAGAATTGCAACGGTTACTTTTTGCGTTTTTTGCGTCATAATGTAAAGGCAACATAAACAGGTTGCCCGCTTTACGCAGCAAATGTATAAACATGAATTGCTGCTTAAAAACCTGAATCTTGTAAAACATCAACTTAAAAACAAAAATGAACAACCTTAATTTTGTAGATTTGCTCACACAGCAGTTTAGTGGTGATACCGCCGAAATGATTGGGCAACAACTTGGCTTAGACAAAGGAACCACCCAACTTGCCCTTAGCCAGTTTTTACCGGTTATTGCCACCGCTTTAGCCAACAACTCTGCCAACGAAGAAGGCGCCAGTTCTTTGTACAACGCAGTAGAACAAGACCACGACGGCAGCATTATGAACAACCTGATGGGTTTTTTGGGTAATTTTTCGCAAGGCCCCGGCGCAGGCATTTTGGGACATGTTTTTGGCAACCAAATGGGGCAGATAGCCGAGTTTGTAAGCAAAAACACCGGCATTGATACAAGCACTGCCCAAAACCTCATGCAAATTGCAGCGCCAATGGTTATGGGTTTACTGGGGCAGCAACAACGGTCGCAAGGGTTAACCCAACAGGGTTTATCGCAGTTTTTAAATGCCTCGGTTCAAGATGTACAACGCACCGACCCCAAAAATATGGGACTTATCGGCAAACTACTCGACCGCAACAACGACGGTAACGTGTTTGACGATGTAGCATCTTTGGGCATGTCTTTCCTTAAAAACTGGATGAACGGACGCAACTAAAACGATTTCTTTTTTGTAAAAAAATTGTAGCGCTGCCGCTGCCTGCTTTGCCGGGCCGCGGCAGCGCTATTTTTGGCTTAGGCAAGGCAGTTGCTTATTGCTTAAGAACACGGCTATTCTAAATTTTTACATGACTGTTCAACATGTTCCTTTTTTAAGCGGACAAATTATTGTATTTTTGCAAAATTGCCCAAGTTTGACGGGGTGCAGATTTGGTAATATTTATTAAAAAAACGATGCCGTGGCAGTCAATAGCGCAGATTTAATTAAAAAAATAGGCAATTTTATGACCAAACTGATTGCATTAAAAACGCGTTCAAAAGGTAAATCTATTTTTGAACACGATTTATGCGTTATTAAAAAATTGGATTTGGTAAATTTCAAAGCCTCCCTGAAGGTTGAAAGCGAAACCTATTACAACAAATTTTACAAAGTAGAAATAACCGATTTTAATGATGAAGATAACCTGCATGTAAGTTGCACCTGCCCCGCAGCAGATTGGCAGGATATATGTAAGCACGGCAGTGCAGCGCTTTTTGCTTTAAGCCAAAAATTAGCAAACTTGGGTGCCGAAGAAGCCCAGATGCAAGCAGAAGCTATACCAGCCGGTACGCAATTGCTTAAAATGACTAATATAGAAGAAACTGTTATAAAACGACATCTTAACAGCGAAGATTGGCCCAAAGCAAGGCAACTGGCCTATGCCAACAGGGCACAAATAACGACCGATTTTAATCAAGCTGCCACTGCTACAATTATTTATAAAAATGAAAAATTTGATATTTTTATAAAAAAAGTAGGCGCCAAGCAATTTTACTCCTCATGCTCCTGCCCCGAAGGCGCTGAAAGCATGTGTCTGCACCGCGCCTGCGTGTTGCTGCAACTTAAAAACAAGAATGGCGAAAGGGCATTTGAATTAATGAAAGACTGGACCGACTACAAAAACCAATTGCTGTCAGAATACGGCTTTTCTCTTACAGACGACCTTAGCGGATTGTTTGACTTTACCATGGAAGGCGATAAACCTGTGTTGAAAGTGCTTGACCCCTCCATAACCCCAATTAAAGATTTGAATAGGTTTGTAAAGACCGAACTACAAATAAGTCCCCAAAACAAAACAATTAACATAGGTATTTCGGGGCAGGGTAAAAATAAAACCGATTTAGAAAAAACACAGCAAAACACAGCAAAATATGGCATTGCATACCTGTTTAATTTTACCAGAACCACCGATTTGCCATACTTTTCCATAACCCCTATACTTGGTAAATTAAACGCTTCCGAAACCGCGCTTGTCTCGCACGTAACCACTATACTCAATGTATCGGGCAATATTGAATTTAAAGAAATGCCCAAATTTTCTGAAAACGATTACCAAATTATTCAGCTTTGTAAAGAGCTTTCGTTTACCGAACTATACAACTATGCCCGCACCAAGTTACGGGTAACACCTAAAGTTAACGTATGGTACTACACTCTTAGTGCGCCCCTAAAACCCGAAGACATGGACAGTGCGCAAACAACCGCTTTTTGGCAATATGTGAACCAGAAAGTGAGGGCGTTGTTTCAACTGCTCGAAGACAAAATTACCTACTCCGCTCTCCACACCAACCACCTTTCCATTAACACCATTGCCCCCATTGAAATAAAAGGTACCAAAGCAACTGTTTGTTTTAGCGTTTCTGAAAAAAATGGTTTTATTGAACTCAGCACTTTCCTTAAAACCGATACTGCAACAATACCCCTTCAACATGCAAAATCAACGGCAAACGGCATTATGCTACAAATTAACAATGCCCTTTACCTGGTAGATAACCACAACCAGCCCGAAATTTTTAATTCCTTTGTCCAAAAACCAGTGGTAAAGGTAAAAAGCTCCAACTTTCCTACACTGCTCAACAACGTAATTTTGCCCCTGCAAAACCACTTTGAGGTAATCAGCCAAATACCCCTCAATTATTCAGATGTACAAATTGAACCCCGGGCGCAACTCTACCTCAAAGAATCTGAGGAATACCTTATTTTACAACCCATTATCAGCTACAACGATACGCAAACAGAACCCAACAACGGGTCCGACATAATTTTGGTGCAAAACGGGCAATTGATTCGCCTCGTTCGGAACCGCGAATATGAAACCGAATTGCGAGATTTTATAATGCACCTGCACCCTTCTTTTGCCGAACAACTGCCCGAAACCGAGGGACTGTACTTCTACATTCACTACAACGATGTAATGATGGACAACTGGTTTTTAAACTGCTTTGAGCAGGTAAAAAACCGGCAAATTGAGGTGTTCGGGTTTAAACAATTATCCAAATTCCATTTCAACCTTCACAAACCCAAACTCACTTTTAACAAAGTCAGCTCCGGCATTGACTGGTTCGATTTGCAGGCCAGCGTTGAGTTTGGCGATATAAGCGTTTCACTTAAAGATGTGCAAAAAGCCATTATTAAAAAGGATAATTTTATAAAACTCGAAGATGGTTCATTGGGCATTTTGCCGCAAGAATGGCTGCAAAAGTATGCCGCCCTATTTAAACTGTCCGATACAAAAGGTAAAAATAACTTGCACCTTTCAAAAGTTCATTTCAATATTGTTGACCAATTGTATGACGAAATAAAGGAAGCCAACGTGTTGAAGGAACTGGCAGAAAAAAGAAATAAGTTAAGAAATTTTGACAAAATACAAAACATAACCATACCTCGGCAAATTAAAGCCGAATTACGGCCTTATCAGAAATCGGGCTTTAACTGGCTCAATTTTCTAAACGAATTCAGGTGGGGCGGCTGCTTGGCCGATGATATGGGGTTGGGTAAAACACTTCAGATACTCACCTTTTTGCAACATTTAAAACAGCAAAAACAGTCCGGCACAAGTTTGGTAGTAGTGCCAACCTCGCTCATTTTTAACTGGGAAGCCGAAATTGAAAAATTTTGCCACTCGCTTACCCTGCTGCGCTACCATGGCCCCGACAGGCACAAAACCAGCATAGACAGTTTTAAGAAATACGACATCATTATTACCTCTTACGGAACTCTGGCATCGGATATTGAAAAGTTTATAAAATTTACCTTTCACTATGTGATTCTTGACGAATCGCAGTCTGTTAAAAACCCCGAAACCAAGCGCTACAAAGCTGTGCGACTGCTAAACTCACATAACCGGCTGGCGCTTACCGGTACACCCATAGAAAACAATACCTTTGACCTTTATGCGCAGCTCAACTTTTTAAACCCCGGCATGTTGGGCAGTATAGAGTTTTTTAAAGAACAATATGCCAACCCCATTGACAAACACAATGACCAGGAGCGCGTTGCAGAACTGAAACGAATTGTGTACCCCTTTATCTTGCGCCGAACCAAAGAACTGGTTGCCAAAGATTTGCCCGAAAAAACCGAAACCATTTTGTATTGCGAAATGGGCGCCGAACAGCGCAAGGTGTATGAAGCATTCAGAGACATGTACCGGTTTAAAATTCTGGATAGGATTAACGAATCGGGCATGTCGAAAGCTGGCATGTTCATTTTGGAAGGGTTAATGAAACTGCGCCAAATTTGCGACTCGCCAGCCCTGCTCAAAGATGCCGAAGATTACGGGCACGAATCGGTAAAACTCAAAGAACTAATGGCGCATATTACCGAAAGAACCGGCAAGCACAAAATTTTAATTTTCTCGCAGTTTTTAATGATGCTGGCGCTGGTGCGCAAACAGTTAAAAGCCCATAAAATTGCTTATGCCTATTTAGATGGCAGCACTTCCCCTGCAGAACGAGAAGAAGAAGTAAGAAAATTTCAAACCCAGCCCGATTGCCGGGTATTTTTGGTTAGTTTGAAAGCCGGCGGCATGGGGTTAAACCTTACCGCAGCCGATTATGTGTTTTTAATAGACCCATGGTGGAACCCCGCCGTAGAGCAGCAAGCCATAGATCGCACCCACCGCATTGGGCAAACCAACCACGTTTTTGCCTATAAAATGATTTGCAAAGATACCGTAGAGGAAAAAATACTGTCGCTGCAACAAAAAAAGAAATTGCTTGCAGCCGACCTCATCAGTACCGATAAAGGGTTTATTAAAAACCTGAGTAAATCTGATGTGGAATTTTTGTTCAGTTAATGGAGTGCCTATATTTTGTGCCTTTATCATTCATAACTCCAATTCCGTGTAGCAACAGCAAAACGGCTGTATGGCTTTGTATCAGAGGGTTTTTGAAAACATAAAAACTGGTAGCAGCACCAATTCACTGTGCAAATCTCTACAACATGCTGTTTGTTAACAACTATTGCAAAACCTTCGCCTAAAATATGCGGATTTTAGCCAAATTATTTCGGGGTTTCATTTGGGTTTTGATTCATCTTTTTGTAAACACCTACTATTACAATTACACAAACGGTTAGCATACATAGGGCAAGCGAAATCAACAGAAATGAAATTGCGCTTTCTGTTATACCTTCTCCTCCTTTTCCTCCTGCAATGGGCATCATTTTTCCAAAGCCGGTAATAGCAGCCATTATTACTGCTGCAAGATTTGCAAAAGTGCCATACACTACCAACCCAAATGTTATGTTGAGCCATGTTGTTGACAATAGCAATCGTTTCCATATAAGTCCCAGCAACATTAAAAACATTCCGTTCATTACGCCCTCTAAATGTGCTGAGAGTGCCATTCGGGGGTTTACCATGTTCTGAACAAAAAACCCGACAATCAGTCCAAACAGGAACAAAACCAATCCCAAAAGTATAAGGTAGTTTGCTTGTTTTGCTTGCAAGTTGTGTTCCATGTGTTTGAACTGTATTGTTACTGTTTTTAAGGCAGCTTGCTATAGCTGAAATTGAGTTATCACCACTGCCTGTTTACAAGTCGTTCGGCTATTTGGGCTAATAGCATACAACAAACAACTGCATCGGAAAAAGCCATGCTTTCTCTCCACTACGTTTGTAAATGCTTTATGTTCCGGTAATAGAAACCTGTTCATTATAGGGTACGCTTAATTTGTACTTCTTCATAACCTTCAATGATGTCGCCCAACCGAATGTCATTAAAGTTTTTGATAGAGATGCCGCATTCCATGCCGGGTATTACCTCTTTCACATCGTCTTTAAAACGTTTGAGGGATGAAATTTCGCCACTGTGAACAACTATGCCGTCGCGTATGATTCGCACTTTGGTATCGCGGTTTATTTTACCTTCGGTTACATAGCAACCGGCAACGGTTCCCACTTTGGTAATTTTAAACACATCCCGCACTTCAACGTTACAAACAAAGCGTTCTTCAACGGTGGGCTCCAACATACCTTCCATTGCCGAGCGAATTTCGTTAATGGCGTTGTAAATGATGGAATAAAGCCGTATGTCAATATTTTCCTGATCGGCCTGCCGTCTTGCATTGGCAGTAGGCCGCACCTGAAAGCCTATCACAATGGCATCGGAAGCGCTGGCCAACAGTACATCAGATTCGGTAATAGCTCCTACGCCTTTATGAATAATGCGTATCTGTATTTCTTCGGTAGAGAGGCGTTGCAGCGAGTCGCAAAGAGCTTCAACAGAGCCGTCCACATCACCTTTCACAATGAGGTTGAGTTCCTTAAAGTTGCCCAATGCAAGGCGGCGTCCGATTTCTTCCAGTGTTATGTGCTTGCTGGTACGCTGCATTTGTTCGCGGTAAATTTGCTGTCGCTTGTAGGCAATTTCTTTGGCGTCTTGTTCAGAGTCCATTACTTTTATTTTATCGCCTGCCTGCGGGGCGCCGTTCAAACCAAGCACTATTACGGGGGTAGAGGGCGGGGCTTCTTTTACGCGGCTGCCACGCTCGTTAAACATAGCTTTTACCTTACCAAAGTACTGCCCGGCCAGCATCATATCGCCCACGTGCAGGGTTCCGTTTTGCACCAGTATAGTAGTTACATAACCCCGCCCTTTATCGAGCGAAGCTTCAATTACCGTACCCACTGCATTGCGGTGAGGGTTGGCTTTCAGGTCGAGCATTTCGGCTTCGAACAAGATTTTTTCAAGCAGAAGGTCAATATTCAGTCCCTTTTTAGCCGATATTTCCTGACATTGGTATTTCCCGCCCCATTCTTCCACCAACAGGTTCATTTGTGCAAGCTGTTCGCGAATTTTATCGGGGTTGGCATCGGGCTTATCTACTTTGTTAATGGCAAAAATCATAGGAACGCCGGCTGCCTGTGCATGGCTTATAGCTTCTTTTGTTTGGGGCATTACCTGATCATCGGCGGCAATTACTATAACGGCAATATCAGTTACTTTAGCACCTCTGGCCCGCATGGCGGTAAATGCTTCGTGACCGGGCGTATCGAGGAAGGTTATTTGTTTATTGTCGTCGGTAGTTACTTCGTAAGCGCCAATATGTTGGGTAATACCACCTACTTCGCCTGCTACTACATTGGCTGTGCGAATATAGTCGAGCAGGGAGGTTTTACCATGGTCAACGTGACCCATAATAGTTACGATAGGCGGGCGGCTTTCCAGGTCGGCGGGCAGGTCTTCGGCTGCTTCTTCTTCTTCATCTTGTTCGGTAATGCTGGCAAACTCAACATCATAGCCAAATTCCTCTGCCAGCAGTTCAATAACCTCGGCATCAAGGCGTTGGTTTATAGAAACCACCAACCCAAGCGAAAAGCAGGTAGTAATAATGGTGGTTACCGGCACATTCATGAGTTGTGCCAATTCGTTGGCTGTAATAAACTCGGTAACTTGCAGCGTTTTGCTGTCGGTCATTTCTTCGGCTTCCCGCTTAATGGCTGCTGTTTCGCGTTTTTGTTTGCGCAATTTGGCGCGCACGTTTTTGGTGCTGGGTCCACCGGCACTGCCGCCCAACCGAGCCATGGTAGATTTTATTTTTTCCTGAATTTCTTTTTCCGATACCTCGCCGGTTTCCGGCAAGTCGGATTTCTTTACCAGTACTTTGGATTTTGAGCGTTCGGGGCTTTCAATGCGTTCTTTTTCCTTTTTATTGCCCGCGGCATCTACTTTTTGAACCCAATCTGCACCTACTTTTTTTACAATGCGTTTCCTCTTTCGTTTTTCAACAGACTCTTTCGATTCGGTTTTTTCATGCACTACACGCGGTTTGCTTTCCTCAGGTTTTGCACTCGATTCGATGCTTTTCTTTTCGGGGCGATTGTTTTCTTTTTTGTCTTTTTTAATTGGCTTTTTATCGGGCCGTGTTTTGCTGTTAATTTCTTCGAGGTTAATTTTACCTATTACCTTGGGTCCCAATAATACTATTTTGTTGGTTTCCTGATAATCAATCACCTCTTCGGGCAATTCTTTTTCGGGGGCAATTTCTTTTTGCTTAATCAATTTTTTGCCCTTTTGCTCTCTCTCTTTTTGCTGCGGTTTGGTTTCGGGGGTAGTTACCGGTGGTTTGGTATGGTGTTTTTTGTCTTCGGTTTTTGGTTTTGTTGTTTGTTTTTCGGCAACTGGCGGCAATTCTGTAATTTCTGTTGCCTGCTTTTGCTCTTTTACCGGCTGCTCCTTTTCGGCTATTGGGTGTTTGGGCGGGGTTATTTCTATTTCGGTTTTTTGAACAGGAGGGGTTATTTTATCATCCTGATCAATCCTCTGGGTTTCCGGGAATTCTGTTTTCTCTTTTTCCGGCTCAATTTCTGCCTGTTTTTCTTCTGCGGGCAATTGAACCTGGGTTGTTTTTAGCAGAGGGGGCGGTGGGGCAGTTTCTTCGGGTGCCGGGGGTGGCAGTGTTTTTTCTTCCTCAACAGGGGCTGTTTCTTTTTCTTTTACCGGCGGGGGCAGAACCGTTTTGGATGTTTCGGTTACCTGAGTTTTCTGTTCTGTTTTTGCAACAGGTTCTTTTACCTTGGCAGTTGTTTCTGTAACAACTGCTTCATTAGTTTTACTTAAAGGTAGTTCTGCCACCTCTTCTTTTTGCACAGGAGCAATTTTTTTCTCTTCCTCGGCTATTTCAATATCGCTGCGGGTGCTGCGAAGGTGAATGTGGTCGGCTCTTTCTTTAAGAACAATATCCGATTTAAAGTCGCGCAACAGCAGTTGGCGCACTTCCTCGTTTACTTTTGAGTTGGGATTGCTGTCTATCTCAATATTTTTCTTTTTGAGATGTTCCATAATAATCTCAATCCCCACATTAATTTCTAAGGCTAATTTTGCTAACCTATATCCCTTTGGTGCTTCAGACATGTATGTCTTTACTTCTTTTAGTTATAAATGGCATTTTCTCAATGCCTGTGTTTGTTTGTTGTTCAGGTTTTTATGTGCCGTGCCTGTAACGGAGCTATGTGTTGTGCAATTGAATGCAAGTTATCACTTTTTTACGGGTCTGTGGTAAAACAAGCGGCAGATATTATTGGGTGCTTTACCAAAAGTTGCCTTTTTGCCTGTACTACTGGTTATTTAACCACTTACAACCGTTTTTTTGCTGTTTAAAGTTCCTTTGCGGTATTATTTATTTTGAGGTTGGCAATAGTTGTTGTTTTGTTGATGGTTTAGCGGTAATTAATCTTCGTCGTCAAATTCAGATTTCAGAATTCTGATAACTTCCTGTATGGTTTCTTCTTCCAGATTTGTAAGACGCACCAGATCTTCGGGACGCATATCCAGCACGCTTCGGGCGGTATCACAGCCTATGCGCTTCAGGTCGTCAATAATCCAACCGTCAATTTCGTCAGAAAATTCATCCAGTTCAATATCATATTCTTCTTCTTCCACGTCTCGGTAAACGTCAATTTCGTAACCGGTAAGTTTGCTGGCCAATTTTATGTTGATACCGCCCTTGCCAATTGCCAGCGATACCTGATCGGGTTTAAGGTAAACCGAAGCTCTTTTAGCCGTTTCATCTACTTCAATTGACACGACTTTGGCTGGGGTAAGCGCTCTTTGAATGAACAAGCGCGTGTTGTTGGTAAAGTTAATGATATCAATATTTTCATTGCGCAGCTCGCGCACAATGCCGTGTATTCTTGAGCCTTTCATACCTACACAGGCGCCTACGGGGTCAATGCGGTCGTCGGTAGATTCAACGGCAACTTTGGCTCTTTCGCCGGGTTCGCGGGCAATGCGTTTAACAAGAATGATGTTGTCAAAAATTTCGGGCACTTCCAGTTCCAGCAATTTTGACAGAAATCCGTTAGAGGTGCGAGATAATATAATTCGGGGTGTAGTGCTGTTGCGCATTTCCACTTTTTTTACAATTGCCCTGATAGCATCGCCCTTTTTGTATAAGTCGCCATGAATCATTTCGCTTTTAGGCAATATCAATTCATTTTCATCATCGTCCAGCACCAACAGTTCTTTTTGCCATACCTGATATACTTCTCCCGACACTATTTCGCCAATTCGCTCGCTGTATTTACGGTACAGTTCGTCTTTTTGCAACTCGGTAATGCGCGACATGAGCGTTTGCCTTGCCGACAAAATTGCCCTGCGCCCAAAATCAAGGAGGTTAATTTGCTCATACAATTCTTCGCCTATTTCAAAGTCCTCTTCAATTTTTACGGCTTCCGAATAGGCTATTTGCTTGTTGGAGTCGGTAACTTCGCCATCCGGAACTATCTCGCGTTTACGCCAAATTTCGAGGTCGCCTTTATCGGTGTTAACAATAATGTCAAAGTTCTCGTCTGAGTTGTATTTTTTACGGAGCAATGTGCGGAACACATCGTCCAGCACTTTCATTAAAGTTGGGCGGTCAATATTTTTCAGATCTTTAAACTCAGAAAACGAGCCAATTAATCCGGTGTTTACAGCCATATTTTGGTTGCTTTATGGTGTTAAAATACTATTTTTTCTTTTGCGGTTTTAATTTCGCTGAAAGGCAGGGTTACTGAAATTTCTTCGTCTTTTGATTTTTGTCCGGGTTTGGGTTTATTGGTTTTACCCGATTTTTTTACCATGGTTATATCGGTATCGGTTACATTCTGCAAAATGCCTTCTACGGAGGCGCCATTGTGCAGGGTTACTTCAATATGGCGGTTAATACTTTTTGCATACTGCCGCTGAAATTTGAACGGATAACCTATCCCCGGCGATGACACTTCGAGTATGTAATTATCCGGAACAAGGTCATGCTGCTCCAATTGATGTTCGAGATAGCGGCTTAGTTGTGCGCAGGCATCTATACTTATGCCGCTGTCGCAATCTACCAAAACCTGTATTCTGGCATTTTGCCCCGATGATTTTACTTCTATCAAAAAGCAGGGGGTATTTTCAAATTTTAGGTTTACCCACTCACTTATTTTCTCGGCTACCGGTGTCAATTCCTGTTTGTTTATGTTGGCAAGTGTTGTTACTTAGTTCATTTTCTGCAGTAAAAACCTTATTTCATTAAGCAGTTGGAGGGCATTGGCAAATGTCTGCATTTGTTGCAATGCGCCAAACAAACCTTTTGCACCTTGCCCGAATGTTGCTGGCATATTTTGCTCACTACTTTACAAGGGTTTTCTCTCACACTCAGTCAAATATAACAAAAAGAGGGGACTAACCAGCCCCCTCCATTTGCGCTACAAAGATAGGTATAATTTTTTAGTACACAAATTTTTTTGTGCGTTTTTATTTCCCACTTGCGGGTTGCAGCCCTTGCCGCGCAGCAGCGTTGATTGCCTTGGTTAAGATTGGGCAGCAGCCGTTTCGGTTTTAGTTTTGCCGGTTCCGCGGCGGGTACGGCGTTTTCTGGCTTGTCCTTTCTCTTTAGCGTCTTTTTGTCCCGATTTCAGAAGGCTGTCGTTATAATCCACCAGTTCAATAAAACACATTTCGGCATTATCACCAAGGCGGAAACCCGTTTTCAAAATTCGGGTATAACCACCGGGGCGGTTTGCTATTTTTTCGGCAATATCACCAAAAAGCAGTTTTATTGCTTCTTTATCCTGAAGATAGCTGAACACTGTACGTCGAGAGTGAGTAGTATCGGTTTTAGCTTTTGTAAGCAGTGGCTCAACATACTTTCGCAGTGCTTTGGCTTTAGCCAGGGTGGTGCTGATACGTTTGTGTTTTATGAGCGAGGTAGCCATATTAGACAACAAAGCCTTTCTATGTGCCGATGTTCTTCCTAAATGGTTAACTTTTTTTCCGTGTCGCATTGCCAGTCAAAGGTATTAAAATGATCAATTGGTTAAGTTTGTCGCTATGCAGCGTTATGAAGGCTATTCTTCGTCCAGTTTGTATTTCGATAAATCCATGCCGAAGGAGAGTCCTTTTTCATTAATGAGGGCTTCTATTTCCATGAGCGATTTTTTCCCGAAATTCCGGAACTTTATGAGTGCATTGGTATCATACTGCACCAATTCTGCCAGCGTGTTAATTTTGGCGGCTTTAAGGCAGTTGTAGGCACGCACCGAAAGGTCAATATCTTCTAATGGGGTTTTAAGCAGTTTGCGCATATGTAAAATATGCTCATCCACCACATCGCCGTCAAGGTCCGAAATACTATCAAAGGTAATATGCTCGTCAGATATCAGCATCAGATGCTGAATAAGGATACGGGCCGATTCTTTAATTGCATCTTCCGGATGAATAGTGCCATCGGTTTTTATTTCAATAATCAGCTTTTCAAAGTCGGTTTTCTGTTCAACCCGGGTATTTTCAACCGTGTACCGAACATTTCTGATGGGTGTATAGATTGAGTCAATGGGAATTTCGCCGTGAACCAGATTATTTTTCTTGTTCTCGTCGGCGGGTATATAACCTCGGCCTTTGGTTATGGTAAGTTCAATATCTAATTTTACAGAACTTTCCATATTGCAGATTACCAAATCGGAGTTGGTAACTTTAAAAGAGGTGGTATGCTTTTCAATATCACCGGCAACCAACTGGTTTTTACCGCCTACTGACACAAATATTTTTTCTTCCTTTGCTTCTTCATCTTTTACAATGCGTCGGAAACGAACCTGTTTCAGATTGAGAATAATTTCGGGAACATCTTCAATTACGCCGGCTATGGTAGAAAATTCATGGTCAACCCCATCAATTTTTACACAATTGATGGCATAACCTTCCAAAGAAGACAACAACACACGGCGAAGTGCATTGCCAATAGTAGCACCGAAACCCGGTTCAAGCGGGCGAAATTCAAAAAGCCCTTCAAACTCGGTAGTTTTATGGGCATGTATTTTTTCAGGCTTTTGAAATGCGAGGAGTGCCATATATAGATTAATTATTTATTTTGTATTGAAAATATAACGACCACACTTTAACAAAAAGCAGTTGCAATTTTGTCTTGCAGTTGCAAATGTGCTCCAAAAAAAGATTTATTTGGAGTACAACTCTACAATTAGCTGTTCGTTAATATTCTCGGGTATTTGTTCGCGCTCCGGAACAGCAATAAAGGTACCCTCCTGTGAGCTGGGATTCCAGTCCAACCAAGGGTATTTCTTCCCGCTTCCGGCAGCAGAGAAGTTTTCCATATTTTTTGATTTGGGGCGAACAGTAATTTTATCGCCCGGAGAAAGCCGATAAGACGGAATATTTACACTTTGACCGTTTACCATTATATGCCCGTGTGTAACCAATTGGCGGGCGCCTCTTCTGGAGGGCGACAAACCGAAGCGGTAAATTACGTTGTCTAAACGAGACTCGAGCAATTGGAGTAAAACCGCACCGGTTATGCCCTGTTTGCTGCTGGCTGTTTCAAATGTTTTTCTGAACTGCCGTTCCAACACACCGTAGGTATATTTGGCTTTTTGCTTCTCGCGCAACTGTATGGCATATTCTTTTGCTGAGCCTTTGCGTTTTTTGGCCAAACCATGTTGCCCGGGAGGATAGTTGCGTTTTTCGAATGCCTTGTCGTATCCGAAAATAGCTTCGCCGAACTTACGTGCAATTTTTGTTTCTGGACCTCTGTACCTTGCCATATATAATTTAATGATATTTTAAACAAATGAACGGTAATGAAAACCGACAAACGGTTTACACCCTTCTTCTTTTGGGAGGGCGACAGCCGTTGTGTGGTAAAGGAGTAACATCGCGAATAATGGTTACTTCTATGCCCGAGGTAGTAATAGACCTGATGGCAGCTTCGCGCCCCGAACCGGGTCCTTTTACAAATACTTCAACCCTTTTTAAACCGGCATCAGCAGCAGTTTTTGCTGCATCGGTTGCTGACACTTGGGCGGCATACGGTGTATTCTTTTTAGAACCGCGAAAGCCCGACTTTCCTGCTGAAGACCAAGATATTACTTGCCCCGCCATGTTGGTAAAAGAAACCAAAATGTTGTTAAAACTGGCTTTAATAAAAGCTTTGCCATCGGCATCTACCTTTACTATTCGTTTCTTTACAATTTTCTTTTTTGTAGCCTTTGCCATATCGCAAATTGATAAATATAACTGTTAAAATGATTGTTAATTTTCGTCTATGCACATTTACGCCGCTGCACAAAAACGTTTGGGCAGTTTGAGATTAGATGCATTGGCATTCCTATGGCACAAAAGTCCATAAGAAATGTTATTTTTTTGTTGCCTTTTTCTTTCCTGCAACGGTTTTTTTCCGTCCTTTCCGGGTACGTGCATTGGTACGGGTGCGCTGCCCTCTTAATGGCAAGCCTTTTCTGTGGCGAATTCCTCGGTAGCAGCCTATATCCATTAACCGCTTAATATTCATTTGAACTTCAGAGCGCAATTCACCTTCCAACTGATATTCGGTAATTGTTGCACGCAACCGAACAATTTCGTCGTCGTTAAGGTCTTTTACTTTTTTATTCAAAGGAATATCCGACTTCTCAAGTATCTCTTTTGACCGGCTGTTACCAATGCCATAAATATAAGTCAATGCTATTAAGCACTGCTTAAAACGGGGTAAGTCAACTCCTGCTATACGTGCCATATATTAACCTTGTCTTTGTTTGAACTTCGGATTTTTCTTGTTAATTACATACAAACGCCCCTTGCGCCTAACAATTTTGCAGTCGGCAGTACGTTTCTTAATGGATGTTCTCACTTTCATTGCTGAGATATTTTGCGTTTATGTTTAGCACCTACCTTATTTGTAACGGTAAGTAATTCGTCCTTTGGTTAAATCATACGGCGACATTTCAACGGCCACCTTGTCGCCCGGCAATATGCGTATATAGTGCATACGCATTTTCCCGGCAATATGGGTAATGATTTCATGTCCGTTTTCCAACCGCACCCTGAATTTTGCATTGCCCAACGATTCTACAACTACGCCGTCTTGTTTTATTAAATCCTGTTTCGCCATATTGTTATTTTGAGCCTTGAAAGACATTTATGCACAGCCAAATCCATATATAAGCCATTAGCATAATGCCTTTAGCAAAAGCGTCTGCAAAGTTCGCACTTTTCTTTGAAATTTTTAACTAATTGCACTCAATTCGGTGTTATTTTTTACACTTTTTTCTATCACCCCAAAATCTGATAATATATCAGCACTTTTTTTACCAATTGCAATCGTATGTTCAAAGTGTGCCGAAGGTTTTTTGTCGGCAGTAACAACAGTCCATCCGTCATTAAGATGCCGAACTTCCTTTTTTCCCATGTTTACCATAGGTTCAATTGCCAACACCAGCCCTTCCAATAGTTTTACACCCTGTCCTCTCTTGCCGTAATTGGGTACTTCGGGCGCTTCATGCAGTTGGCGTCCAACTCCGTGTCCAACCAACTCCCGCACTACCGAATAGCCGTTACTTTCTACGTGCCGCTGAATGGCAAAACTAATATCGCCCAGCCGGTTTCCTTCAAATGCCTGTTCAATTCCTTTATACAAAGATTCCTTGGTAATGACCAAAAGCCTCTTCACCTCTTCTTTTACCTCGCCCACACAATAGGTGTAGGCTGAGTCGCCATAAAAGCCATTGGCAATGACGCCGCAATCTATAGATACCACGTCACCGTTTTTCAATTCATATTTACCCGGCATACCATGTACCACCTGTTCATTAACAGAAATACACAACGTATATGGAAAATTCCGATAGCCTTTAAACCCAGGTATGGCCTTATGGTCGCGAATAAACTGCTCGGCAATTCTGTCAAGTTCTATTGTCTTTATACCCGACCGAATATGCTTTGCCACTTCCGCATGTGTATGACTTACCAGCAAGCAACTATGCCGTATGAGTTCTACCTCCTCATTGGTTTTATAGTATATTTTATGTGCGTTGGTCAACACTGCTTTTCCTGATTTTTAACTGGCTTTGGGTAAGTAATTAGCTTTCACAATTGCTATGCTTAAAATGAAAACGAAGTTTCCCTCTCTTTTCCGACAGGGAAACTTCATGGTAATAGTTAGAGCATGTCGCTGCTTACCGTTTTTTTTATTGCTGGTAAACGCCTACTGCCTGCCTGCCTTTAATACGGGCATTGCCTTTCAGCAGTCCGTCGTAGTGGCGCATGAGTAAGTGGCTTTCTACCTGCTGTAAGGTATCGAGCATTACCCCAACCAATATGAGCAAAGATGTGCCGCCAAAAAAGTTGGCGAATTGGCTGTTTATGCCCGCAACTGTTGCAAAAGACGGAAGAATAGCTATGATACCTAGAAATATTGAGCCGGGCAGAGTAATTTTAGATAATACATCGTCAATAAACTCAGCTGTTTTACGTCCGGGTTTTACGCCGGGAATAAATCCGTTATTGCGCTTCATGTCATCTGCCATTTGCGAAGGGTTAATTACCAACGCAGTATAAAAATAGGTAAACAGAATAATCATGAAGAAGAAAATGAAATTATACCAGAATGAGTGGTAAAAATTACCCCGCTGCAATCCTTGCATAAAGGCTGAATCGGGGAAAAAGGTAGCCACAAAAGAGGGTATAAACATGAGCGCTTGTGCAAAGATAATTGGCATTACACCTGCTGCATTAATCTTTAAAGGTATAAATTGCCTTACGCCACCATACTGCCTATTGCCAACAATGCGTTTGGCATATTGAACCGGAATACGGCGGGTTCCCTGTACCAACATAATCGTGCCAAACACAATAGCCACCAAAAATGCCATTTCGATAACAAAGAAAACCAGACCTCCACCCGAACCGGCTGCCAGTTTTGCTTCCAACTCGGCAGCTAATGCAAATGGCAATCGGGCCATAATACCCACTGCAATGAGCAGCGAAATACCATTTCCAATACCTTTATCGGTAATTTTCTCACCCAACCACATGCAAAATACAGTGCCTGCCGTAAGTACTACTACGGTAGAAATGGTAAACAGGAATGACCCGATGACAATGGCACTGGAGGCAATAGAATGCAGGAAGGTTACATAACCCAGCGCCTGAAATGCAGTAACAGCAATTGTAAGAATGCGGGTGGTCTGGTTTATTTTACGTCGTCCGCTTTCACCCTCTTTCTGTAGTTTTTGAAAATAGGGAATAGCCAGGGTCAACAACTGCATGGCAATAGATGCCGAAATATAGGGCATAATGCCCAATGCAAAAATAGATGCCCTGCCAAATGAACCTCCCACAAAAATGTTTACCAAACCCAGCAAACCCGAACTGCCGGAATTTGCCAAATCGCTTAGACCATTGGGGTCAACACCGGGTAACACTACATAAGAACCCAAGCGATAAATGAAAACCAGCGCAACCGTCAGAAAAAGACGCTGGCGCAGATCTTCGATTTTGAGAATATTGCGAATTGTAGTAAGTAAGTTTCTCATTCCAACTTGAATTTTGATTGGCTGGCAATTACTATGTTATTTACCGCCTTTGTTTTAGCTTAGGTGCTTTATATTATTCAACAACTGTAGCGGTTCCGCCTTTTTCTTCAATAGCCTTTTTGGCAGCTGCGCTGAATGCATGTACAGACACATGAAGCGGACGCATTAATTCTCCGTTAGCCAATATTTTTACCCGCTCATCGCGGTTTACAATACGCAGTTCGCGTAGTGTTGTATAGTTTATGTCGGTTAAATTATGTTTAGCAGCAAGGGCTTCAAGCGCAGACAGGTCAATAACCGTATAGGTAATGCGGTTAATATTCTTGAAACCACGTTTGGGTACCCGCATCTGAATGGGGGTCTGCCCACCTTCAAAATTGCGCTTCCTTGAATAACCCGACCGCGACTGACCACCTTTATGTCCGCGCGTACTTGTTCCTCCATGTCCCGAACCTTGGCCACGGCCTATCCTTTTCTCTTTGTGAACCGACCCCTCGGCAGGTTTTAAGTTGCTTAGTGTGATCATTTTAGCTTGTGTATTCAACGTTAACCAAATGCTTTACTTTTTCTACCATCCCCTGAATTTGGGGGGTATTGTTGTGCTCAACCGTTTGGTTGATTTTCCTCAAACCCAAAGCAACCATAGTTAGCTTTTGCCTTTTGGTTTGATCTATAACGCTTCGCTTTTGTGTAATTTTTATTTTGCTCATGGCTATTTAACTTCTTTTTTTCCTTTGTTTGGTAATTGCAGGGTTACCTCACTATCCGTTGAATACGTTTTCTACGGTAACCGAGCGCCTTTTGGCTACTTCCATCGGATTGCGCAGCAAAGAAAGTGCTTTGATTGTTGCTTTTACCACATTGTGCGGGTTTGATGAGCCTAATGACTTGGCAATTACATCGGTTACGCCCGCACTTTCCAACACTGCGCGCATAGCACCGCCGGCAATTACACCCGTACCTTTTGAAGCAGGTTTAATAATTACTTTTGCAGCACCGTATTTGGCAAACTGCGGATGGGGTATAGAGCCGTTTTTCACCGGTACACGCACCATGTTCTTGGTTGCATCTTCTTTGCCTTTGTCTATTGCCTCGGTTACTTCGCGAGCTTTTCCAAGACCCTGACCTACTACTCCGTTGTTATCGCCCACCACCACTATGGCAGAAAAACTGAAAGTACGCCCGCCTTTAGTCACTTTGGCTACACGATTAATACCCACTACTTTGTGCTTTACTTCTGCTTCAGCAGCTTTTATTTTCTTATCGGTATGCATGTGTTGCAATGTTTTTAGAATGTTAAACCTCCTTCGCGCGCGCCTTCGGCAACAGCTTTTACCCTTCCGTGGTACAAATAACCGCCCCGGTCAAATACAACAGTAGTAATACCTGCTGCAAGTGCCCTTTCGGCTGCCAGCTTACCCGTTAACTTTGAAGCTGCTACTTTATTTACCTTTTGCGTTGCTATTCCGGGTTCTTTAGAGGAAGCCGATGCCAGCGTTACCCCATTCTCATCATCAATTAATTGACAATAAGTGAATTTGTTGCTCCTGAATACCGCCAAACGCGGAGTAGCACTTGTGCCCGATACTTTTTTGCGTATCCGGTATCGTATTTTCTGTCTTCGCAATGCTTTATCGAATGCCATATGCCTCGTAGAACTATTATGATGATTGTTGAATTAATTCGTTTTAGGTGTGAAGGCGCATTACTTCTTGCCCTTGCCGCCACCTTTACCGGCAGATTTACCCGCTTTCCTTCTGATTTCCTCACCTGTAAAGCGGATACCTTTACCTTTGTAAGGCTCGGGTTTGCGTAGCGCCCTGATTTTTGCCGCCACTTGCCCAAGCAGTTGCTTATCGTTCGACTCCAGAATAACCGTCGGATTCTGTCCTTTTTCCGAAATGGTTGATAATTTTACCTCTTTGGGTATAACAAAATAGATAGGATGCGAAAAGCCAAGCGATAATTCCAAAACCTGACCGCGGTTGCTTGCCCTGTAACCTACACCCACCAACTCCAATTGTTTCTTATACCCTTCAGAAACACCAAGAACCATGTTGTTCAGCAAGGCGCGGTATAAACCATGCATTTCCCGATGGCGCTTCTGGTCGGTAGGCCTGGTTACGGTTACTGTTCCGTCCTCGATTTTTACTTCAATATCGGGGTCAATATTCTGGTGTAATTCACCCTTCGGTCCTTTTACACTTACTTTAGAAGCCGATTTATCATATTTCAGATCTACTCCCTTCGGCAGACTAATCGGCATTTTACCTATACGAGACATGCTGTACGCTTTAAAAATTAATTAGTAAACAAAACATAACACTTCACCGCCAACATTCAGGCTTCTGGCTTCTTTATCGGTCATCACCCCTTTAGAGGTAGATACAATAGCTACTCCCAAACCATTCATTACACGCGGTAATTCATCTGCGCCTTTATATTGGCGCAATCCAGGGCGGCTGTATCGGGTTAATTTGGTGATTGCCGATTCCCGCGTATATGGGTCATACTTCAAGGCAATTTTAATTACCCCTTGTCCGTTGGGCGTTTCTTCAAACTTATAGCGATGAATATACCCTTTCTGGTATAAAATTTCAGTAATATGTTTTTTGAGGTTCGATGCCGGAATTTCTACCACCCTATGGCGTGCCATAATGGCATTTCGAACCCGGGTCAAATAATCGCCTATGCTGTCGGTTACTGCTGACATAACTGCTTGTGTATATTTACTGCGTTTTACTGCAAAATGATGAACTGAAAAAATGAATGATTTTTTACCAACTTGCCTTGCGCACGCCGGGAATTTTGCCAAAGGAAGCCAACTCGCGGAATTTTAACCTCGATACGCCAAAATGCCGGATATAAGCACGCGGGCGGCCGGTTAGTTTACAACGGTTTCGAAGCCTTACAGGCGAAGCGTTGCGTGGCAATTTATCCAATTCGTCGTAGTTGCCTTCTGCTTTCAGCTTGGCTCTTTTCTCGGCGTACTTGGCAACCAACTTTTCCCGTTTGAGTTGTCTGGCTATGATAGATATTTTAGACATTGTTTAGTCAATTTTTTTGTTCTTAAATGGCATTCCTAACTCCATCAGCAGGGCATAAGCCTCTTGGTCGCTTTCCGCAGACGTTACAAAGGTAATATCCATACCACTGATGCGTGCAATTTTATCAATTTCAATTTCGGGAAAAATAATTTGCTCTGTGATGCCCAGTGTATAATTTCCGCGCCCATCAAAACTCTTATCGTTTACGCCGCGAAAGTCGCGCACCCGCGGAAGGGCAACACTTACCAAGCGGTCAAAAAATTCCCACATCTTTTCGCCGCGAAGGGTAGTTCGAATTCCAATAGGCATTCCCTCGCGCAACTTGAAATTGGATATTGACAGCCGCGCACGAGTTGGCACAGCCTTCTGCCCTGCAATGATAGACAATTCATTGGCAGCCGTTTCTATCATTTTCTTATCGGCAGTAGCCCCACCCACACCTTGATTAATGCATATTTTAAGCAAGCGGGGAACCTGCATAATCGAAGTGTAGTTAAATTGCTCTCTCAGCTTGGGTACTACCTCTTCCAGATAAGTCTTCTTAAGTCTCGGTTCGTAGCTCATTAGCTTAATTCCTCCCCTGATTTTTTAGCGTAACGAATAATTTTGCCATCAACCACCTTACGTCCAACGCGGGTGGGTGCCCCTGTTTTGGGGTCAACCAACATTAATTTAGAAATGTTGATAGGCGCCTCCAATTCAATAATCCCGCCATTAGGATATTTGGCTGAGGGTTTTGCATGTTTTACCACCTGATTTACCCCTTCCACCAATGCGCGCCCGGTTTTAGTATTCACTTCCAATACACGCCCGGTAACGCCTTTATCATCACCGGAAATTACCTTTACGGTATCGCCTTTTTTAATTTTGAATTTAGGCTTGAAGCGCTTTTGCAGCACTTTCTGCTGTTGCTTGCTCATGACTCTGTTTTTCTACGATTAATGGATCTGTTGATCTCCTGTTCTTAAATAACTTCCGGTGCTAAAGAGGCAATTCTGGTAAACCCCCTGTCGCGCAATTCGCGGGCAACGGGTCCAAAAATACGGGTACCTCTCAAATCTCCCGAATTGGTTAATAATACAACGGCATTGTCATCAAAAGAGATGTAGCTGCCATCTTTACGGCGCACTTGTTTTTTGGTGCGGATTACCACCGCTTTCGATACTGCTCCGGCTTTAATACTACCCGAAGGGAGCGCATCTTTTACACTCACTACAATTTCATCGCCCAGGGAGGCATAACGTTTCCCCGAACCACCCAAAACCCGTATGCACAACACTTCTTTGGCGCCGCTGTTGTCGGCAACTCTGAGTCGGCTTTCCTGCTGTATCATGGCTCTTTACTATTTTGCTCTTTCAATAATTTCAACCAAACGCCAGCACTTACGCTTGCTCAACGGGCGTGTTTCCATAATGCGTACCACGTCGCCAATATTGCACTCATTTTTCTCGTCGTGTGCAGCGTATTTCTTGCTCTTTTTAATAAACTTACCGTAAATTGGGTGTTTTACTTTTCGCTCTACCAATACGGTAATAGTTTTTTGCATTTTGTTGCTGGAAACTACTCCAACGCGTTGCTTCCGCAGATTTCTCTCAGTCATTCTTATGCTGATTTTACTTTTTTACAAACTTCAATTATCCTTTTACCGGTTGTGTGCTTAACTCCCGTGCCCGCAACTCTGTATGAATTCGCGCAATATCCCGGCGAACTCTTTTCAAAACATTCGGATTCTCCAACGGCGAAACCGCATGGCTGAAACGCAGCTTCTGCAAGCGCAGTTTTTCCTCACCCACTTTCTCCATTAGTTCCTCGGTAGAAAGATCTTTCAGGTTGATTTTCACTTTTTTTGCCATAACTACTTAAAATGTTATTTTATTGTTGAAAATCGCGTCTTACAATAAACTTCGTTTTGATAGGAAGTTTCTGAGATGCAAGTCGAAGCGCTTCTTGGGCAATTTCCAAGGACACACCTTCAATCTCAAACATAATCCTTCCTGGGCGAACAACAGCTACCCACGAATCGTGCGCACCTTTGCCCTTACCCATACGCACTTCCAAAGGCTTTTTGGTTATGGATTTGTCGGGAAAAATACGAATCCAAACCTTCCCTTCCCTTTTCATGTAACGCGTAAGAGCCTGACGTGCCGATTCAATCTGGCGGTTGGTAATCCATTCGCTCTCCAGCGCCTTTAATCCGAAAGAACCAAAGGCCAACGAAAAACCACGGTAATCATTGCCGTGCATCCTGCCCTTTTGTATTCTTCTGTATCGCGTTCTTTTAGGCTGTAACATCGCTTTTACTTTTTATTTTCCAAAGTTCAACCGAACTGTTGTGAATAAGTCGTTATTAATTTTGTTGGTTTATCCTTTTCTGCGGTTAGTTCCTCCCCCGCTGCCACCACGGTTGCGTTTTTTGTCTTTTGCGGGAGGGGCAGGTGCCAAATCGCGTTTAACCAATACCTCGCCACGGCAAATCCAAACTTTTACGCCAATTTTGCCATAAACAGTCTGAGCTTCCTTAATGGCATAGTCAATATCGGAACGGAAAGTGTGCAAAGGCGTTTTCCCTTCTTTGAACTCCTCGGTGCGGGCCATTTCGGCGCCGCCCAACCTACCCGATACCCGAACTTTAATGCCTTCGGCGCCTGCTCGCATAGTAGTTCCCGTTGACATTTTTACCGCCCGACGGTAATTCACCCTCGATTCAATCTGCTTGGCAATATTTTCGGCTACAATATTAGCATCCAAATCTGCATTCCGAATTTCAGAGATGTTTATCTGAACATCTTTATTGGTCAGTTTTTTCAACTCTTCCTTAATGCGATCCACCTCTCCGCCGCCTCTGCCAATAATAATACCCGGACGGGAAGTGTGTATGGTAATAGTTACTCTCTTCAGCGTGCGTTCAATTACAATACGCGCTATTCCGCCTTTATTAATACGTGCATTCAGATAATTCCTGATTTGCTCATCTTCTTGCAATTTATCGGGAAAGGTAGAAGCGTTTGAGAACCAGTTCGAATCCCAACCCCTTATATATCCCAACCTATTTGCAATAGGGTTTACTTTTTGTCCCATAACGGTTTTATTTCTTGTTTATCTTCCTTTGTCTTGGTTTGCTTACTACTCAGATGTTGCTGTGTTTTCCAGTTTAGCCAGCACAATGGTAATATGGTTAGAACGCTTCCTAATTCGATGCGCCCTTCCATGGGGTGCCGGGCGAAAACGTTTCAGCATACGACCGCTATCTACCTTTATTTCTTTCACAAAGACTGTTCCTTCCTCAAATCCAATTTCACTGTTCTGCCGGTTGGCAATTGCCGATAGCAACAATTGCTCTAACGGGCGCGAAGCATGTTGGCGTGAGAACTTCAACACTTTCAATGCATCTTCAACTCTTTTTCCCCTGATGACATCTGCCAACAGCCTCATTTTCCTGGGCGAAGTGGGATAGTTTCGTAACCTTGCAATGGTTTCCATTTTCCGGTTTATTTTTTACTCTGTTTTCGCAATAATTTTGTTAAGGCGGTCTATTTCTTCTTGGCTGCGTGCCCTTTAAAGTTGCGGGTAGGGGCAAATTCACCCAATTTATGACCCACCATATTTTCAGTTACATATACCGGTATGAACTTGTTGCCGTTGTGTACAGCAAAGGTTAAGCCCACGCATTCAGGTATAATCATAGATGCACGTGACCAGGTTTTAATTACCGATTTCTTTTTCCCACTGTTTGCTGCTTCAATTTTTTCAAGCAACTTATGGTGAATATAAGGTCCTTTCTTCAGAGAACGAGCCATATTAACGCTTATTTACTTTTCTTCCTGTTACTGATAATAAGTTTTGACGATGATTTGTGTACATTGCGGGTTTTCTGCCCTTTTGCATACAAACCGGTTCTTGAGCGCGGGTGTCCGCCCGATGCCCTTCCTTCACCACCACCCATCGGGTGATCTACGGGGTTCATGGCCACACCACGTACTCTTGGTCTGCGGCCCAACCAACGCTTACGGCCTGCTTTACCAAGGCGCTCCAAGCTATGGTCTGAGTTTGACACTGTACCAATGGTTGCGATACATTCCAGCAACACCATGCGGCTCTCACCTGAAGGCAGTTTTAAAATAGCATATTTCCCATCTTTTGCTGCCAATTGTGCATAAGTTCCTGCGCTGCGCGCCATTACACCGCCTTTACCGGGAGTAAGCTCAACATTATGCACCACCGTACCCAAAGGTACCAGCCGCAGTTTCATTGAGTTACCTACATCGGGGGTGGCAGTATCGCCCGATAATACCTGCTGACCAACTTTCAAACCTTCGGGGGCAATAATGTACCGTTTTTCGCCATCTGCATAAAAAAGCAAAGCTATAAATGCACTGCGGTTGGGGTCGTATTCAATGGTTTTTACCGTTGCAGGAATACCGTATTTATTGCGCTTAAAGTCAATGATGCGATAGCGGCGTTTGTGCCCGCCACCACGCTGACGTACCGTCAGGTTGCCTGAACTGTTTCGTCCGCCAGTATTCGTTTTCTTTGCCAACAAACTCTTTTCAGGTCTGTCGGTGGTAATTTCCGCAAAAGCGTTCGCTATTCTGAAGCGAGTGCCTGCTGTTACCGGATTAAGTTTCTTGGTTGCCATATAAAATTAACGGATAGTTATCGGTTATCCTTCGAACCCTTATTGTTTCAGGAATGGTGTTTCAGATTAAATTTCAGCGTAAAAATCAATGGTGTCGTTTTCAGATACAGTAATTACCGCTTTCTTCAGTGACTTGGTCTTGCCTTCAATAATACCTCCTTTGGTAAACCGCGAGCGTTTTTTGGTAGGCAAAATTACCGTATTTACGTCTGTTACCGTAACACCGTACATTGCTTCAATCGCTTTTTTAATTTCTACCTTGTTTGCCTTCTTATTCACCGCAAAACTGTATTTGCGCAACTTTTCGGTTAAACGCGAGGTTTTTTCGGTAACCAACGGCCTGATTAATATATCTCTGGACATGACTGTTTTTTTTAACTGGCTGATTGCTTTAATTTAGTTTATGCGCCCACAAAAGATTTGGCTGCACTTTCGCTTAAAATAAGCGTATGTGTATTGAGCACGCTGTACGTGTTGAGCAGTTTTGCTGTGGCAATAGCAGCATTGGGTAAGTTGCGAAGCGACAGATGTACGTTTTTTGACACCTCATTCAAAACCAATAAGGTTTTTTTATCGCTCAGCCCAAGGTTTTGAAGCACTTTTACATATTGCTTGGTCTTGGGCAGGTCAAAATTGAAATCTTCCACTACTACTACCCGGCTGTCTTTGGCAAGAACCGATAATGCCGAGTTGCGGGCCAATGCTTTTACTTTTTTGTTAAGTTTAAAACTGTAGTTTCGGGGTTTAGGACCAAAAATGGTTCCGCCGCCTTTAAACATCGGGTTTTTCAAACTGCCGGCACGGGCGCCGCCGGTACCTTTCTGGCGTTTAATTTTACGAGTTGAGCGGGATACTTCCCATTTTTCCTTGGTCTTGTGCGTACCTTGTCTTTGGGCAGCCAGGTATTGCTTTACCGCAAGGTACATAACATGCTCATTAGGTTCTACGCCAAATACTGCATCGGGTAGCTCAACCGTTCTTCCGGTATTTTGTCCGTTTATGTTCAGAATATCTACTCTCATGACCTATTTCGCTTCAATAATTATAAAAGAACCGTTAGCGCCGGGTACTGCACCACCCACTAAGACCAGGTTTTTGTCTTCCAGAATTTTAACCAATTTCAGGTTGTGCACTTTTACCCTGTCGGAACCCATTTTTCCAGCCATACGCATGCCTTTAAACACGCGCGAAGGAAATGAACAGGAACCGATAGAACCGGGTGCACGCAAGCGGTTATGCTGACCGTGGGTTTGCATACCAACACCCGAAAAGCCGTGGCGCTTTACAACACCCTGAAAACCTTTACCTTTGGAAGTGCCCACAACGCTTACCTTTTTAACGTCTTGTAAAATGCTTACGTTCAGAGCATCGCCCACGCTGGCCGCCAGGTCAAAGTTGCGAAATTCAACCACCTTTTGTGCAGGAGCAACACCGGCCTTCTTAAAATGTCCTTTCAAAGGTGCGGGCGTATTTTTCTCCTTACGCTGTCCAAAACCCAGTTGAACTGCATTGTATCCGTCGGTTTCGCGGGTTTTAACCTGTGTAACGTAACAGGGACCTACTTCTAAAACCGTGCAATTTACCTGCTTTCCCGAATCATCAAAAAAGCTGGTCATTCCTATTTTTTTGCCAATCAAACCTTTCATGGTGTT